>DATECU010000109.1:0-3300 GCA_035286745.1 Vicinamibacteria bacterium | reverse complement strand
CTCTGCCGGCCGGCGGCCGGCTTCTCGGCGAGCACCAGCTCCACGTCGTGGAGCAGGGGCAAGCTCCAGGCGGTGACGTCGTAGATCTGGTCGGGCAGCCGCTTCTTGCGGCGCCGGTCCTGCTCCTTCACGAAGCTCTCGTCCATGGGGGTGGCCGGATCGAGCAGGTTGCGCACCAAACGACCGGCCGGCTGGGCCGCCGGCACCACGAAGGTCCCGGCGGGGAAGGTCCTGGCTCCCAGCTTGAGGGGCTCTTCGGCCCGTCGCACCTCGATCCCCTGCTCCTGGAGCAACCGCGCCAATCGCTCGCTGCGCGCGGGATCGGCGCCGGGGGGCAGCAGGTACTCCCGGGTCGCCCCCCGCTCCCCCTCGGCCACCGCGCTCGACCGATACTCCAGGAAGTGCCGGAGCAGCTTCTCGCGGTTGCGGGCGGCGGTCTCGGCGGTGGTGAGAGCGGCGGTGAAGTGGTGGACGATGCCGTCGCGGTAGGTGAGCAGCGAGTCGTCGCGGCGCCGGTAGCTGAGACCCCGGGCCGACGCCTGCTCGTAGGTCATGCCCACCGCGCCCTGGAAGATGGGCCAGGACTCGCCGTAGCCGGGATAGAACGAATCGTAGGTCTCCCGAATGAAGTAGGCGAAACCTCGCTCGTCGAAGCGGGCGGCGTTGGCCTTGCCGAAGACCTGAAACCAGTCGTGCTGGGCTCTGGTGATGTGGGGGTTCTCGGGCACCGCGGGCGGCGCGAAGTAGTAGGTGGATTCGCCACCCATCTCGTGCAGGTCCACCAGCACCTGGGGATACCAGGAGAGGTAGAAGCGAGCGCGGCCGATGGTCTCCGGCTGGGTGCGGGCGAACCAGTCGCGGTTCATGTCGAAGAGGTAGTGGTTCCCGCGGCCGCCGGGCCAGGGCTCATCGTGTTCGGCGGAGACCGGCTCCGGATCCGGAGCGGCCGCGCGTGCCAGGTTGTTGTGGGCCAAGAAACGGGCGCGGCCGTCGGGGTTCTCCAGTGGGTCGATGAGGACGATGGCGTCCTTCTGGATGGCCTCGGCGGCGGGGTCGTTCTGGGCCGCCAGCAGGTGATAGGCCTCGAAGAGAGCGGCATCGCAGGAGGAGATCTCGTTGCCGTGGACGGCGTGGAGGAGAAGGACCACCACCGGCAACTCCCGCACCAAGCGATCGGCCTCGGCCGGCGCCAGGCCCCGAGGATCCGCCAGACGCTTCAGGTCGGCCTGGATCGCCTCCAGTCGGGCGATGCGCTCCCGAGACGCCACCGCCATCACCAAGAGCGGCCGGCCTTCCCAGCTCTCCGCGTAACGAATGAGACGGGTGCGATCGGGGGCGGCCTGCTGAAGGGCGGTGAGGTATTGGACGATGGCCTGGGGGGAGGTGATCTCTTCGCCCACGTCGTGGCCCAAGACCTGCTTCAGGGTGGGGATCTTGGGGTCGTAGCGCACGCCGGGAGCCAGCTCCAGGGGCGTGTGCAGCGCCGCAGCCAAGGCCAACGCGGTTCCGACCATGCCTCACCTCCGCAAAGGCCCGACCAGGGCCGAGCGGATTCTACCGGGGGCGCCCGGCGGTGGGTACGGGCCGGCGTTCAAAAAGATGTCAGGGGCCGGGCCTGCCGCCCGGGCCGCGGCCGGCGAGCTGTGACGCCAGTTCCCGCACGTCCTCCGCCCTGGCACCCGCCGGGTGGAGCTCGAGGTGGCGGCCGAGCGCCGCCGCCGCTCCCGGGAAGTCCCCGGTCCTGGCCAGCAGGAAGGCCTGGATCTTGTAACCCCCGAAGAAGCGCGGGTTCTCGGTCAGGACGTAGGCGATCTCCTGGAGAGCCTCAGCCGGCTTGTTCCGGTCGCGGTTCCCAAAGGGCGACACGTTGGTCAGGCGCTTCCGATCGGGCGCCTCGCCGTGGCGCACGAAGACCACCGAGTTGTAGTCGAAGTACACGAGGTCCCAGCCGGGGTCGCGCAGCAGCTCGCGGACCAGTGGTCGCTCGGGACGCAGGAGCGCGGTCTTCACGCCGTACTCGTCGAGGACCTGCCGCCAGCCGGCTTCGCCCCGGGACGCCTTCAGGTAGTCGTCGAGGGGCTTGCCCCCGTAGACCTCGAGCCGTCCATCCACGAACACGCGGCGCTGGGGCGCGGCCCACAGCAGGTAGCCGCCGAAGTTGTAGTCGTTGAAGAGCGGATCCGGTAGGCGGTGCCGTTCCAGAAAGGCGACCGACTCCACCGGCAGGTGGAGCGGGTTCAGGCCGAAGCGGAAGAGCTGGCGGTCGCCGGCGTGGCGAACGCCGATGCCCAGTGGCACCGCCAGGGCGGCGCAGGCTGCGGTGACCGACCAGGACCTGCCCAGACGGGCCAGGGCCGGCCCGTACCATCGGCCCAAGAGCGGGCCCAGAGCGATGGCCGCGACCACGGCGTTCCGGCTGGCGGCGAAGCCGACGTAGCCGAGCACGGCGACGCGTAGAGTGTCCCCGGGCGACAGGACCCGGGACAGGAGCAGGCCGGCGAGGGTCGCCAGGAAGAGCAGAACCAGCACCACGAAGCCGGCGGTCTCGGTCCCGAAGGGCTTCCACTCGTTCACGAAGTCGGTGTGCCCCGAGATCCGGAAGAAGAGGAGGTAGGCGTGCCAGCCATAGGGGTTGAGGAGCGGGGCCCCGGCGACGGCCGCTCCCAGAACCAGGAAGCGCCGAGCGCGGGTGGCACGGAGCTCTTCGAGGAACCTGAGGCCCGAAAGCCCAGCCCCCAGGAGGACACTGGCGTGAACGTTCGCCCACACCGCGAGCAAGAGAGGCACCGCCCAGTAGCGCCGCCGCTCCAGCAGCAGCATGAGAAGAGCGAAGAGGCACCAGCCGAGGAGGTGCGGCCGCATCTGCACGTGGTAGTGGCCGAGGAAGAGGACCAGCGCGGCCTGGATCAGGCGGAACAGCGGCGGGCCTGGCACCGCCAGTGCGGAAAGAAGAACCGCAGCCGCCGTGAGCGCGGCCTGAACCACGACCATGCCGGCATCGCCGCCCAACGAATGCAGGCCGAAGAAGAGGACCTGCGCCAGCCACTCGTGGTCGGGATAGAACGCGCCATCGGCGGTGTGGGAATGGTGATCGCTCTGGGGCGGGCGGCCGGCGGCGACGATGTCGGCCCCCAGCCGCAGGTGCAGGCCGTAGTCGTTGTCGCCGATGGGAACTAGTATATCGTTTCGGTGATAGGTCTACAGTCATTCGGCGGCTTCCAGGGCGGTGAAGTTGCGCCAGCGGTGAACCACCGGGGCTTGGTTGATCTCCGCGATTCCCTGAAGGATGCGCGTCTTCAG
>DATECU010000108.1:0-6474 GCA_035286745.1 Vicinamibacteria bacterium | reverse complement strand
TCCGCCTCCGTGAAGATGGAAGCCTCGACGGCACGAGCCGTGTAGCCTCCTTCCGGCGCCTCCTCGGCCACAAAGACGATCTCGATTGCCATGGCTGATCCTCGAGTCGAGCCCACCATGCAACGATGGGAGGCGTGATGTCTGGGACCTTCAGGTCCTCCGGACACGGGCCTCAGCGCCGGATCTCGCCCAGCTTCACCACCTCGAAGGCGCTCCCAGGCACGGTCTTGAGTTGGTTCAGGTCGCCGTCGTTCCAGGCGGTGTTGGTCTCACCGGTGATGAACCAGTCGGAGCCGTTGTCGGCGAGGAACATGCCGTAGGTCTTGAGCGCTTCCAGGATCACCCGCGCGTCGCCCGTGAAGCGGGAGACGTCGTAGGCGGCCTTGAGCCGCACCCGCAGTCCCATGGGAGGCAGATCGGGATTGCGGTCGGAGCTGGCGAAGTGGGTGGCGGGATGGACGTAGGCGCGTTGGGTGCGGGCCACGGTGAAGCGCAGCGCATGACGAATGGCGCCGGCCTTGACCTCGTCGCGGCGGACCAGGCCGGGCAGGATGGGAAGGCCTGCGGCGTCGGCGCTGGTCCAACCGTCGGGCCGGAGCGCGTTCGAGCGCAGATCGAAGACGGCCCCCGAGCCGCAGTGCCAGCCGGGCCCCAGGTAGCGCGAGTCCCAGGTCTCGTACAGCTTGCAGGCGTCGCGATCCAGGACCAGGACGTGCCGGTCGCTCCCCGCCTCGATCGGTGCGTTGGGCGGAAAGGGATAGGGACCGGGGTCGCTCTCGTCGGCATAGTCGAAGCTCATGGGGACTCGAGGCTGGGTGCCGGGCACCGCGATCCAGGGGATGCCGTAGCTGGGATCGCTGCCGAAGTCGGCGTGCAGGGCCTTGCGGCGTCCGTTCATGTTGGTGATGAAGGCGTCGGAGTTGGAATCCACCGGATCCCGCGAGACATCGCGGTTCCAGGGGTTGTCGGCCGGGAAGACCGCGCAACCGGCGATGACGGCACCGCCGGCCGGGGGCTGGCTGGGAGTGTCGGTAGGCGCGTCGGATGAGGACCCGCCGCAGCCGGGACCCAGCAGGACGGCAGCGAGTGCGACTGAGCGCGCCGGACGGCAGTGGACCTTCATGGACGGAGCCTAGCCCCCGGTGGGACCGGGTGTCGGTGAGCCAGCCCACACCGCCTAGCCCCGGCGACGGGCGGCGGGGAGGTACACGTCCTGGGCGTAGTCGCGCACCATGCGATGGGCGCTGAAGGTCGGCACCACCGATGCGATAGAGGCCTTCATGGTCTCGATCCAGGCCCGCGGCAAGCCCCCGGCATCCCGGTCGAAGAAGCGCGGGATCAGCGCCGTCTCCAGCACGTCGTAGAGGTGCGCGGCGTCCCGCCCGTCCTGGGTCTCGACGTCGGCGTGCACGGTGTGATCGCCGATGGTCCAGCCGTTCCCGTTCGAGGCCGCCTCCGCCCACCAGCCGTCGAGGATGCTCAGGTTGACCCCGCCGTTGATGGGCGACTTCTGCCCCGAGGTGCCGCTGGCCTCCTGCGGCCGGCGCGGGGTGTTGAGCCAGACGTCGGACCCCTGCACCAGCATCCGCCCCATCTCGATGTCGTAGTCCTCGAGAAAGACGACCTTGCCCCGGAACTCGCCCTGGGTGAGCAGGAACAGCTTGCGAATCAAGTCCTGGCCCGCCCGGTCGGCGGGGTGGGCTTTGCCGGCAAAGACCAACTGCACCGGCCGCGTCGCATCGCCCAGCAGGGCCCGCAGGCGCTCCAGGTCGGAGAGGATGAGCACCGCGCGCTTGTAGGTGGCGAAGCGGCGGGCGAAGCCGATGGTCAGGGCCTGCGGATCGAGCAGGCCCTCGATGGTCCTGAGCTCGTCGGGCGACAGCCCGTGGCGTGCCGACTGCACGCGCACCTTCTCCCGCACAAAACGTATGAGGCGCTCCTTCTGGGAGCGGTGAGCGGCCCACAGGTGGGCGTCGGGAACCGCCTGGATCTTCTGCCAGAATTCGGGCTCCAGCAGATGGTCTTCCCAGTCCGGCCCCAGGTGGTGCGCGTAGAGGGCCCGCATCTCGGGGCCGATCCAGCTTCCGGTGTGGACGCCGTTGGTGACGTGGCCCACCGGGTTCTCCGGACCCTCGGGCCACAGGTGGCGCCACATCGCCGAGGAGACCAGACCATGAAGCTTGCTCACGCCGTTGGCGCTGGAAGAGAGGCGGATGGCGAGCACGGTCAGGTTGAAGCTCCCCTGCTCGGTGCCCAGGGCCAGGATCTCGTCGGGATCGCAGCCAACCTCCCGCACCCAGGGCTCGAGATAGCGTCTCACCAGCGGCCGCTCGAAGGTCTCGTTGCCGGCCGGCACCGGGGTGTGGGTGGTGAAGACGCTGCTCTTGGCCACCGCCGCCAGGGCGTCGCCCAGGCCCTCGCCGCGACGGATGCGGTCCCGCGCCCGCTCCAGGCCCAGGAAGGCCACGTGACCTTCGTTCATGTGCCAAACGGTTGGCTGGATGTCGAGGGCCTGCAAGACCCGCACCCCGCCGATCCCCAACACCATCTCCTGGCACAGCCGCATCTCGCGGCCACGGACATACAGGATGCCGGTGATGGGCCGGTCGGCGGGATCGTTCAGGGGGATGTCGGTGTCGAGCATGAGCACCGGCACCAGGCCCACTTGGATCTTCCACACCGCCGCCTGGACCACCCGGCCCGGCAGGTCGATGGGCACCGTAAGCACACCCCCGCCCGGAGCCTCCACCGGGAGGGCCGGTAGGCGCGCGAAGTCGTAGTCGGGGTAGATGTGCTGCTGGAAGCCGTCGGCGTCGACGGTTTGGCGGAAGTAGCCGGAGCGGTAGAAGAGGCCCACGCCGACCAGGGGCACACCCAGGTCGCTCGCCGCCTTGCAGTGGTCCCCGGCCAGAACTCCGAGACCACCCGAGTAGATGCCAAGGGACTCGTGGAGACCGAACTCCATCGAGAAGTAGGCCACCGGGCCCGGCATCTCCTCGGCGAAGGGCTGGAACCAGCGGGCGCGCGACTTGTAGGCGTCCCAGGCGTGGATCACCGCCTCGTAGGTGCGGCGGAACTCGGCGTCGTGGAGCAGGCGGCCCCAGTGGTGGGGCTCGACGTTGATCAGGAGCTGGACCGGGTTGTGATAGCGCCGCCAGTGGTCGGCGTCGATCCAGGCGAAGAGCCGGGTGGCGAGCGGCGACCAGCTCCACCAGAGATCGTAGGCCAGCTCTCGCAGGCGGTCGACTTCGGGCGGCAGCTCGATGTCAGCGATCGGAAGGGTGCGGATGTCCATGTCTCGAGTGGTTCCTTCCCGGCCAAAGGGCTGATTATAGGTCGCGCGGGGCCCGAGGGGGCCTGCCGAGCCCGGATCCGCCGCTACTCCAGCTCGCGGAGCCAGGCGGCCGCGCTCATGTCGGAGGGCATGCGCCAGTCGCCGCGAGGGGAGAGGCTGACCGAGCCGACCTTGGGGCCGTCGGGGCAGGCGCTGCGCTTGTACTGCTGCTCGAAGAAGCGGGTGAGGAAGGTCCGCAGCGTCCGCTTCAGCATCTCGGTGTCGTAGCGCCCGGCGAAGGCGTGCTCGGCGAGGAAGAGGATCTTGCGGGGACCGGCGCCCAGGCGGACGAAGCTGAAGAGGAAGAAGTCGTGCAGCTCGTAGGGGCCCAGGATGTCCTCGGTCTTCTGGGCAATGGTGCCGTCGCTGGGCCCGGGGACCAGCTCGGGCGAGACCGGGGTGGCCAGAATCGAGCGCAGCACCTCGCGCTCGGGCCCGGTGGTGCGGTGCTCGGCCACCCAGGACACCAGCTCCCGCACCAGCGTCTTGGGCACCCCGGCGTTGACGTTGTACATCGAGAGGTGATCCCCGCCGAAGGTGGACCAGCCCAGCGCTATCTCCGAGAGGTCGCCGGTGCCCAGGTGGAGGGCCGTCTGGTGGTTGGCCAGGTCCATCAGGATCTGGGTGCGTTCGCGAGCCTGTAAGTTCTGGAAGGTGACGCTTTCGGTGTCGCTCGGATCGAGGCCGAGGTCCCGGATGTGTTGGGTGCAGGCGGGCCGGATGTCGATCTCGCGGAGGCTGGCCCCCAGCGCCGGCGCCAAACGCTTGGCGTTCTCGAGCGTGCGCTCGGTGGTGCCGAAGCCGGGCATGGTCACCGCCAGGATGCCCGGCCGCGGCAGTTGCAGGAGGTCGAAGGTGCGGGCCGCCACCAAGAGGGCCAGCGTGGAGTCGAGGCCGCCGGAAAGGCCCAGGGTGATCCGCTTGACGCCAACGTGCTCCAGCCGGCGGGCCAGACCGGCGGTCTGGATGGAGAAGACCTCCTGGCAGCGCTCGTCCAGCCGCGCCGGGTCCTGGGGCACGAAGGGATGGGGATCGATGGCGCGCACCAAACGATGCGGGTGGGGAGCCGGGATGGGGTCGAGCGGCACCCGCCGATAGCACCGATTGAGGGCATGGACGCCGTCGGCGAAGGAGGTCTGACGCCGCCGCTCTCCCAGCAAGCGCCCCAGATCGACGTCGGTCACCAGCAGATCGCCGCCGCGCCGAAAACGCTCGCCCTCGGCCAGCAGGGTGCCGTTCTCGGCCACCAGGAGCTGGCCGGCGAAAACCAGGTCGGTGGTCGACTCGTGGACGCCGGCGTTGGCGTAGGCGTAGGCGCAGAGCCCCCGGCCGGACTGCACTTTGAGCAGCTCCCGCCGGTACTCGGCCTTCATCACCTGCTCGTCGGAGGCCGAGAGACCGAGGATCAGGGTGGCCCCTGCCAGAGCGTGCAGGCTGCTCTCCGGCACCGGCACCCAGAGGTCCTCGCAGATCTCGGCGGCCAGCGCGACCGCCGGCTCGTCTTCCACGGCGAAGATGAGGTCGGTGCCGAAGGGGACCGTCGACCCGGCCAGTCGCACCGACTGGGCGCGGGCTTCGCGGGCCGAGGAGAACCAGCGCTCTTCATAGAACTCGCGGTAGCCCGGAAGGTAGGTCTTGGGAACGACACCTAACACTCGACCGCCCTGCAGCAAGACCGCGCAGTTGAAGAGCTTGTCCTCCGCGGGGACGGGCATGCCCACGGCCAGCGCCATCGGCGAGCCGGCGGTCGCGGCCAGCAGGCGGGACAGGGCGCGTTCGGCGCCGGCCACCAGGGTTTCGCCGCTTAGAAAGAGGTCGCCCGCGGTGTAGCCGGTGAGGCCCAGCTCGGGGAAGACGATCGCCTGGACGCCCCGGCTCCGGGCCTCGGCCACGGTCCCCAGCATCTCGTTGACGTTGGCCTCGGGATCGCCCACGGTGACGCGGGGGGCGGCTGCGCCGACGCGAAGGAAACCGAAAGGTGCAGTGGGCATGGTGCCATGTTCGCGGCGCCCGAAATAAACTCGGCCGCTGCTATGAAGCGGGGCGTTCCCGCCCCCCGAGCCCCCAGACAACGAACCGGACCGACTTGGGGCGCGTCTAGAGCATACCTCAGCGACTGGCCTCACTCACCCAGCGGCGGATGGCCGCCTTCACCTCAGGCCAGGGAGGGCTGGCCAGCAGGCGCGGCGTCCTCTGGCGATCGGCATCGTCGAAAGAAGCGAGAGCGAAGAGCAGGTGGCCCCAGTCCCGAATCCGGTACCGTCGGGCGTAGAAGGCGAGCATCTCATGGAGCGAGAAGTGCCGGCCCAGGGCGAAGAGGTCGAGGAAGTCCTTCTTGGCTCCGCGCTGCGCGATGGCAGCCAGCTTCATACACGCCAAGTCCTCGAGCGAGGCGATCGCCGCGCCGAGTCCGGCGAGGGTTGTCAGAGGCTTCAAGAGCGCATAGCGATACTCGATGAAAGACACCCGGACGCGGCTGACGCTCCCGTGGAGCGTTCCCGGCTCGACGCGTTCGACCGAAAAAGGCGCGCACTCCCGCGCCTCGGCAGCCAGACCCAGCGGGTCGCTGAGCGGCCCCTCGCAGAAGAAATCCAGGTCCACAGAGCGGCGATGGCCCAGTCGGAGTGCGAGGGCGGTCCCCCCGCCAAGATAGAAGGACCTTCGCGCCAGCAGCGGCTGCAGGCGACGGATGACCTCGAGCTGGGAGGGGGAGACCGCCCTGCGATGGACTTTCAACGCCGGACTCGCTCCCCCCAAGGTCCGCTTCGAGCGGCCTTGACCCAGCCGTCCACACGGCGTTTGGGAAGCCCGAGGATCAGCTCCCAGAAGCGAAGACGCTGTGGGTTCAGCCCTCGGCCTTCGTGACAGAGCAGCCAATCCGCGATCCGCTGGTCTCCGAGTTCGGACCGCAGCAGGCACACCTGGGCCCAGCCGCCCTCTGCCAACACGCGGCCCAGAATCAGGTCTTCGTCTTTCGTCCAGGTGAGCACCCGCCAGTCGTAGTCCCAGAAGAGCGGGCGCAGCAAGGGAGGCAAACGAGAGCCGCCACCCACCGCCGGGCGTCGGTGGGGCCGGGGGGAGGCGATCTGACGGCTTGCGGCCACGGCTCGCGGGGGCACCAGGGGTTCATTCTATACGCG
>DATECU010000107.1:0-4858 GCA_035286745.1 Vicinamibacteria bacterium | reverse complement strand
CCGAGCGGCGTCGCGCGCTCCGCGCCGGCAAGTGGCACTCGAAATGGCCCTGGAAGATAGCGGCCGACGACCGCGTTCCCCCAAGCCGTAGACGGCTGTGGGCTTATGGCCAGCTTCCGGCAGTCAGTTCCGAAACGGCTGTGGTGCATACGCGGCGCCTTTACCCCGGTTCCGCTCTCGCCTATCATCCGTGCCTTGCCATGAACATCCTCATCCACAACGCTCGCCTGATCGCGGTCATGGACGACGCTCGAACCCGACTGGAAGACGGCTGGGTCCTGATCCAGGACCAGAGGATCCAGAGCGTCGGCTCCGGCACCGTCCCCGGCGCGGTCAAGGTGGACCGTTTCCTGGACGCCCGGGGCAAGGTGGTGCTCCCTGGCCTGGTCAACACCCACCACCACCTACCGCAGACCCTCACACGCAATGTCCCCGCCGTGCAGGAAGCCCCCCTCTTTCGTTGGCTGCTCGAGCTGTACGAGATCTGGCGCGGCATCGACGCCGACGCCGTCGACGCCGCGGTGCGGGTGGGCCTGGGCGAGCTGCTCCTCACCGGCTGCACCACCACCACCGACCACCTGTACCTCTTCCCGCGGGGCCAGGATCGCCTGGTCGACGTCGAGATCGCGGCTGCCCGCGAGTTAGGTATCCGCTTTCAGCCCACCCGCGGCTCGATGAGCCGGGGCAAGAGCCAGGGCGGGCTACCCCCCGACGACGTGGTGCAGGACGAGGAGACCATCCTCGCCGACTCGCGGCGGCTGATCCGCGAACACCACGACCCCCGACCGGGGGCCATGACCCGGATTGCGCTCGCCCCCTGCTCGCCCTTCTCGGTCACCGACGGCCTGATGCGCCGCACCGCCGAGCTGGCCCGCGAGCACGGGGTTCGGCTGCACACCCACCTGGCCGAGACCCAAGACGAGGAGAGCTACTGCCGGCAGATCTACGGCTGCCGGCCGGTCGAGTACCTGCGCCGCATGGGCTGGCTGGGCAGCGACGTCTGGCTCGCCCACTGCGTCCACCTCTCGCCGGAGGAGATCGCGCTCTTCGGCGAGACCGGCACCGGCGTCGCCCACTGCCCCTCCTCCAACTTCCGCCTGGGCTCCGGCATAGCGCCGGTCAGAGCCATGCTGGAAGCCGGGGTTCCGGTCGGGTTAGGTGTCGACGGCTCCGCCAGCAACGACACCTCCAACATGCTGGCCGAGGCGCGGCAGGCGCTCCTGGCCCATCGCCTGGGCGGCGATCCCGGGCGTTGGATCACCGCCGAGGAGGTGCTGTGGATGGCCACCCGCGGCGGCGCCCGCTGTCTGGGCCGCGACGACGTGGGCAGCCTGGAGCCCGGCAAGCAGGCCGACCTCATCCTGGTCGACACCCGCCGGCTGTCCTACGCCGGCGCCGGCAGCGACATCCTGGCCGCCCTCGTCTTTTCGCCGTGGCCTGAGCCGGTGGACACGGTGATCGTGAACGGCCGCATCGTGGTGGAGGGCGGCGAGCTGAGCGGTGTCGATGTGCCGGCCCTGGTCGAACGGGCCGACGCCATTGCCCGGGGCCTGTTGGGCCGGGCACACAGCCCCGCCCTGCCCCCTTCCGGACCGCCCGCTTCGTGAGTGAACGCACAGGCGTGTACCATGGCGCCACCATGCTGAAACTGGCGGGCATCTTGAGCGGCCTGGTGGCGCTGCTCCACCTTGCGGTCATCTTCGTGGGGGCTTCCGCCTACCGCTACTTTGGAGCCGGTGAAGAGATGGCCCAGCTCGCCCAGCGGGGATCTCCTCTGCCCGCTTTGATCACCGGCGCCATCGTGGCCGTCTTTGCGGTCTGGGCGCTCTACGGCTTCTCGGGGGCCGGCTGGATTCGCCGGCTTCCCCTGCTGCGCATCGGTCTGCTGACGATAGGCGTCGTCTACACGCTCCGAGGCCTGGCCCTGGGCCCCGAGCTGGTCTGGCACTTCTCCGGGGGTGCGGCTCTGGTTCCCGCTCGGCTGCCAGTGTTCTCAGCAGTCTCCTTGCTCACCGGCGTGCTCTATCTCTGGGGAACGCTGCGCGCATGGACCCGGCTCTCGCGCCGGCCTGCCAGCTGAAACGGAATCGCCGAACCTCGCACCTACGCCGGCAGCTTCCCGAACAAGGTGAGCACCCAGCCGTGGAAGCGATGGAAGGCGCTGGCGCCGGAGAGGAACATGTACGGGCAGGCGCCGGGGACCACCTCCATCCCCTGCTCCCGGCAAAACGCGACCGCCTCCGGGCTCACCGCCCCCTGCCCTCCTCCACGATGCAGCCAGACCGACCGCACCCCGGCCGCCGCGCAGTCGCGCACAACGCCTTCGCTGGCCCGCGCCGGGGTCATGATGAGAGCCCCCTCGACGGGAGGCGCCACGTCCTGCACTCGGGGAAAGCACTTCCTCCCCTCGACCTCCTGGAGCGCGGGGTTGACCGGCACCAGGTCGTAGCCGCGCGCCAGCAGCTCCCGATAGACGCCGCGCGAGAAGTCCTTGGGATCGCGAGACACCCCCACCAATGCCAACCGCCGCCGGGCCAGAAAGCCCTCAACCGTCTTGCTCGTAGCCATGCCTCAGTCTCCCGCCACCTCGGTTGCTGTCAATGGCTCCGATGATCCACGCCCAGCGGCTGGGCCACTTTGTCGCTTTCTGACAGCCCAACACCGACTTTCACGAGCCGTCCCCCGCTGGTCACCGTAGGATACGCCGAGGGGCAAGGAGGTCGACCGATGCACCACTCGTCCGGTTCCCGCCACACCGTCGTCACGGCCGCGATCCTGTTGGTCGCCGCCACGGCCTCGGCCCAGGACGACCTGGCGCGGCCGATCGTGTACGCCGTACCCGGCATGGACCAAGCGGTCGTGCAGCGCGACCTCACCTACAAGACCGACGGCGCCGTCGAGGTCAAGATGGACGTCTACACCCCACCCGGCCTCGACCCTGCCGCCCGCCGCCCCGCCGTCATCTTCATCCACGGTGGGTTCCTTCCCCCGGAGATGCGCCCCAAGGACTGGGGCGTCTACACCTCCTACGGCCGTCTGATGGCGGCCTCGGGCCTGATCGGGGTCACCTTCAACCACCGCTACCACGGCTTCGACGAGAAGAGCCTGGCCCTGTCGTTTGGCGACGTGGCCGACGCCATCGCCTACGTTCGCAAGAACGCCGATCGCCTCCACGTCGACCCGGAGCGGATCGCCCTGTGGGGGTTCTCCGGCGGTGGGCCCCACCTGAGCCTGGCCCTCCGCGAGAGGCTGCCCTACGTGCGGTGCCTGGTTGCTTACTACGCGGCCCTCGATCTGAGCGATGCCACCCTGGCCCGATTTCAAGCTTCCAGGGCCACCGTGGCCAAGTACTTCCCCGTCACCTACCTCACCGACCAGCTCGCCGACATGCCACCAATGCTGATCGGCCGCGCCGGCCTCGACGGCCTGAGCCTCAACCGCAGTGTCCAGGAGTTCACCACCAAGGCGTTGGCGTTGGGCGCAACCCTGGAGGTGCTGAATCACCCGACCGGCCGCCACGGCTTCGACGTCGAGGACGACGATGGCCGCTCCCGGCAGGTGATCGCCCGCACCGTCGAGTTCCTCAAGACCCATCTCTCGATCGATGTCCCGCCGGACGCGAGGGCGGGCCTGCTGACCGCCAAGGTCCTCTCGGCCCTGGCCAGTGGAAACGTGGAGGCCGCCAAGAAGCTGGTCCCGCTGACCAAGTCCGGCCGGCTTCCCGATCCGCTCGATCCCCCCGCACTGGAGCGCCTGCTCTCCGAGCCCTACCTCAACCGACTGGGTTACCAGCTCTCCCACGGCGGAGCACCCGAGGCCGGGGTCGCGGTTCTGAGGTGGACGGTCGAGCTCTACCCTGACTCGCCAAACGCTCGGGACAGCCTGGCCGAAGGGCACGAGCTGGCCGGGGACAAGAAGGCAGCGGTCGCGGCGTCGCAGAAGGCGCTGGCGATGCTGGAGCAGGCGCCCAGCCTGCCCGAGGAGCGGAAGGCCCGCCTTCGCGAGACCCTGGCCGCCCGCATCAAACGCCTGGAGTAGGAACTCGCCGCCTACTTGGGGGCCTTGACGGCGTCGAACGCAGCCAGGGCGAGCGCTTCTGCCCGCCCTGGCAGGTCGCCGGCCACCACCACCACCGCGGCACCGCGCCGCCAGGCCCTGCGACCCGGGAGCGAGCCCAGCGCCTTCTCGAACTCCCCTGCGTCCTGCTCGGTGTCCCAGACCGTGGCCAGCACGGTCACGCCCTCGGTGCCCTTCGAGTAGTGCTGGTAGACGTCGCCCCCGACCCCGCTGGCCGCCTGGTTGGTCCAGGCGGCGGCCGAGAGCGCGTCCGGGGTGTTCCCGACCGGGGTCCCGGCACCTACCAAGAGCGCCAGATTCAGCTCCCCAAGCTTGCCCTGTCCGGCCAGCGACCACTCGGCGCCCAGCACCTTGGCCAGGTCCGGAAGCACCACCGGCACCGGCGCATCGGCCTGGGCGGGGTCCCAGTACTTCTCGGGGTGCAGGATCTGCTCGCTGGAGACCGGCGGCTTGGCGAAGGCCCGGTTCAGGTCGGCGGGGTCGGCGCCCGCGACCTTGGTCAGGTCACCGCGCAAGAGAAACGGAAAGCCCAGCATGTAGGAGGCCAACAGGCTCCTGCGCAGGAAGGGCAGAGCCGCCGCCAGCTTGGCACCCTGGACCGCCTCATGATTCGCCATCTCCGCCAGCGCCTCCGGCTTGAGTCGGCCCGCCTGCATCTCCCGCAGCAGGAAGGCGGTCATCACCGCGGTTCCCGAACCCTCGACCAGCGCCCCTATCGCGCTCGCGCCATCGTCGTCGTCCTTGACCCGGTCCAGCATGGCGTCGATGCCGAAGTGCTGGT
>DATECU010000106.1:0-6141 GCA_035286745.1 Vicinamibacteria bacterium | reverse complement strand
GTCGAGAAAGAAGCCCAGGCGATCCCAGCCGGCGTTGTTCACCAGGATGTCGATGTGGCCGAACCCGGCCAGCACTGCCTCCGCCAGCCGGTTCACCTCCGCCCGTTTGGTGAGATCGACCGGGAACACCGAGGCCTGCCCACCGGCCGCCTCGATCTCGGCCTTGACCTCGCCGGCCTTGGCGCCGTTGATGTCGGCCACAGCCACCCGGGCTCCTTCAGCGCCCAGCGCCAGGGCAATGGCGCGCCCGATCCCCTGCCCCGCCCCCGTCACCAGCGCCGTCTTGCCTTCCAGTTTCATAGTCTCCTCACAACGACGAACTCACCACAGAGACACGAGAGGCACAGAGGAACCAGCTAGGGTCGATGGGAGCAGGCGTGCCGCTCTTGTCTGGACCTCACCTGGTTCCGGCATGCATCCGACCGTCAGGCTCTGTCGGTCTGTTCGTTCCTCAGCGTCCTCTGTGTCTCTCGTGTCTCTGTGGTTTGCTGTTCCGTTATGCGTATAACGTTTTGAGGTCGCTCTTCAGGATCTCGCCGGCTTCGGACTTGGGCAGGCTCTTCAGGAACTCGATCCGCTGCGGCACCTTGAAGGCCGTGAGCTGTCGGGCCGCGTGCTCCCTGAGCTCGTGCTCGGTGACCCTGGCCCCCGCACGCAACACCACCAACCCCACCGGTACCTCGCCCCGAGCCGGATCAGCGGCGGCGATCACCGCGCATTCCACCACATCCGGATGTGAGGTCAAGCCGGCTTCGATCTCCCGGGCGGCGATCTTCTGGCCGTCCACCAGCACCACGTCCTTGGTCCGCTCGCGGAGGCGCAAGTAGCCTTCGGCATCCACCGTGGCCAGGTCCCCGGTGTGCAAGAAGCCGCCCTTGAGCGCCTCCTGCGTCGCTTCGGGATCGTGATGGTACGCGGTCATCACGTTGTTGCCCCGCACCACGATCTCGCCCGGGCTCTCGCCGTCGGCGGTCACCTCGCGGCCGGTCTCGTCCACCACCTGCACCTCGACGCCCAGGACCGGCAGCCCGGCGGTCGACTGCACCGCCCTCCGCCGCTCCGGCGCCAGAGTGCTCTTGGGGAAGGCCGCGCTCACGAAAGGCGCGGTCTCGGTGAGGCCGTAGACGGCGAGGCAGCGAGCGCCCAGCCTCTGCTCCGCCTCGGCCAGCACCGCGTCCGGCAGCGGGGCGCCGCCCACCAGCACCAACCGCAGGCTGTCGACATCCGCGGCCGGCAGGGCGGGGGACCTGAGCAGGCGCGACAGCACGAAGGGCGCCGTGATCCAGACGGTGACCTTCTCCCGGGCCATCAGACCGAGCAGCGTCTCCGGGTCGTTCCTGCGGGCGAGGATCGAGGTGGCTCCCACCGCCAGGTTGATCTGGGGGTTGCCGCCGCCGTTCATGTAGGCGAAGGGCACCGAACACAGGCTCACGTCCTCCTCGCGCAGGCCCATGGCGATCACGGCGTAGAGGGCGTGCAGGGCGAGGGCGCGATGCGACAGGACCGCGCCGCGCGGCTTGCTGGCGCCACCGCTGGTGTGGAAGAGGGCGGCGGGGGCGTTCTCGTCGAGGGCCGTGAGGTCCGGCGCGTAAGGCGTGGCCCGCGAGAGCAGCGTCTCGTACGCCATGGCCGGGAACCCCAGACCGGCGGGTTCGCCCTCGACGACCACCAATTGCTCCACCGCTTTCAGGTTGCCGACGATCTGACCGACCAGGGGGGCCAGGCTGGCGTGGAAGAAGAGCAGCCGGGAGCCGGCATCGTTCAGCAGCTCGGCGATCTCCAAGGCCTCCCGCCGCGGGTTCACGGGGTGCAGCACACCGCCCCCCAGCGGCGCCGCGTAGAAGGCCTCGATCAGGGCCGACGCGTTAGGGGAGAGGAAGCTCACCGCCTCCCGGGGCCGACAGCCGGCGGCCCGCAGGGCTCCGGCCAGGCGCTCGATGCGGTCGGCCAACTGGCCGAAGCTCAGCCGGCGGCCTTCGTCCACCACCGCGGTCTTCGCCGCGAAGAGCCGGCGGCCACGGCGGTAGAAGTCGAGGGGTGTCAGGGGCACCCACATGGCGTTTCTCCTTCAGGCGGCGGCGGCGCCGCTGCGCTTCTCCAGGCGCTGGAGAGCCAACAGGGCAGCGCCCAGAGCGCCTACCGTCTCCGGCGAATCCGGCAGGTTGACCTTGAGACCGGTGACGGCCTCGATGGCCGCCACCGCCCCCGCCTGGAGAGCGACCCCGCCCACCAGTGTCAGTTCCGGCTCCACGCCCACCCGCGAGAGCAGGGACTGGGCACGGGAGGCCAGGGCGTCGTGGATGCCGCGGACGATGTTCTCCACCGACTGGCCCGCGCTCACGTGGTTGATGATCTCGGACTCGGCCAGCACCGCGCAGACGCTGGAGATGGCCTGCGGGTTGTCGGCCCTGAGGGAGACGGTCCCCAGCTCCTCCAGCGAGACCTCCAGGTACTTCGCCGCCCGTTCCAGGAAACCCCCGGCCCCTGCCGCGCACTTGTCGTTGGTCTTGAACTCCTTGACCTTCCCGGCCTGCCGCAGCTTGATGGCCCGGGTGCTCTGAGCGCCGACGTCGAGCACGCAGCGTGTCTCGGGGAACAAGAAGGCGGCGGCGCGGGCCACGCAGGTGATCTCGGTGATCTGCAGGTCGCGGAAGGGGACGTTGTAGCGGCCGAAGCCGGTGGTGGCGACGTAGGTGACGTCCTGGGCGGCGACCCCGCCCTCACGGGCCGCCGTCTCCAGCGCCTCGCGCGCCACCCCCGCGAAGTCGGGCCGGGTCCTGACCTTCGCCCGCCCCACCACCCGACGCTGGGCGTCGAGGATGACGGCCTTGGTGCTCTTGGACCCGATGTCGATGCCGGCAACCAGGCTCATCGCGCCGCCTCCGCTTGGGCTTCGACCTTGGCCCCCGCCCGTTCCAGAGCAAACAGGGCCGCCCCGATGGCACCCATGAAGGGCGAGTCGGAGCTCACGTTCACGGGCATGCCCAGCTTGTCCGCCAGAGCCTGCACCATGCCGATGTTGCAGGACACCCCGCCGGTGAAGGTCACCTCCGACTCGATGCCCACCCGCCTGACGAGGGCGATGGTACGCGAGGCGATGGCGCTGTGCACGCCGCCCAGAATGTCCTCGATGCTCTTGCCCAGGGCCAGGTAGGACATGATGTCCGACTCCACGAAGACGGCGCAGGTGGTGGACAGCCGAACCGGGGTCTTGGCCTTCAAGGACAGCGGGCCGATCTCGTCCAGGCCCAGGTTCAGGGCCTCGGCCGCGCTGGCCAGGAAGCGGCCGGTGCCGGCGGCGCACTTGTCGTTCATCACGAAGTCCTTGACGTCGCCATCGTCGCCGACCCGGATCCCCTTGGCGTCCTGGCCCCCCATGTCGATGACGGTCCGGGTGTTGGGGAACATGAGTTTGGCGGCCCGGGCGTGGCAGCCGATCTCGGTCACCTGGGCGTCGCCGAAGGTGACCTTGTAGCGGCCGTAGCCGGTGCCGATGATGTAGGCCACCTGCTCGCGGACCAGGCCGGCGGCCTTGAGCGCGGCCTCGAAGGCCCGCTCCCCGGCCCGGGTGACGTTGGCCCCGGTGTCGATCACGGCCCGCCCCACCACCCGCCGTTCGCCGTCGAGGATGGTCGCCTTGGTCTGCGTCGAGCCCACGTCGACGCCCGCGCCGTGCAGCATGGTCCCGCTCACGACGCCTTCCCCGCCACCGCTCGCTTGTGGGCCAGCGACTCGAAGAAGGCGTCCACCCGGTTCCGCATCTGAGCCTCGGAGAAGTAGCGCGGGTCCTCGAGATCCGACTCCACCAGCAGGGTGGGGACCCCCAGGTCCTTGCTGAAGTACTCCCGCATGTCCCCCTGCCCGGCCGAGAACAGCCGGCAGCTCTTCACCGAATGGATGATCAGCGCGTCCGCCGACCAGTCGTCCATATAACGCTTGATCTGCTCGTACCGCTGCAAGAAGTTCCGGTTGGTCAGGTTCCACTGCAGCATGTGGCGAGCGATGGACTCCAAGGGGCGGTTCGCATCGTGGCGGAAGCCGAACTCCCAGAGCCCGCCCACCGTCGAGTAGGTGGAGGCCACGGCCACCGCCCCCCACTTCGAGAACATGTCGCGGAAGGTGCGCAGAAAGGGCCACGGTGGCGGCCCTTCGATCACCACCCGGAAGCGCTCCTCCGGCAGCGGCCCCACCCCGTCCTCGGCCTTCTTCAGAAGCTCCTCGTAGGCGGCCTCGAAGAAGCGCAGGCACTCCTCGGTGCCCCGGGTGCAGTAGAGCGGCGCCATCATGGTGACCGAGTCGAAGTAGGCGTCGAAGGGCGACGGCCGCCGCTTGGTCAAGGCCTTGATCTTCGACCACAGCTCCCCGGTCTCGCCGGAGAGGGCCACGATCCGCTGCAGCTTGGCGTAGTCCAGCGCCTTGCCGGTGATGCGCTCGCACATCTCCACCAGGTCCTCGAGCTGGCGTACCACGTAGGTCACGTCCTCGGGCCGGGGCTCGCCGTCCTCGGTGCGCACGAAGGGGATGTCGAGGTTGAAGACCGGCGCCGGGTTGTACTCGGAGAGGTGCTCGAACCACTGCAAGTAGACGTTGCAGCCCACGTAGTTGCAGAGCAGCAGGTCGGGCAGGGGGATGGTGCCGAAAGGCGTTTTGCGCCCGCTGAAGAAGCAGCCGATGTCGGCCTTGACGTAGGCGCAGTTGTCCATCGAGTAGCCCATCTCCTCCGCCTTCAGGATGAAGGGAAGGGCCTGCTTCTTGACCGCGATCTGCAGCGCGTTCACCTCGGGGTAGACGGGCAGGAAATCGAAGGCCCGCACCAGCTCCACCGGGTTGCCGGAGACCAGCATGTAGGCGCTCTTGCCCGGGCCCCCCTCCGCCACCCGCGTCAGGTCGTCGTAGTAGCGGTTCATCATCTCCTTCTGCAGGAGATGCATCCGCTCTTGATAGCCCTTCTGTTCCGTCATCCTGGTCTCCTCATTCGAAGAGCATGGACTCCACGAAGGTCTCCACCTCGGTGCGCACCCGGTCGAAGACCCACATCTTCTCCTCGAACTCGAGGAACAGGTGAGGAATGCCCGCCTCGTCCAGCGCCTTACGATACAGGGCGTAGTCGAAGAGGGCCGGCTCGCAGAACTTGGCGACCAGGATGATCACCGCCTCGGCTCGCATCTCCCGAACCTTGTCGGTGAGGTGCTTGGCCTTGGACTCGCGCAGGTCGTGCTTGACCCCCGAGTAGACGCTGCGATCGATGTAGGCGTCGGCCAGCGCGCGCAGCGGACTGTCGCCCGCGCTCACCTCGCGCTTGAAGAAGCGCCAGCCGAGCAGGAAGTCGTCGTCCACCAGGTAGCAGCCGGCCTCCTCCAGACGGTCGATCAGCTCGAGCGAAGGCTGCTCGCAGAACGAACCCTCCAGCACCACCCGGATGCGGTCCTTGGGCTTGGCCGCCCGCTGCTGGAGACCGGGGAGGGCCGCTTCCAGCAGCTCGATGTGCTCCTCCACCGGCATCAGGGTGCCGGCTCTCATCAAGAGGTAGCTCTCGGCCGCCGACACCTTCTCCGGGGTCTCGCAGCGGAGGCGGTACAGATCGCGCATGAGGGCGCGGTCCCGGTCGAAAAGACCGATGCTCTGTGCCAGATCCTGCTCGGTCGCCGGCTTGCCGGTGAGCGCCTTCCAGGAGTCGAAGATCCGCTGGTACTCGGCCACCAGGTAGTCGTTCGCCCGCAGGCTCATGTTCTGCGGCATGTGCAGATACTCGATTTGCAGGCGCGGGAAGTTGCGCTTGAACACCGAAGCCAGGTTGCGCGCCGGGTCGCAGATCGACTGGAACACCATGGCGTCCACCGCCTCCAGCCGGTCGGTGAGGCCCAGCTCCAGCGTCGACTTCACGATCGAGCAGATGAAGGACTGAAACCGCGAGTCGGCATGGGCGATCTCGATCTGGTTGCCGCCACCGATGACACCCAGCGGCAGCGCGCCCGCGGCGTGGATCAGCTCCACCGGCGTGTAGACCGGGAAGCAGCCCACGATCTTCCGATCCGGGTTCTTGGCCTTCTGCGCCGCCGCCACCTCGCCCACGGGCGTGGCCAGAAGCTGGCGGCAGCGTTCGAGGATCTCGGTGATTGAAGGAGTCATGTCTATGGCTTT
>DATECU010000105.1:0-3642 GCA_035286745.1 Vicinamibacteria bacterium | reverse complement strand
GTGACCCCCAGTCGGCCCGGGCTTCCCCGCCATCGGTTGAGGGCGCGATCGATCCTGAGGCTGGGGGCCAAGAGCAGCGAAGGCCCCGGGGCCAGGACGTTGTAGACGCCTCCGTTCTTGCCGGCAATGGTCTGGCGCGTGATGCGGGTGGCGCGGATGGCGGTCGCCCCCACCGCCGAAGGCCCGCGGGCCAGGGCGCGCAGCATCGCCGCCGACTCGCCGAGAAGGGTACCCGCCGCCTGGGACCCGGCCGCGCCCAACGGCATCGGCTGAAGCTCCTCCATGCCGGCGCTCACCCCCTCGACGTTCAGGCTGAGCTGATGGCCCAGTGCTACCGCCATGCGCAGCGTCTTGGGTTCGTTGCCCGGGTGGTTGTTCCACTCTCGGGCCCAGGGCGGCGACAGCAGCGCATAACCCAAGAAGGCGAGAAAGCCCACGGAGGCGGGACCGGGGGCGGGCAGACGCAGCCTGGGCCAGCGCCCGGCCAGCAGGGCCGCCAGTACCAGGACATCCTGGGCCGGGCTCCAGTCCTGGGTCAGCGCAACCGGTAGCGTGAAGCCGTAGGGGTAGGTCGAGCGGGCACCGAGGGAGCCGAGCGCCAGCAGGGTCAGCAGCGGACGAAGATAGAGGGCGGCGAAGCCGGCCGACTCCGCTTCCAGGACCTCCCTCCACAGCCCCCCGACCCGCAGCATGCGACCGGCCGCCAACAGCCACCAGACAGCGGCTCCCAGGGCAGCCCAGACGACCACGGCGCGGAGCGCTCCCCAGCCTGCCAGCGATAGGACTTCAACGACGAACCCCGGCACGTCCAGCGTGCTGTGAAGCAAGCGGCCCAGAGCGGCATCGATCTCACGGGCCAGGCCGTGCAGGGCGAAGGGGAGGAGGACGCGAAGACAGGAGCGGGCCGAGGGCATGGGGGATTGTAAGCGCCAACCACCGGCAGCCCTCAGCCCTCGGCGGGCGAGCAAGTCGCAAGGATCAACCCGCGGTTCCCCGGCCGACTGCAACCAGCGGGGGCTCCGAGCGGGGCTGGCCTGACAGGAACGCGCGGCGGAGGCGGTGCACGTCCGTGCGGTCGGTGGAAAGGCCACAGGCGGCGCGGGCCTCGCGCAGCAGTCGCTTCTCAGCCGCCGTCAGCCTGCCGTCGACCACCGCCGCCGCCCCGAGCAGCTCCAGAACCGAAGCGCGTTCCGTCGCCTCCAGATCGCGAAGGCTGGCGATGAACGCGGCCGTGCTGTCGACGTCGGGCGGCGGGGTTTGGTCCGTCTGACGGTGGACCGCATGCAGCAGCGCGATGAGGTTGGGGTGCAGGTCGTGGGTGCGCACGATGGCACTGGCGACGGCTCGCAGGGCCGCGCCGCGCCCCGCGGGCGACAGCGCGCCGCCATCCAGGAGCGCGGTCGAGACCTCGTGCACGAACGAGGGGCCCATCGCCCGCACTCGTGCCTCGCGGATCACGCGGAAGGCCACCAGGGCATTCCAGCAGGCGCTGACGGGCACGGCGACGAAGGCAAGCCAGACCCGAACCACGGCGCGCCCCAGGATGCGGCGCAGCAGGGCCTTGAGCAGGCGGAGTTAGGTCGCCACCGCCAGGCGGTAGCGGCTGCGGTCGCGCAACAGGGCTTCGCGCACGGCCAGCGGCAGGAAGCCGAGCGGGCTCCGGGATTGCCGGGGGTCGAGGGGCAAGCGATAGGCGAGACCGGAAGGGGCAGCCGGATCCGAGCTGATCAGCAGGCCGGCGTGGGGAGGCAGGCGAGCAACCTCCAGGGCCTCCAGGCCAACGGCGACGAAGACGATCCCGCCCGCCTCTTCGAGCGTGGCCCGTTCGCCGGCGGCCTGGAGCAGGGCCGCCAGGATCACCGCCGGACCCTCGTCCTCTCCGGCCAGACCCAGCAGCGCGTCGACGCCGTCTCGCGCCTCTCCCTGGTCGCTCGGCGGCACGTCGACCAGGTGGCTGACGAAGGTGAAGACGGCGGCGATGCGGGCCAGCCGGCTTCCCGGCGGTGCCCCAGTGGCGAGGGCCCGGGCGAAGACCACCACGTCGCGCTGGCCAGCCAGCGATGCCGCCAGCTCATCTAACGCGCACTTGCGGACGGCGAGCGTCTCAGAACCCCCAGTTCCGCTCCGGAGCCAGTTGCCCCAGGTGGGCGGCCACCCGGGCCACCGCCCGCTCGGCGGCGGCCAGGCGCACCGGCCCGGTGCTCCCGTGCTCGATCTCGAAGGGCTCGCCGTGGCGACCCAACCGGTCGAAGAAGGCCTCCAGGTCCCCGTCCCAGCCCAGGCCCTCATGTTCGAGGGCGGCCCGGCAGGCGGTCTCCACCGCCATGCGACAGGCGGTGGCCACCAGGGGCTCGGGCCGCCGCTCCTGCACCAGCAGGCGGGCGATCCCCAGGTTGTTGCGACAGTGCTCCCAGCAGGCGTCCCGCCGGCTGCTGGTCTCGATCAAGGGGAGGGACAGGGCCATGGCACCTCTCGTCGGCTAGCTGCACCCGCTAGTCGAACCGCAGTTGGCGCAGCGGTAGCAGCTTCCGTTCCGGGTCATGATGCTTCCGCAGTAATGGCAGGACGGGGCGTCCGCCTGGCTCTTGAAGGTGGGGCCGAAGGCCTGGGTCTTGGGCTGAGCCACCGGTGCGGTGTCGCCCTTGGCCGAAGCCTCGATCGAGACCACCCCCATCGCCTGCTGGTGTTCCGCCGACAGAAACTTCGAAGCCAGCCAGCGGAAGATGTAGTCGGTGATGCTCTTGGCGTAGGGAATCTCGGGGTTCTTGCTGAAGCCGGAGGGCTCGAAGCGCACGTGCGAGAACTTCTCGACCAGCGCCTCCAGTGGCACTCCGTACTGCAGGGCCATGGAGATCGAGGTGGCGAAGGCGTCCATGAGGCCCGAGATGGTCGAGCCCTCCTTGGCCATCACCAGGAAGATCTCCCCGGGCTTCCCGTCCTCGTACATGCCCACCGTGATGTAGCCCTCGTGGCCGGCGATCGAGAACTTGTGGGTGATGGCCCGGCGCTCGTCGGGGAGCTTGCGACGGGCGGGACGCACTTCCTCGGTGGTTTCCAGGGCCTCCGCCCGCACCTCCTGCTTGGAGGTGGAGAGCGGCTGGCTGCGCTTGCAGCCGTCGCGATAGACGGCCACCGCCTTGAGCCCCAGCTTCCAGGATTCGAGGTAGGCGTCCGCGATGTCCTCCGGGGTGGCGTCGGTGGGCATGTTGACGGTCTTGGAGATGGCGCCGGAGAGGAACGGCTGCACCGCCGCCATCATCTTGATGTGGCCCATCCAGTGGATCGAGCGCTTGCCGTTCGCGGGCGGGAACGCGCAGTCGAAGACCGGCAGGTGCTCGTAGGCGAGGTCGTCGGCGCCCTCGATCATCTCCTTCTCGTCGATGTAGCGCAGGATCTCGTCGGCCTGGGCGGGCGCGTAGCCGAGCCTGGCCAGCACCCCCGGCACCGACTGGTTGACGATCTTGATCATCCCCCCGCCCACCAGCTTCTTGTACTTGACGAGGGCGATGTCGGGCTCGACGCCGGTGGTGTCGCAGTCCATCATGAAGCCGATCGTGCCGGTCGGCGCGAGCACCGTGACCTGGCTGTTGCGGTAGCCGTGCTGCACGCCGAGCGTGTACGCCTCGTCCCACACGTCGAGCA
>DATECU010000104.1:0-18940 GCA_035286745.1 Vicinamibacteria bacterium | reverse complement strand
CGAGCGACACGAGTTAGCCGAACCAGCGTTAGGCAGCGCGCACGGCTTGCGCGTTTTCCGCGAAAGGCCCAGTGCGCGGCCGGCCCCCATCGCAAAATCTTCAGGGACTGGCGCCACTCGGGACCGCGCGGGTGGCCCGGGTGCCTCGACCGCGAAACAAATTCACCCGGCCGCGCAAGCGCTGCGGAGGGGAGCCTAGGTGGAGCCTAACGCGCATGCCTAGACCACGAAAGCGGGCCCTTCGCATCCTGACCGGGCGGCCGCTATCCAAGGGCGCGCCCAAGCCCAAGCCCGCGTTGGGCGCCGCTCCGCCTCCCTGGCTGGCTGCCGCTGCGCTCGTCGAGTGGGCGCGCTTGGCGCCTCGGTTGCTTAAGCTGGGGCTGTTGACGGTGGTGGATAGTGAGGCGCTTGGTCTGCTCTGTCAGCACCTAGCGGCTGCTGCTGCTCGGGCACGAGCCGGCGAGCCCATCGGACCGAAGCTGAGCGCCGAATTGAGGCACCTGCTAGCCGGGTTCGGCATGACGCCTGCCGACCGGTATAAGGTCACGATGACGAAGCCGACCGATCCCGACGATCCTTTCGGCGCATGGCGTAGACGTTCCGAACCTAACCTGGAGGCAAGAAGTGAGAGAAACCGACGAAACTCGCTGGAAGCGCGAGCTCATGGCGCGGGCCATCGCTTTCGGCATCGCATACGACGCGGCGCGGCGCCGAGGCCCTGCGCCGAGCACCGACCCGCTGGTCCTGGAGGCTAAGCGCTGCATAGCGGATCGCCGCCGCGTACCTCAGCCGGTCGGGCTAGAGAGCACCGACCCGCTGGTTGCTGAAGTTAGGCGCTGCCTGGCGAACCGGTACCGGATCCCGAGCCGCGTTCCTGGCCCTGTGGCTGCCCGGAGGCCGACTCCGAAGCCGGCCGCGGCCGCGGTGTCCATCGCGCGAGCCTATCCGCCGCGGACACCGGCTCTGTCGGCAACCCAGCGGGCCGATGCGACGCGGCAGTTTTGTGAACGCCTCAACGTTCGCGACCGGGCGCAACGCGAGGCGCTGCTGCGCCAGTTTGGATTCGCGCAACCCGCAACCGCGCCTACCGGGCGCGCGCCGGGTGCACTCGTCGGGCGGCGTTCAATCGTGGAGGGGGTTCCCTATGCTTAGCGTTGAGTCGTTCCTGAATCGGCTTCGGCAAACCGCGGCGGGCCGCGCCATCGAGCAAGAGGACGCGGCGGCCGTGCTGGCGACGCGTAAGGCGCGGGCTGCCCAGCGCGCTGCGCTTGTCGTCAAGCAGGCCGCGGCTTCTCTCGCGTACACCAAGGCGCAAGCGGCGCGAGGAGCGGCCATCGCGAAGGCGTCTGCCGCGTTAGAGGCAGTGATGGCCGATCCGACGGCAGCGGTAGCCGGGGGGGTTGCTATCGATCTAGAGCACCAGGTGGCGCGAGTCGAGGCGGAGCTGCGCAAAACGCAACCGGCTGAGATCGCTGGTTTCGTGCGCGAGCTCGAAGAGCTTGCCGCTCAGTTGTACCCTGGGCGGTTCGTCGAAGTGGACGTGCGGCCATGGTTAGGCGTGGCGAGGCCCGCCGGCTCGAACTATCGAGCAATCCAGGCATGGGCGACGCGGCGCCGGAAGGTTGAGGCCGACGCGTGGGCTCTGGCCATCGAGGCCTTGACCCCGGCCGAGCTGGCGGCCCGACTCGATGCTCTCCGCGAGGAGCTTGGCGACCTACCGACGGCCGCCGACGTGACCGCGCCGGCCGATGCGGACCGCGCCTGCCGTGAGGCGGTTCAGGCATTCCACCGGGGCTGGTCGCATATCGAGCCCTCGCCGGCCACGTAGCCTTGCCTTGCCGACGCCGACGCCGACGCCGTGGCCATCACTTCCGGCTGCTCCTTCCGGGGCGATGGCCTGGGAGCGCCGCGCCCCAGCAAGCTGGTCCGGGCTTGGTCCCCGGGCCGGCACGCGGCTTTGCACGTTAGGTTGAGGCCCAGGATGCGCCAGGACGCACGAACGCAGGCCCCGACGGGTAGCGGGCTGACAGACCTCGAGGTGCTGGCTCTGCGGATGGCTGCCGGCGGCTACGTCTCCGGCTGGCTCCGCGAGTGGCCGCTCCTCCGCTCCGCGTTCGAGTCTTTGGGCATCGTCGCGGACCCTGACGCCCCGCTGAGCGTGATGCGGACCTTGGCCAAGGCCGCCCTGCAAGCGCTGGGCGCCCCGTAAGGGAAGAGCACGGGGGGAGACCCGCGGAGCGTTCCTCGCCCCTTCCGGTGTACCATCGCGGCGCATGCGTGGCCGACGACTACCGCGCCCCCCTCAGGAACGCGCCTTGATACCCGATCCCGCGACCGAAGCGCGACGGGAGCTAGAGCGCCAGTTTCACGGCTTCGTCGAGTTGGAGGATGAGGCGGGCTACTGGGCTTGGCTCAGCCTGCAACCCGGATTCGATCCCGAGTCGCTGGCCGCACGGCGCCGCGCCGTCGAGGCTTGGCGAGAAGCGCTTGCCGCAAGGAGAGCAGTTTCGCGCCAGCGCTGAGCGTCTGCTTCCGCTCCGCGGGCGACACGCGCGACAGCCCCTCGTCGAGGGAGTCCAGGAGGCCCGCGACGGCTGACTTTCTCCGCATGCCTGAAGCCTACTCCTCGGCCGGGTAGCGCGCAACCACGGTTTCCTCTTGGCCCGGAACGGCCCGGGGCTGACACGGGCTGTCAGTCTGCCGGGCTGGTCCCACCAGGGGTGTAGCTGCAACCGACACCCTTGGGGGGCGAAGGGTAAGCCCACTTGGCTACCCCCCTGAAGGGTAAGGGCGTTGACCTTACCCCCTGGGTCGTGGGCCGGTCCCCGCTGGCGCGTCTACAGTGTGCCCCCCCTGGCCCTGCGCTGCTGCCCCGCCCTGGGGCGATCCGGGGGCGGACGGGTGAGGAGTCGAGCGGAGGCGCCGCGCTCGTCCTGGGGGCTGTAGGGTGGCTGTAGCGGCCATCCCTTCCTGACCCATTCCCGCTAACTTGCTGTCTTGATTGGTACGCCCGGTAGGGCTCGAACCTACAACCTTCGGCTCCGGAGGCCGACGCTCTATCCAGTTGAGCTACGGGCGCACGAAACGAACGAGCGCTCAGTATAGCACGGGCTGTTGGACCGCTCCCGGCGATGGCGGGGGCTCGGGGGCTCCGACGTTCCGACAGGCACGCCACGCACGACGATGGCAGGGCCGAGGGGCGTGGCATGCCACGCCCCTGCAGGCGTCACTTGATCAGGCCGCCGGCGCGGGAAACCAGGCCCGCCTTGATGTCGTCCTGGATCGGCTTCTCGCGCAACCAGATGCCGAACACGGCCGCAGTGAAGTCCTTGTCGGCGATGGCGGGCTTGGCCTGGCCCGCCATGGTGACCTCCAGGGTCCCGCCCGGAGCCCAGGCGATGACGCACTCCTGGCCCTCCTTGACCTCGGGGAAGTAGGACACGAACTGGTCGGTCTTGGCCTTGTCGGCGCCACCCAGCGCCTCACGCATGGCTTCCTGGATCTTGGCCTGGCCCAGGCCGCGCGTGAACTTGAGGACCACTTGTTTGGGGAAGTCGCCCCAGATGAGGTCCTTGTAGAACTCGGGCGAGGTGGTCTTGCCCTTGTGGGCGACCAGGGGCCCGCTGAGCGCGCTGTCTGCGGTGTAGAGGCCGATGGCGTAGACCTTGAACATCCACTTGCTGCGAACGCCGATGCCGAGCAGGGACATGTCGCCGCTCTTGGCGGCGAACTTCTGGCCGGTGCGAGGTTCGACGACGTCCTGAGCCAGAGCGGGTGCGGCGATGGCGGCAGTCAGAAGAAGAGCGGCGGCGATCGTCCTCATAGGGAAGCTCCTTTCGGGGGGCGGAACAGACGGGATGATAGCACCCGGCTGGGTCTGGCCCGAGGCCCGGGTGATAGGCTAGGCGGCGATGGTGTCTCGAATCGAGATCGGCTACCGCGAGCGCCTGCGCTGCCTGCTGGGGGAGCTGGGTATCGCTCAACCGGAGCGGGAGGCCGAGGCTCTGCTCAGCGGGGCGCGGCGGCGCGCCGCGGAGGAGGGAGTGCCGGTCGAGGAGGCGTTGGCGCGCGCCTACGAGGGCTTGCGGGCGCGAGTCAGACGGCTGCTGGCGGTGGAGTCGCCCACCGGCGCTCCGCGCCTGCTCTGCGACGAGAGCCTGGGCGGCCTGGCGCGCTGGTTGCGCGCAGCGGGTTGCGACACGCTGAGCGTGCGGGGCGTGAAGGGCGACGCGTTGCTCCGAGCGGCCCTCGCCGAGGCGAGGAGCTTGCTGACCACCGATGGGCATCTGCTGGAGCGTCGTTTGGTGCACGAGGGCCGGGTCCGGGTGGTGTGGGTGCCCTCCCGGATGCCGGTCTTGCGCCAACTGACCCTGGTCATGGGCGATCTGGCCCTCACGCCCTTGACGCCGCGCTGCATGTCGTGCGGAGCCGAGCTGGCGCCGGTCGAGAAGCAGGAGGTGCGGGAGCGGATTCCCCCCAAGACCGCCCTTTGGAAGGATGACTACTTCCTCTGCCGTGGCTGCGGCAAGCTGCTCTGGCAGGGGACACACTGGAGTCGAATCGAGAAGGGGCTGGCCGAGGCCAGTCGGGGCCTGGAAGGCCCCCGCGCGAACAACGAATGACCTCTCCCCGCCAGTCGCTCCTCGGCAACCTTCTGCTCGGTCTCATCGTCTCCGGCCTGCTCCTGGGCGGCCTGGAGGGGTATTTCCGCTACCGCGAAGGGCGGCGCCCGGCCCCCGTGGTCGAAGACTACATCTGGAACTGGGAGAAGAAGTGGGAGGGCGACTTCTACACGATCCGCTCCGACGTCAACGGCTGGCCGCCCTGGGAGGAGTTCAACGCCGATGGGGTGCGCGATCGCATGCACCCGCTGTCCAAGCCGGAGGGAGTGTTCCGGCTGATGTTCCTGGGCGACAGCGTGACGCTGGGGGCAGGGATCAAGCCGCAGGAGGCGTACCCCCAGGTGCTCCAGGCCCGCTTCGACGATGAAGGGCGGCCGGTCGAGGTCTTCAACCTGGCGCTCTGGGGCTGGTCGACCAGGCAGGAGCGGCTGGCCTGGCAGAAGCTGGGCCGCAAGTACCGGCCCGACCTGGTGGTGCTGGGCGTGTGCTTGAACGACATCCCGGAGCTGCAGAACAACCTGACCCAGCCGCCACGGTGGCTGTCAGTCCTGCACGAGGGTTCGGCGCTGGTGCGGGGAATCGTGAACGCTCCGGCGCGCGAGATCCAGAGCGTGGAGCAGCTCTTCGTGTCGCCCGAACCGGCCAAGGTGAAGGAGGGCTTCGACCACTTCTTCGTCGAGCTTCGGTCGCTCCGCGACCAGGTCCGGGCGGAAGGGGCCGAGCTGGCGGTGCTGGTGTTCCCCTTCCGCTTCCAGGTGGTGGCGGGGGCTCCGCCGCCCACGGTTCAGGCGCGCATAACGGACTTCTGCGGCCGCGAGAGCCTGCGCTGCCTGGACCTCTTGCCGGCGGTGGCCAAGGCCGGGGAAACGGCCTTCGTCGACTACGACCACTTCAGCCCAGAGGGGGCGCGGGTGGTGGCTGACGAGGTGCAACGCGCCAACTTGGTTCCGGCAACGTCGGTGTCGGCACGGGAGCGGCTGCGAGCGTTCGCGGAGAGCCGTGACGCCGGGGGCTTGGCGGCCTGGCTGGCTGGAAAGGGAAGCAGGCGGGACGCCGTCCCCGATCTTCGGCGCGCCCTCCGCGACGGAGATGCGGAGGTCCGGCGTTCGGCGGCTTGGGCCGCGGCGCGAATGGGCCCCGAGAGTTCGTCGCTGCTGGTCGACCTGACGATGGCACTCGGCGACGCCGAAGAACACGTGCGGCGTCAGGCCGCCCAGGCCCTGGGGGCCTTTGGGGAAGCGGGGGAGCGGTCGATCGGGGCGCTGTTTCGGGCGCTCTCCAACGAGCGGGAGAGCGTGCGCTGGGAGGCGGCGCTGGCTCTCGCCCGGCTGAGGCTTTCGGCCCCGCGCGACGTGCCCGCGCTGGTTGCGGGCCTTGAGAGCCCGGATCCCTACGTTCGGGGCTTTGCGGCCTGGAGCCTGGGTGGCATGGGCCCCGCCGCCATAGACGCCGTCCCGGCCCTGATCGAGGCGTTGGATGGGGAGGACGGCTACGGGCGGGGGGGGCCGGCGGCGGCCCTGGCCAAGATGGGCCCGGTGGCCAAGGATGCGGTCCCTGCGTTGATGCGCGGGCTCCAGAGCGAGGATGGCGATCGGCGCTGGAAGGCGGCCCGGACGCTGGGGCGCATCGGTCCGGAGGCCCGGGATGCGGTTCCCTTGCTGATCCAGGCCCTCTCGGACGCCAACGAACACGTGCGCAGCCACGCTGCCCGAGCCCTGGGCCGCATCGGTGGGGACGACGTGGTGTCCGCCCTGGAGAGGGCCACCCGGGACCCGGTAGACGAGGTGCGCAAAGAAGCCAAGGCGGCGCTCCACGCGGTCCGGGCGCGCTAGGTGACTCGGCGCCTGCGGGCCGCCGGCAGAATGGCGTCGTCGCGTCTAACCGACCAAACCGACCAGAGAGTCCAAACCGAGCACCCGGAGCAGCCAGCCCTTGGCAGGCATGTGACAATCGAGTCACCCAGCGCCGCTGGTGCGAGGGGGAGGCGCCGAACCTACCGCGACACGCGGGCCACGGGGGTGCGGCGCGACGAGAGGTTGGAGGTCGCCGTGCTAAGCAGAGCTGCCGCCGTTCGGTTGAGCCTGAGGTGCGCCCTGGTTCTGCTCGTCTGGTTCGGAGCGCCCAGCCCCCTGCGGGCGCAGGACGTGAGCCTGCTCCAGTCCCACGCGGCCTCGTCGGCTCCCGCGCTAGGGAGCATCGACGCGGGCGCCTACTTTAACTGCGGAGTTCGGGCCGACGGAACGGTGGCGTGTTGGGGCATCACCGGCGATGTGACCACGCCTCCCGCGGGGATGTTCGCGCGATTGCAGTCGGGGCCGGTCAACAGTTGCGGAATCAAGACGGACGGGACCTCGGTCTGCTGGGGGAGCGACGCGCTCGGCATGTCCACCCCGCCCGCGGGGACGTTCGTCGAGGCTGGCGGGGGCGCGTCTCACAGTTGTGGGCTCAAGACGAACGGCACCATCGTCTGCTGGGGTGGGAACAGCTCGGGTCAGAGCGATCCGCCGGCCGGGACCTTCACCCAGCTCGCGGTGGGCTCCACCTACAACTGCGCCCTGAGGACTGACGGGACGGTCGCCTGCTGGGGAAACAACGGCTACGGCCAGAGCAGCCCGCCAGCCGGGACCTTCACGCAGGTCGCAGCAGGAGTGCTGCACTGCTGTGGGCTGGCGGCTAACGGGGCCGCCACCTGCTGGGGCTGGGATACCTACGGCCAGAGCACGCCCCCGGCCGGGACCTTCACCCAGATCGCGGCGGGAGACACGCACTCCTGCGGCCTCAGGACCAACGGGACCGTCGAGTGCTGGGGCGCCAACTCCTACGGGATGAGCACGCCGCCCGCGGGCACCTTCACGCTGGTGACCGTGGGCGTCTACCACTCCTGCGGCTTGCGGACGGACGGAACGCTCACCTGTTGGGGGCGGGACAACTACGGCCAGGCTACCGCGCCTACCGGATCGTTCAGCAGGGTGCTGGTCGGCGCCGGGACCCTGCACAGTTGCGCGCTCAAGCGCAACGGTCGGGTGGCCTGCTGGGGAATGAACGACTCCGGCCAGTCGCTTGCGCCGGGGGGAACGTTCACCCAGTTGGGCGTGGGCGGGGAGCACGCCTGCGGAATCGAGACGGACGGGACCGTGTTCTGCTGGGGGAGGAACGACTATGGACAGAGCACCCCGGCCGGGGGGACCTTCGCCCAGACCGCCGGGGGCAACCTGCACACCTGTGGCGTGAGGACGAACGGCACCGCCACCTGCTGGGGATGGAACGCGTACGGTCAGAGCACGGCACCCGCCGGGACCTTCGCCCAGGTGGTGACCGGGGGCAGCCACAGCTGCGGCCTGAAGGCGGACGGGACGGTCGCCTGCTGGGGTCGCAACGACGACGGGCAGAGCACGAACGTCTCCGGGACCTTGACCCGGCTTGCCGGGGGTGGGTTCCACACCTGCGGGTTGAAGACGGACGGAACGCTCGCCTGTTGGGGCCGGAACGACTACGGCCAGAGCCTAGCGCCTGCCGGGACCTTCACCCAGGTGGTGGCCGGCAGCAGTCACAGTTGCGGACTGAAGACGGACGGGACGGTTGTCTGCTGGGGTCGCAACGACTTCGGGCAGAGCACCCCTCCCGGCGGCGGGGCTTTCGTTCAGATCTCAGCCGGTGGCTATCACACCTGCGGTGCGCGGGCCGACGGCTCGCTCGTCTGCTGGGGCGACAACGCATGGGGCCAGTCCGACATGATCTTCAAGGACGGCTTCGACTAGCGGCTGTTTGCGCGCCCGGCCGCGCTGGCGGCGCGGGGCGGGCGCGGCCTCGGCGGCTTCGGGCGCTCGATCGACATCTTGACATCAGTGATGGATGACATCATGATGTCGGGATGAGGACGACGCTAACCCTGGAGCCCGAAGTTGCCGAACGTCTCCAGCAAGAACTCCGCCGCACCGGCAAGAGCCTGAAGACTGTAGTGAACGAGGCGTTGCGGCTCGGGCTCGGCTTCGGCGGCAAGCCGCCGAGAGTCCCTCGCTTCGAAGTGGAACCGCATGCTTTTGGCTTCAAGCCCGGCGTCGACCTCGACCGCTTGAACCAGCTCGTGGACGAGATGGAGGCGGATGAGACGGCGCGGAGGCTCCGCCGTTGATTGTCCCGGACATCAACCTCCTGATCCATGCCTGCAATAGCGAGTCTCCCGTGCACGCGGCGGCACGCGAATGGTGGGAAGGCCTGCTCAACGGAGTCCGGCCGGTTGGACTCGCCTGGGTGGCAGTCCTCGGCTTCGTGCGGATCTCCACCCACCGTCAAATCCTCACCCAACCGCTTCCTGTGGGTGCGGCCTGCGGGAGGGTGCGGGCCTGGCTCGCCCGTCCGTACGTGAGTCTGCTGCATCCCGGGGAGCGCCACGCGGAGATCCTCTTCGGTCTCCTCGAACAGCTCGGAACCGGTGGCAACCTAACGACAGACGCTCACCTGGCGGCCCTCGCCATCGAGCACCAGGCCGAGCTCCACTCCACCGACGCCGACTTCCGGCGCTTCGCCGGCCTGCGCTGGAAGAACCCGGTGGCCTGAGGGCACGGCACCCAACGCGCGAGCGGCCGTGCTACCGTCTGCTGGTGACCACCGCCGGCCTGGCCAGGCCGCTGCTCTTGGGACTCACCCTCTACGCCGTCCTCTGCCTGCTGTTGTTCCTGGTTCAGCGCAAGATGATGTACTTCCCGGCCCAGACCAGCGAGGCGGAGGCACTGTCGCGCGCCGCCGCCCAGGGCCTGAAGCCGTGGCGGACCGGGGAGGGGCGCCTGATCGGATGGCGTCCGGCGGTCTCCCAGTCGACGGCGACGCGGCTGCTGGTGTTTCACGGCAACGCCGGCAGCGCGCTGGACCGCGACTACCTCCTGCCCGTTCTGGGCGGCAGGAACCGTGAGGTGGTGTTCTTCGAGTACCCCGGCTACGGCGCCAGGCCCGGCAGCCCGAGCCAGGCTGCCCTGGTGGACGCGGCCGCCGAGGCTCTGGCCCAGCTTGGGAGCGAGCGCGAGGGGCGGGTGTGGCTGGTCGGCGAGAGCCTGGGCACCGGTGTGGCGGCGCAGTTGGCCGCGAGGGATCCGGGGGCGGTGGCGGGCCTGCTGCTGGTGACGCCGATCGCGCGCGCCTCCGAGGTGGCGGCCCAGCACTACCCGTTCCTGCCCGTGCGTTGGCTGCTTCGGGACCGCTGGGACAGCGTGGTGGCCCTGCGCAACTACCGTGGACCGGTGGCGATCCTGATCGCCGGGCAGGACGAGGTGGTCGGTGCGGATCAGGGCCGCCGGCTGGCGACAGCGATGGCGGGAAGGCCGCGGATCTGGGAGCAGCCGACGGCCGGCCACAACAGCCTGGACTTTCGCCCAACCGCCGCGCCCTGGCCGGAGGTCGCGGCCTGGCTCGATCATCCCGAGTGAGGGGCCTGCGGCCAGGGGCTTGCCCGGGCCGACGCAAAACGCGTTAGTGGTGCCGGACCGCGTTCACGCCACCCGCGTCTTCGACTTTCGCGCCGGCAACACCCGCTCACGCAATTGGCCCGCGCGTTCAGTGGATTGAACGCAACCTTTGCCCGGCGCCGAGCGTCTCAGACGGGAAAGGGGCCCCTGCATGCCGAACTCCTGGCTTCGTCTGGTCGTCGCCACCGCCGCACCCCTCGTCCTGGCCGTGCCGGGATCCGCCACCACGCTGGTCTCCGGCAGCGACGGCCGCATCGCTCTCCACCTGACGCGGGCGGAGCAGCCGCCGGTGGTGGACGGGCGGCTGGACGATCCGGTCTGGGCGGCGCCGCCGCTGGCTCTGCCCGAGTGGGTGACTTACAACCCGGTGAGCGGACAGCAGCTGGCGCAGAAGACCGAGGTGCGCGCCACCTACGACGACAGCGCCCTGTACTTCGCCTTCCACTGCCTCGACCCCGAACCCGAGAAGGTGCGCGCGACCCTCAGCCGCCGCGATCAGCTCTTCAGCGATGACTGGGTGGGAGTGAGCCTGGACGCAGTCGGCAATGGACAGCAGTCCTACGACCTGTTCGTGAACCCCCGGGGCGTGCAGGCTGACATCCTCAACACCAGCACCGCTGGCGAAAACTCCTCTCCGGACTGGGTCTGGGAGAGCGCCGGGAAGACCACGGCCGAAGGCTACGACGTCGAGATCCGGGTGCCCTGGAAGAGCATCCGCTTCACGAGTGGCCCAGAGGTGAAGATGGGCATCCTCTTCTGGCGTCGCGTCAGCCGGCTGGGGATGTCGGCTTCCTGGCCGTCGCTTCTGCCGGACCAGCCGTTCTTCCAGAGCCACGCGCCGCTGATGCTCCGGGACCTGCGCCGGCCCCTGGCCCTGGAGGTGGTGCCCAGCGCCACCTACTCCGTGAACCAGGAACGGGTGGGCCCGGATGCGTTCGGCGCGGCCGACGACAAGCCGGACCTGGGCGTGAGCGTGAAGTACGGGATCACCTCGACGGCGACGCTCGAAGCCACCGTGAACCCGGACTTCAGCCAGGTGGAGTCCGACGCCTTCCAGGTGGAAGTGAACCAGCGCTACCCGGTCTTCTACTCGGAGAAGCGGCCATTCTTCATGGAGGGCATGGGGACCTTCGAGTTGGCGGGCACGGGAGGCGACGGCATGATGCGAACTGCCGTCCACACACGACGGATCGTCGACCCCGAGTGGGGAGGCAAGACCTCGGGGAGCCTGGGCCGGTTGTCGTTTGCCACGCTGGCGGCGTCCGACACCGCCCCCGGCCGGGCCCCCGATGCGGGATCGGCGCTCCAGGGGCAGGACCAGCTCGTCTGGATCGGCCGCGCGACCTGGAGCCTGGGCCGCAGCAGCTATCTGGGCGCCATCGCCACCGACACCGAGCTGGCGGCGGGTCACAACCGGGTGATCGGGAGCGACCTCTCGGTGCGGCGCGGTTCCCACGTGTGGAGCACGACCGTTCTGGCGTCGGAGTCGCGGAGTACCGACGGGAGCGACACCCGCAGCGGGATGGCCGGCCAGGCGTACTACGGGTTCGAGAGCAAACGATTCGGCTTCGCCAGCCAGACCGAGCACTACGATCGCGACTTCCGCATGGACACAGCGTTCGTCAACCAGACGGGCCTCACCACCAACTGGACCTACGGCTCGCTGAGCCTCTACCCGGATGAGAAGAAGCACGCCTGGATCAAACGAGTCTCGCCCTTCTTCTTCACCCGCGCGGCGCGAGACCGCATCCAGGACGGCGACCTGCTGTTCGGGCTGATCGGGGTTCGGTTCAACTTCACCCGCCAGGGCTACTTCCGGGTGGACACGGGTTGGGGACGGGAGCCTTGGGCGGAGCGGGAGTTCAGCACCCGGACCACCCGGGTGATGGGTGGCGCCCAACTCCTGCGCTGGCTCAACCTGGACGGGCGGATGAACTTCGGTCGCGACATCTACTACGATCGCGAAGACCCATTCGCGGGGCCCTCCTGGTCGCACTCGCTGACGATGACGGTCCAGCCGGGAGCGAGCTTCAGCCAGAGCGTCTCCTGGGACCGCTACCAGCTCGATCGCGATGGCGGGGACCGCGTGTTCCGGGTGGATCTGCTCAACCTGCGAACCACCTACCAGTTCGACCGCCGTTTTTCGGTGCGGGGCATCGCTCGCTACGACAGCTCGCGGCGTCGCGTCCTCACCGACTTCCTGGCCTCCTTCGAGCCGGTTCCGGGAACCGTGGCCTACGCCGGCTACGGGTCGGTCCTGGAGCGGGGCGGCTTCGAGGGCGGCGGATGGCGCCCCGGAGAGGGCGACTATCTCACCACGCGGCGGGGCCTCTTCTTCAAGGCCTCGTACGCCAAACGCTTCTAGCCCGGCGGAAGACCCTCGAAACGGCAAGCGCTCAGGCGGGCTCCAGGGCGCGCCCTCGTCCGGGTCGAAAGCGGTCATTGCCACGGGCAGGTTGGTCCTGTCCATGGGCAGGAACCAACCCCCTCCTGCGTAGGGCAGGCTCAATCGCGCATGTGAACCGGCTATCTGCTAACCTCTTCCCCTGTGGCCCGACCCCTCCTCGGGCCGTGTGATTCTCAGCGCCGGGGTTTTGGTCAATCGGCCAGTGGGCCACGGAGGTCGGGCATGGCCGGCCTGGAGGGGGCGGGAACAACCGGGAGTCGCGGCGGCTCTCAGAAGCCGCGACCCGGCTCTGCCTGGAGATCGCGCTGGCCCGCCCTCTTCGTGGGCCTTGGGCTTGCACTGGCCGCGCTGGCCTACGTCCAGCATGCCCGAGCTCGCCAGGGCTTCCTGATCGAGAAGGGCGCCGAGCTGCGCGCGATCGCCGAGCTAAAGGTCTCGCAGATCGTAGCCTGGCGCGCCGAGCGGCTCGCCGACGCCCGGGTGGTGGCGGTCGACCCGCTGCTGGTGGACGCTGTTCGCGTCTGGCTCGGCGGCGGTGCCCGCGCTGGCGCTGGCGCGCCTATCCGGGCTTGGCTCCGCGTCCTGCGCAAGGAGCAGAGCTACGAGCGGATCTCGTTGCTGGACTCAGAGGGGCACGTGCGACTCACCGTGCCGGCGCAGGACCCGGGAGCCGGCGCGACTGACGAGTTGGCACGGAAGGCGCTTGAAGCAGCCGACCTCTCTTTCCTCGATCTGCACCGTCCCACCAGCGAGGAGGGGATCCATCTCGAGCTGGTGGCTCCGCTGCGGGGGGCGGCGGATCCAGCCGCCAGGCCCATCGCGTTTCTGATCTTCGAGCACGATCCCCGGCGCTTCCTCTACCCACTGATCCAGTCCTGGCCCACGCCAAGCCGTACCGGCGAGACCCTGCTGATTCGCCGGGAGGGAGCCGAGGTCGCGTATCTCAACGAGCTTCGGCATCGCACGGACACTGCCCTAAAGCTGCGGTTGCCCGTGACCCGGGCCGATCTGCCTGCGGCGCTGGTCGTCAGCGGTCGCGAGGGCGAGGTCGAGGGTGTGGACTACCGCGGTGTGTCGGTGCTGGCGGCCATGCGGCGCGTCCCCGACTCACCCTGGTTCCTGGTCAGCAAGGTCGACCGGGAGGAGATCGTGGCCCCCCTGGCGCGCGAGGCCAGGCTCACCGGGCTGATCGCGGTTCTGCTGATTGCGCTCTCCGGCCTGGGCGCCCAGCGTTTCCGGCGACGGGAGCGGGAGGCATCCGATGCGGAGTTGTACCATCGCGACGAACGCCTTCGCCTGCAGGGCTCTGCGCTGGCAGCCGCCGCCAACGCCGTCATGATCACCGATCGTGCTGGCAACATCGTGTGGGTAAATGACGCCTTTGCCCGGCTCACCGGCTGGAGCGCTGAAGCCTGCCAGGGGAAGACGCCTCGCATCCTGAAGTCGGGTGAGCACCCGGCCGAGCTCTATGGCGAGCTGTGGCGGACCATCCTTGCCGGTGACGTTTGGCAGCGGGAGATGGTCAACCGCCACCGGGACGGCAGCACCTACGTCGAGGACCAGACCATCACGCCGGTGAGGGACGAACGGGGCGAGGTCACCCACTTCGTCGCCATCAAGATCGACGTGACGGATCGCCGCCAGACGGAGGAGACCCTCCGGGAGAATGCGCGGGAGCTTCTGGAGTCTCAGCGTGTTGCCCGGCTCGGGTCGTATCGACTGCGGGTGGCCAGCGGAGTCTGGGCCAGCAGCCCGATCCTGGACGAGATCTTCGGGATCGCGGACCCCCGGTTCGTCAAGGATGTCGCAGGGTGGCTCTCGATCGTGCACCCCGATCAGCGCGAGCAGATGACCGCCTACTTCACCGAGGAGGTGCTGGGCAGGCGGCAGAGCTTCGATCGCGAGTACCGCATCACCCGGCTCACGGACGGCCAGGAACGATGGGTGCACGGCCTGGGCCGACTGGTCGCCGACAGCGAGGGGCGCATCGTCGAGATGATCGGGACCATTCAGGACGTGACCGAGCAGAAGCGGCTGGAAGCGCAGTTTCGGCAGGCTCAGAAGATGGAGGCCATCGGCCAACTCGCGGGTGGTGTGGCCCACGACTTCAACAACTTGCTGGCGGTCATCGTCGGCTACTCGGAGCTGGCCCTTCGAGAGCTTCCCGCCGAGCACCCGCAGCGGAAGCGGATCGAGGAGATCCGCAAGGCGGGTGAGCGCGCGGCCGGCCTGACGCGGCAGCTCCTGGCCTTCGGCCGAAGGCAGCCGATGACGCCGGTGGTGCTCGGTCTGGCTCACGTGGTCTCCGGCCTGGAGGGGATGCTGCGACGGCTGCTTCCGGAGGACATCGAGATCGCGACCTCATTCGACGGTGGAGGCGCGAGAGTCAGGGCCGATCCTGGTCAAATGGAACAGGTGATCCTCAACCTCGCGGTCAACGCCCGGGACGCCATGCCGGATGGCGGGCGCTTGACCATCGAGGGTTCGTCTGCGGTGTTGGACGAGCGCTATTGCCGGAGTCACGACGTGCGGCCGGGACGCTACGCCCTGCTTGCCGTCACCGACACCGGCACCGGCATGGACGCGGAAACGCAGGCTCACATGTTCGAACCGTTCTTCACCACCAAGGAGGTCGGCCGCGGGACCGGCCTGGGCCTGGCCACCGTCTACGGGATCGTCAAGCAACATGACGGACACGTCGCCGTGTATAGCGAGCTGGGGCGGGGCACCACCTTCAAGGTCTACCTGCCTCAGGTGGACGCGCCCGCCCGCGGCGAAGCGGTGGCTTCCACTCCGAAAGCCCGGGGAGGAAGCGAGACCGTGCTGCTGGTCGAGGATGATCCGCCGGTGAGGGAGCTGAGCCGGGAGGTCCTCGATCACCTCGGCTACCGCGTCCTGGTGGCTCCCGATGGCGAGGCCGCGCTGGAAACGAGCGCGCGCCACCAAGGGCCGCTGCACCTGCTGGTCACCGACATGATCATGCCGCGCATGACGGGTCGCCAGCTCGCGGAGGCGCTCCGCCGGTCCCGGCCCGGAATCAAGGTGCTCTTCGTCTCGGGTTACAGCAACGACGTTGTGGTGCGCAGCGGAGCCCTGGAGGAAGGGATGGCGTTCCTCCAGAAGCCCTTCACACCCGATAGTCTCGGCCGCCGCATTCGCGAAGTGTTGGGGCCGTCGTAGCTCACGCACTCTCGCCACCGCTTGGAGGCTCTGGAATGGAGGTCGAATGGTGGCGACCCTGAGCTTGCCGTACATGGCCGCCGCGGCCGTCACGGGTCTGGGCGCGCTGGCCTTGCTGGTGGCGGAATGGCGCGACTCGCGGGCCGCCCAGGCCGTGATCAAGCCGCTCGCCTCTCTGGGCTTCGTGGTGGCAGCCCTCGCTCAACGGGCGTCGTCGTCGAGCTACGGCCGAGCCTTGCTGGTGGCCTTCGCTCTCTGCTGGCTCGGCGATGTGCTGCTGATCTCACGCGGGCGGCGCGGGTTTCGGGCCGGCATTCTCGCCTTCCTGCTCGGCCACCTCGCCTTCGTCGCGGCGTTCCTGATCTACGGCGTGGACACGCGGGCGGCCGGCGCGGCGCTGGCGGTGACGCTGGTGGCGGGAACCGTCGTCGGGCGCTGGCTGTTGCCGCGAGTGCCCCTCGACCTGAAGCCGGCGGTGATCGCCTACGTCGTGGTGATCTCGATCATGGTGGCGATCGCGCTGGGCACGGGCCGCCCGCCGATCGCGTTGGGTGCGGGGGCTTTCTATCTGTCGGACCTCTCGGTGGCCCGGGATCGCTTCGTCGCTCCCGGCTTCGTCAATCGGGCTTGGGGCCTGCCCCTCTATTACGGAGCGCAGCTGGTCCTGGCCGCGACGCCTGGTCTTTGACCGGCCCAACGATCGTCGGCCGGCGGGGCCGAGGGCGCAATGAGTGAGGCAGGCGGTGGACGTCTGGCCCTCTCGGTCGCCGGGTGGCTCGTCTTCTCGGCGAAGGCCTTGCGGGCCTTTGCCTTCGGCTGGCTGTCCGTGGTTCTGGCGTTGTACCTGGCGAAGCGCGGCTTGTCTCCGGCCGAGATCGGCGCCGTCTTCACGGCCACCATGGTCGAGGACGCGCTCCTCACGATGTTGCTGGCGGCGGCAGCGGCACGAGTCGGGCCGGCTCGGATCATGGTCCTCACCGCGCCGCTGATCGCGGTCGGTGGTGTGCTCTTGGCGATCGCGGAGTCCCCTTGGCTGCTCATCGGCGGCGCCGTCCTGGGGACCCTGAGCCCCAACGGCCAAGAGGCGGGTCCCTTCACGGCGATGGAACAGGCGTTGCTTCCGGGCGCGGTCCGGTCCGGGTCCAGGACTCAGGTCTTCGGCTGGTACAACGTGTTTGGTTTCCTGCCCGCGGCCTTGGGCGCACTGGCCGCCGGGGTGGCATTGGGGTGGGCGCTGGCTTGGGGAACCGGCGAGCTGGCCGCCTATCGGGTGATGCTCTGGTTCTACGCGGGCGCTGGCTGCGGGCTCACCGCTTTGTACCTCCGCCTGGCGGCACTGCCTGGGCGGGAGCCGGGTGTTGTGGAGCCGAGGCGTGTCGGAGTTCTCGGCCTTCATCGCTCACGCGGTGCGGTGCTCCAACTGGCAGGTCTCTCGGCGGTCGACGCCTTCGCCGGGGGCTTCATCATGCAGAGCCTCCTCGCCTACTGGTTCCATCTTCGCTTCGGCGTCGGGCCTGAGGCGCTGGGGGCCCTCTTCTTCGGGACCAACCTGCTCTCTGCGCTTTCCTTCCTGCTGGCCACCCGGCTTGCCGACCGCTTTGGGTTGCTGAACACGATGGTCTTCACCCACTTGCCCTCGAACGTCTTGCTGCTCGTCGTCCCGCTCATGCCCTCTTTCTCGGCCGCGGCGACGGTCCTGCTCCTGCGGCACGTGCTGTCCCAGATGGACGTGCCCACGCGTCAGGCGTACACGATGGCGCTGGTGGCGCCAGAAGAGCGGCCCGCGGCCGCCGGCCTGACCGGCAGCGCCCGGGCGCTGGCCCAAGCCTGCGCACCGCTCGTCTCGGGCTTGACCATGGCTGTCGCGGCCACCGGAGCCCCCTTCTTCCTCAGCGGTGGCCTGAAGATCGTCTATGACCTGGCCCTCTTCTTCCGGTTCCGGAGAGTGCCCCTTCCGGTTGAGGGTCGGCCACCTGGGGTGTGATGCCCGTCACTCCTCCTCCGGCGGCGTCAAACTCCGGGGCAGGGCGCCAGGTCCAACCTCCAGGACGTCCCTCCGGGAGGTCGAACATGACGTCGAGCAGAGTGCTGTCAGTGTTCTTGGGCACGACGATGCCCGCGCTGGCGGTGGCGCAGGCTCCGCAGCCGCAGGGAGGTCCCTTCTTCCACCAGGTGCTCAGTGCCTCGAGCCCGGACGGCTCGACGTTCAGCCACGACGGTGTGGTTCTCCTCGATCACGCTTCGGTCCCGGCCGCCATCGCCCTCCCCGATGGGCGCATCCGCCTCTATTACGTCGACGCCAGCCAGATGCCCGAGAACGTGAACTGCGCGGAATCGGTGGACGCGGGGAGGTCCTTCACCGTCCTCGGCTGCACCGTCGCCGGGCGCGCCGGAACCAAGGCCGTGGACCCGTCGATCGTCCGGTTAGGCGATGGGCGCTTCCGGCTCTACTACTACGCGTCGGCCGACGACCCCGGCGCGGCCGGCATCCACGAGATCCACGCCGCAATCTCCACTGACGGGATTCGCTTCCAGGAAGAGGGTGTGGTCTTCGCATACCCAGGCCTGGTGGACCCCGATGTCTTCTGGAGCGGCCGGGAGTGGCTGATGTACGTCTTCGCCTCAGGGCAGGGCACGGTGATGGCCCGCAGCGACGACGGCTTGACCTTCACCTACCTGGGGCCGTTGCCGCTCGAGAAGTGGGGGACCACGGCGCCACTACGCCTAGCGGATGGTCGCCTCCGGCTCTACGCCTTCAACCAGGCGGCCCCGAACTACGTGGGCAGCTTCCTCTCCGACGACGGCCTCACCTGGACCCAGGAGCCCGGTGTCCGTTTGGCCCCGCCCGAGGGCAAGCAGATCACCGATCCCTTCGTGGTTCCGCTGCCTGACGGCTCGTGGAAGATGTTCTTCAAGATGGAGAGCCAAGCGGGACGGCGGTAGGCCGTCGGCTCAGGTCGAACGCCGTCTTGGCGAGGCAGAAGACCGCGTCGAGGTCGACGCAGGGTCACTTGAGGGCGTGGATTCGGCCGTGCCAGGTGGGCTGTCGAGGGACGGATCTAGACGCTGGTGCTGACCGGGACGCCGCACACGGTGCCCGATACCGTGCCGCCCGAGGCACTGACGACGACTTGAAGGCTCACCGGGCAACTACCCGAGATCCCCCGGGTCGCCCAGCGCACCGCCCCTCCGACGGTCCCTGTGGCAGGTGGAACGACGATGCCGGCGGCGATCGGCAGGCCGCCGGAGAGCGTTGTGTAGGGATCGCCGTT
>DATECU010000103.1:0-33559 GCA_035286745.1 Vicinamibacteria bacterium | reverse complement strand
GGGCTCGGCCTCCCGAGGCTCTACCTCCCGAAGCCGCGCCCCTGACCTCAACTTCGCGAACCGCCCGGTGCGGACCCGCATGCCGGGTGGTGTGGGAGGGGTGGCCGGCGTGAGCCGGCCCCCCTATCCCGATCGGACACGAAACGCGCCAACGCACCCAGGCCAGGCGCTTCCCGGGCCTCCGTGCGAGAATGCCGCTTGATGCGCGACCACGTCCAATTCCTCGGTGCCTTCGTCAAGCGGCCTTTCGACACCGGAGCGGTCGCGCCCAGCTCGGCTCGGCTCGCCGAACGCATGGCCGAGGGCATGGGGCTGGAGGCAGCCGAGACGGTGGTGGAGCTGGGCCCGGGGACCGGGGTCTTCACGCGCACCATCGAGGCTCATCTGAAACCCGAGGCGCACCTTCTGTGTCTGGAGATCAATCCCCAGTTGGCCGAGATGCTGGCGGCTCGTTTCCCGCGGGCGCAGGTGGTGAACGACTGCGCGGAGAACCTGACGCAGCACCTCAAAGCCGGCGGCCGCTCCTCGCCCGACTGCGTGATCAGCGGGCTGCCCTGGGTCGCCTTCTCCCCGGAGCGTCAGGAACGGCTGCTGGGCGCGGTGGTGGCGGCGCTCAGGCCCGGTGGCCGCTTCGCCACCTTCGCCTACCTTCACGCCGCCTGGCTGCCCCCGGGGCGTCGCTTTCGCCGCCTGCTGGAGTCGAACTTCCCCCGGGTCGAGAGCTCGGCCGTGGTCTGGCGTAACCTACCCCCGGCCTTCGTCTACCGCTGCCAGAAGTAGGTCTCGGCGGCGTGCTGCCTTTCAAGCTGCTCTTTCACCCCGGCCTCACCGTCGATCTGGGGGCTCACGTGTTCCCAGCCCAGAAGTATCGTTTGGTGCGGGACCGGCTGCTGGAGGCGGGGATAGCCGACCACGGGGACTTCGTGGCGCCCCATCCGGCGACCGATCAGGATCTGCTCCGGGTGCACACCCCCGAGTACCTGAGGAAGCTCCAGCAAGGCGCCCTCAGCGAAGCGGAGGTTCGAGTGCTGGAGGTGCCCTGGTCCAAGGCGCTGGTCGAGGCCAGTTGGCTGGCGGCCGGAGCCAGCACCGAGGCGGCGCGTTGTGCCAAACGCGACGGCTGCGCGGTGGCCATCGGCGGCGGCTTCCACCACGCCTTCCCCGACCACGGCGAGGGCTTCTGCCTGATCCACGACGTGGCGGTCGCCATCCTCGCCCTGCGCGCGGCCGGGAACGTGGGCCGCGCCGCGGTCCTCGATCTCGACGTCCATCAGGGCAACGGCACCGCGGAGATCTTCGCGGGTGACCCCGATACCTTCACCGTCTCGCTGCACCAGGAGGCCAACTACCCGGCTCTGAAGCCCCCCAGCCGGATCGACGTGGGCCTGCCGGATGGGGTCGACGACGACGCCTATCTGGCGGCGCTGGCGGGCCCTCTGCAGGCGGTCCTCGACTTCACGCCCGATTTGCTCTTCTATCTGGCCGGGGCCGATCCCTACCAGCACGATCTCCTGGGTGGCCTGGGTCTGACCCTGGAGGGGCTGCGGGAGCGGGATCGGCGGGTCTTCGCCGCCGCCCGCAAAGCGGGGGTGCCGGTGGCCGTCACCCTGGCCGGCGGCTACGCGGCCAGGACCTCGGACACGGTGACCATCCACGTGAACACGGTGCGGGCGGCGGCCGAGGTGTTCGGCGACCGGGATGGCTAACGGACAGCGATCCGCTACGCCAGGGCGAGCCAGGCCCCCACACGAACAGGAAACCACAGAGACACAGAGGCACAGAGAAGAATCAGAAGAAACCGCCGGCCGAAACCGAAACGGACGGCGATCGGACCGCGAGATGGACATCGAGGTGTCCGAAGCGCGACTCGCGAGGCCCGAATCGTAGTCCAATGACAATGGCCGAGCGTTGGAGCGCGGAGCGGCACCTCGATGCCAGCGCGGGCCGGGAGGCAGCGGTCCGGGCCCACCGGCTGGCGCGAGGCCGGCGCCAAGGGATCTTCACATGCGCATAGGAGTGGATCTCGGCGGGACCAAGATCGAGGCGGCTGCGCTCGAGGACACCGACGGCCGGCTGCTGGCGAGCCGGCGGGTGCCCACGCCGCGCGACGACTATCCGGCGACGCTGGCCGCCGTCGTCGATCTCGTGCTCGGCCTGGAGCGCGAGCTGGGCCGCATCGGCTCGGTAGGCGTCGGCATGCCGGGTGCCCTGTCGCCGGCCACCGGCCGGGTCAAGAACGCCAACTCCACCTGGCTCAACGGGCAGACGCTGGACCGCGACCTCTCGCGCCTGCTCGCCCGGCCGCTGCGCTTTGCCAACGACGCCAACTGCTTCGCCCTCTCCGAGGCGGTGGACGGCGCGGCTGCCTCGGCTCGTTTGGTGTTTGGTGTGATCCTCGGCACCGGCACCGGCGGCGGCCTGGTTGTCGACCGCCGCATCTGGACCGGCCCTAACGCTGTGGCCGGGGAGTGGGGCCACAACCCGTTGCCCTGGCCGCGAGAGGACGAGAGGCCGGGGACGCCCTGCTACTGCGGCCGCCATGGCTGCATCGAGACCTGGCTGTCGGGGCCGGGCCTGGCCGGCGACCACCAGCGTGTCACCGGCGAGGCGGCGACGGCTCCCGAGGTGGTGGCGCGCGCCGAGGCCGCGGACAGCCGGGCGGAGGCCAGCCTCGGTCGCTACGAGGACCGCATGGCCAGGGCCCTGGCCGGCGTGATCAACGTGCTGGATCCGGCCGTGATCGTGCTGGGCGGCGGCCTCTCCAAGGTCGCCCGGCTGTACGAGAACGTTCCCCGGCTGTGGGGCGCCCACGTCTTCTCGGACCAGGTGGCGACTCGATTGCTACCCCCGGTTCACGGCGACTCCAGCGGGGTCCGCGGCGCCGCCTGGCTGTGGCCGCCGGGGGAGCGGGACGGAGCGGCGGCACCGGGCGAGGATGCCGTCGCCGGGGCGGGGCTTGACGTAGTACGTGAGGCGCAATAGCCTGTGCTGGTGATCCGGTCCTTCCGGAGCAAGGCCACCGAAGCGCTCTTCAATGACGAGGACGTTGCTCGCTTCCGCGCCATCGAGAGACCGGCTCGGCGCAGACTCCTCTACCTCCATCGAGCCCGGCTCCCGCAAGACCTCCGGGTACCACCGGGCAATCAGCTCGAAGCTCTCAAAGGCGCCCGAAGGGCCAGCACGCCATCTGGATCAACGACCAATGGCGCATCTGCTTTCGGTGGACCGGGGGGACCCCATGACGTCGAAATCGTCGACTACCACTAGGCCGCCGGCATCGCGGGCGAAGCTGCTCGACCCCATTCCGCCGGGTGAAATCCTCCAGGAGGAGTTCCTTCGCCCGCTCGGCGTCAGCATCAACGCGCTGGCGCGAGACATCCCGGTGCCGCCCAACCGCATCAGCGCCATCGTGAACGGCAAACGCGCGATCTCCGCGGACACGGCCCTTCGGCTGGGGAAGTACTTCGGCGTGTCCCCGGAGATCTGGCTCGATCTCCAGTCGGACTACGACCTCCGGGTGGCACGGCGCACCGTGTGGAAACGGATCGAGCCTCGCATCCGGGTCCGCGCGGCCTAGTGCCGTAGCCGCAGCGATCAGTGGACGGACTCGTTGGGCGCGCGCGCTGCGGCCGTGAGTAACTCAGGCGAGGTCGAGCCAGTTCTCGGGTGGCAACGCTTCTCATCAACAGCGGTCCGCGGCCCCCGGAGCGACCGAAGGGTCGGCGACCACCCCCAGGGCGGAGCGCGACTCGCGAGGTGAATCCCGAGGAGGCACCGCCCCGCGGCGCCCGAGTTCCCTCGGGAACCCGACGCAACGAACGGTGTCCAAGCCGGCGAGAGCGGGAGCCAGAGGGCGGCCCTGGTGCGGCGACAACAGGTAGAACGCCGCAGCCGGCCCTCGCCGGTACCGCAGAGGGAGGTCTCTCGTGAACACCAAGACGTGGATCGTCGTGTGCGCCGGCCTGGCCACCGTGCTGTTGACCGCGTGGTTTGTCACCACTCCGGCGCTTCAGAAGGCCATGCCCTCGTATGACGCCCGCCCAATGGCGGCGCCTGACGCGGCCGCGGGCCCCGCGCCCCTCGTCATGCCCCCGCCGCCGCACCAGGGGACGGCCCCCCCTCGATCGGGAGCGCGGGAAGAGATGTCGGCTGCGGGGATTGCCGGTGGCGTGGAAGGCGGCGTTCCGGGCGGCGTCGTGGGTGGTGTGGTGGCGGGGTTGGCCATGGAGGGCAGCGACCGCCCCCTGGAGCGTGGTTGGGGCCGCGCCCGTCCTGACTTCAACACCGAGGCCTACGATCGCATCCGCGACAACTCGTTCCTCGCTGTCGCCAGCAACCCCCTCTCGACCTTCTCGATCGACGTGGACACCGCGTCCTACGCCAACGTTCGGCGATTCCTGACCGCCGGCCGGCTGCCGCCGCGGGACGCGGTGCGGATTGAGGAGCTCGTCAACTACTTCCGCTACGACTATCCGCAGCCCTCGGACGCCGAGCCCTTCTCGGTCACCACCGAGGCCGCCGGCTGCCCCTGGGCCCCTGGCCACAAGCTGTTCCTGGTCGGCCTCCAGGGCCGGAACCTCGACCAGGCGAGCCTGCCGCCCCGCAACCTCACCTTCCTCCTCGACGTCTCCGGATCCATGGACGAGCCGCGGAAGCTGCCGCTGCTGAAGGCCGCCATGGGTCTCCTGGTCGATCACCTGCGGCCGCAAGACCGGGTTGCCATCGTCGTGTACGCCGGCGCTTCCGGCCTGGTGTTGCCACCGACCGCAGGCGATGAGCGGGAGACGATCCGACGGGCCCTGTCCTCACTTGAGGCCGGCGGCTCCACCGCGGGAGGCGCCGGCATCCAGCTCGCGTACGCCACCGCCGAGGCCAGCTTCCTCAAGAACGGCATCAACCGCGTGATTCTGGCCACCGACGGCGACTTCAATGTCGGGATCACCAACCAGGGCGATCTGCTGCGCCTGATCGAAGAGAAGCGGAAGACGGGCGTCTTTCTCTCGGTGCTTGGCTTCGGCGCCGGCAACCTGAAGGACTCGACCATGGAGAAGCTCGCCGACAGCGGTAACGGCAACTACTCCTACATCGACACCCTGGCTGAAGGTCGGAAGGTGCTGGTCAGCGAGGCCGGCGGGACTCTGGTCACCATCGCCAAGGACGTGAAGATCCAGGTGGAGTTCAACCCCAGCCGGGTCTTCGCCTACCGTCTGCTCGGCTACGAGAACCGGCTGCTGCGCGACCAGGACTTCGCCGACGACACCAAGGACGCCGGCGAGATCGGCGCCGGCCACTCGGTGACCGCCCTGTACGAAGTCGTTCCGGTAGGCGCCTCGATGGCCCTTCCCGGTGTCGATCCCCTGAAGTACCAGGCCCCCCAAGCGCTCTCGGACGCGGCCAAGAGCGACGAGTGGATGACCGTGAAGCTGCGCCATCAGGCGCCTGACGGCGGCCGGAGTCGTCTGCTGAGCGTCACCGTCAAGGACGTCGCGAATGAGCCGTCGACCAACCTCCGCTTCGCCGCCGCGGTGGCCGCCTTCGGAATGCTGCTCCGGGAGTCGGAACACAAGGGCGGCGCCAGCTACGCCTCCGTCCTGGCGTTAGCCGAGGCCGCCCGCGGACAGGATCGCGAGGGCTACCGGGCGCAGTTCCTGGCCCTGGTCCGCGCCGCGGAGGCCCTGTCGAACGAGCAGAGCGCCAGTTTGGCTCGCTGAGGGCCGACGCCTCCTGACCACGGCCGCGGAGGCGCCGGGACGGCCTGCGCTACCGTTCGCTGCTCTCTGTTGGGGCGAGGAGTGCCATGCGGAACCCCTTGTCGCGGGCAGATTGGCGGGCGGCTCTTTCCACTATCGTCTGAACAGCTCTCCCAGACGAATCGGGTCCAGCATGCCGACGGCGACATCCTCGACCTTGCCCCCGGCGCCGACCCGCAGGGTCACTGGGACGCGCTGGATCTTGAAGGAGCGGCCGAAGTCCCGGCTGAGCGATCGGACCACCGGAAAGGAGATGGACATGGCCTCGAAGAACCCCGGCGGCTCCCGGTCCAGCATGACGCCGACCACCGTGAGGTTCTGGGGCTTGCGGCTGTACGCGCGGTTCCACTCCGGGATCATGCGGTGGCAGGTGGAACAACTGCTCAGGAAGAACAGGAGCACGGTGGTCGACCCCTTGGGGTAGTCGACGTGGCGCCTGCTGCCATCGATGGCCTCCGCATCGAAGGCGGGCACCACCTCACCCAACTCCAGAGCGGGGATGGGGGCCGGGCTGAGGGCTTGCGCTCTCACGCCGGCCGGTGTGGCCGCCGCGAAGGCAAGCAGCAGGCACGCCGTCGCGGCCCGTCCCTTGGTGTCCCCTGGCCGTCCCGTTCTCATCACCGCAAGCCTCCTCTGCGACTGCGCATCACGGCCCAATGATATACGCGCCTGCGGCAGGATTCGAACCCAGCAAGCGTCGTCGCGTACTGGTGCGGCGGTTGGCTCTCTGGTCACGCCGGCGGCTTGCCAGGAAGCCGCGCCGCGCGCATCCTTGGCCGAGGAGGTGGCTCATGCACCGTCTCATTCTGCTCCTCTGCTTGGGTCTCGCCTGGGATCCCGCCGCGGCCGTGGCCGGCAAGAAGGACAAGAAGCCAAAGCACGAAGGGGAGGCCAGCGTCGAGGTTCACGCTGGACCGGTCGACGTCAAGTTCCGGTTCCTCGGCCCCGAGCGCGAGCACGCACGCGCCTTCTTCGTCGAACAGCACGGTCGGGGCAAGTGTCCCCCCGGGCTCGCCAAGAAGAAGAACGGCTGCCTGCCCCCGGGCCAGGCGCGCAAGCGCTACCTGGTGGGGCACCCGCTGCCGGCCGCCGTGGTTGTGCTTCCGCTTCCGCCGGCCCTCGAGATCCGGTTGGGCCGGCCCCGGGTGGGCTTTCGCTACGGAATCGTGGACGGGGACCTGGTGAAGCTCGAAGCGGCCACCTCCCGCGTGGTCGACGTGATCGTGGGGCTGGTGAACTGACGCCGGCGCTCACTCCCCGATGATCTTGATCAAGGCCCGCTTGGGCCTTCGTCCGTCGAACTCGCCGTAGAAGATCTGCTCCCAGGGACCGAAGTCCAGCTTCCCGTTCGTCACCGCCACCACCACCTCTCGCCCCATCAGCTGGCGCTTGTGGTGGGCATCCCCGTTGTCCTCGCCGGTGCGGTTGTGGTGGTAGCGGGTGGGGCTGGGATCGTAAGGCGCCAATTGCTCCAGCCAGCGCTTGTAGTCCTGGTGCAGGCCGGGCTCGTCGTCGTTGATGAAGACCGAGGCGGTGATGTGCATGGCGTTCACCAGGCAGAGCCCTTCCCGGACTCCGCTCTCGGTCACCGCCTCCTCCACCTCCCGGGTGATGTTGACGAAGTCCATGCGGGCGGCGACGTTCATGGTGAGGTACGCGGTATGCGACTTCACGTCGGCCTGCCTTCGCCGGTGCCCGACGGCAGCACCACGACCTTGCCCTTGACCTGCCGCGCTGTCAGCCGCGCCATGGCGGCCGGGGTGTCGGCCAAGGACACCCGCTCGCTGATGACGGGGTGGATCTTGCCGGCGGCGAACCAGTCGGCGAGCTGCTGCACGTTGCGCAGGTGGCCGGCGGGGTCTTGCCGGGTCCAGTCGCCCCAGTAGACGCCGATGATCGAGCGCTCTTTGAGCAGCGCCAGGTTGAGCGGGATCGCCGGGATCTCGCCGCTGGCGAAGCCGACCACCAGCAGGCGCCCGCCCCAGCCGGTGGCGCGCAGCGCGATCTCAGAGTAGGCGCCGCCGACGGGGTCGTAGACCACGTCCACGCCCCGGTCGCCGGCCAGGTCCTTGAGACGCCGGCGCAGGTCTCCGCTGCCGTAGTTGATGGTCTCGGAAGCGCCGGCCTCCACACATAACGCCAGCTTGTCGTCGCTGGAGGCGGCGGCGATCACCCGCGCGCCCAGGATCTTGCCGATCTCGACGGCGGCGAGGCCCACCCCGCCCGCCGCGCCCAGCACCAGCAGGGTTTCGCCCGGCTTCAACTGGGCCCGCTCCTGGAGCGCGTGCAACGACGTGCAGTAGGTGAGACCGAAGGCCGCGCCGACGTCGAAGTCCATGCCGGACGGCAAGGGCAGCAGCCGGTCGGCCGGCGCCAGGCACTCCTCGGCGAATCCCCCCTGACCGCAGAAGGCAATCACCCGGTCACCCACCGCGAGGTCGCTCACCTGGGGGCCCAGCTCCTTGACCACGCCGGCCAGCTCGGCGCCGGGGCAGAAGGGCAGGGGTGGCTTGACCTGGTACAGGCCCTTGACCATGAGCGCATCGGGGAAGTTGATGGAGCTGGCCTTCACCTCGATCAGGACTTGATGGGGTCCCGGGCGTGGCGAAGGCAGGTCCTGAACCGACAGCTTATCGAGCGAGCCGAGCTCGGTACACAACAGGGCTTTCATGCAGTCCTCCAGTGCTTCAGGTGCGCTCAACCTGCATAGCGTCGCAGGATGGTCTCGGCGACGCAGGCAGGCTTGTCACTGCCTTCCAGCTCGACGGTCACCTTCCAGATCAGGTCCAGCGCTCCGCCCTTCGCCTCCTCAATGGCGTCCAGAGCGAAACGCGCGCGCACCCGTTTGCCGGTGGGGACCGGGGTGGTGAAGCGCACCCGATTCAGGCCGTAGTTGATCGTCATCCTGGCGCTCGGCAGGGCGATCGTGGTGGTCAGAAAGTGGGGGATCAGGGAGAGGGTCAGAAAGCCGTGCGCGATGGTGCCGCCGAACGGCGAGCCGGCGGCACGTTCACGGTCGACGTGAATCCACTGGTGGTCTCCGGTGGCCTCGGCAAAGCGGTCGACCCGATCCTGGGTCATGGTGAGCCAGTCGCTCACCGCGATCTCTTGGCCGATCCGCTGCCGGAGCTGTTCGAGGTCCTGAAACTCGACTGCTGGCATGAGCCTCCTCTTGCGCGCCAAAGTCAGGGTTGCTGATCGGCGAATCATACCCTCCACGCGGGCGCGCCGGCCGTTGTATCATGCCGGGCTCGCATGAACGTCCTGGGAATCATCGCTTGCGATGTCGGCGGCCACCCGTCGGCCTGCATCCTCAAAGACGGCCAGTTGGTGGCCTTCGTGGAGGAGGAGCGCTTCGTTCGCGTCAAGCAGGCGCTCGGCTACTTTCCCAGCCACTCCATCCGCTTCTGTCTGGACCGAGCCGGGCTCACCCTGGCCGACGTGGACGCCATCGCCTTCGGCTGGGACGCCAACGCCTACCGGTGGCGATTCCCGCTGTTTCTGGCCGGCTCTTTCCTGAGCCAGCAGTTGCAGCCGGCGAGGGTTCGGGCCCGATCGGTTCCCCAGGGCCGGCCTTCGTTGGGTGCCGGAGTGCTGGCGGGGATGCGGAGCCTGCTCAGCTTCCAGCCCCGGGTGCTCACCGAGAGCATCGTGCTGGGCCTGCGCGACGCCGGCTACCTGGAGGGGCGGATTCCCCCCATCGTGTTCGTGAAGCACCACCTGGCTCACGCGGCCAGCGCCTTTTACTGCTCGGGTTTCGAGGAGAGCGCGGTGCTGGTCTTCGACGGCCACGGGGAAGAGAACACCACCACCATCTTCCGCGGCGAAGGCAAGCGGCTGACGCTCCTCAAGGAAATCAACATCCCCCACTCCCTGGGCTGGTTCTACTCGGCCTTCACCGAGTTCCTGGGCTGGAGTCCCAACGAGGGCGAGGTCAAGCTGATGGGGCTGGCGCCCTTCGGCACGCCTAACGCTGAGATCGAGACCCTGGTGGCAGAAGTTCTGGAGCTCACCGACGACGGCTTCCGGGTGAACGCCGACTATCTCTTCTACGGGCGGCGCAGCTACGGCAAGTTCTTTAGCGACGCCCTGGTCGAGCGGTTGGGGTCGCCGCGAGGCGCCCGGGACCCGCTGACCGATCGTCACCGGGACATCGCTCGGGCCGTGCAGAGCCGGCTGGAGGCCGCCGGCATCCACCTGGCGAAGCTGGCCCTGCGGCTGGCCGGCAGTCAGAACCTCTGCCTGGCCGGAGGGGTGGCCCTGAACTGCAAGATGAACGGCGAGATTCACAAGCAGGGGGTGGCCCAGCGGCTGTTCGTCCAACCCATCGCCTACGACGGAGGCGTCTCGTTGGGCGCGGCGCAGGTGGTGGCCATGGACCAGGGCGACGACTGCAGGTTCGTCCTCGATCATCTCTACTGGGGACCCGAGTACAGCGACCCGGAGATCGAGGCGGTCCTGAAGTTGAACCGCCTCGTCTATCGCCGCTCGGAGGAGCCCGCCGAAGAGGCGGCGCGGCTGATCGCCGAGGGACGGATCGTGGGCTGGTTCCAGGGCCGCATGGAGTGCGGACCGCGGGCCCTGGGGGGGCGCTCGATCCTGGCGGATCCGAGAAACCCGGAGATGAAGGACCGGGTCAACGACCGGGTGAAGTTCCGCGAGGCCTGGCGGCCCTTCGCGCTCTCCATCCAGGAGGAGCACTTCGCCGAGTACGCGAAAAAGCCGGCTCCTTCCCCCTTCATGATCATGGCCTTCGAAGTGGCCGACGGGATGCACGACGGAATCCAGAGCGCCATGCACTGGGTGGACCACACCACGCGGCCCCAGACCGTGAGCCGCCAAACGAACCCGCGGTACTGGGACTTGCTGGAGGCGTTTCGGCGCCGGACCGGCGTGCCCGGGGTCCTCAACACCTCCTTCAACGTGAAGGACGAGCCCATCGTCTGTACGCCCCGGGATGCGGTGCGCTGCTTCTTTGGCTCGGGCATGGACGCCCTGGTCATCGGCAGCTACGTGATCGAGAAGGCCGGCCCGGCATCATGACCTCCGTCTCCTGGGTGAGGCGCGCGGCCAAGGGCCTTTCGCGCTCTCGCCCGCTTGCCCGCTGGCTCCTCGGTGTCGACTTCCCGCCGTGCCCCGAAGGGGCGCGTTACTTCGACATCACGACGCCGGTCCTGGTCCGTGCGGCCCGCGCCTACCTGAGTCGCGACTCGCGCTTGCTGGACATGGGGACGGGCGCCTTCGGCTCGATCGGCCTGTCCTTGTGGCGGCGAACCGGCTGCCAGGTGGTCTCCACCGACATCCACCCCGAGATCGTCCGCCAGGCTCGGGAGAACGTGGCCCGGAACCGGGCCCCCAACCGGGTGGTAGAGGCCCGCTTCTTCGAGGGCGTCGAGGGTGACTTCGACTGCATCACCTTCAACATCCCCTACGTCCCCACCCGCCTGCTGGCCGCTCCCGGCGACTTTCAGTCCGACGGGGGGCCCGAGGGGACCTCGGTGATCGAGGCCTTCCTCGACGCATTCGTTGTGCGGGGCAGCGGCGCCCGGGCGCTTCTGGGCGTCAACCGCATCTTCGTTCCCCCGGAGAAGTTCTTGCCCCTGGCCGCGGCCCGTCCGGACCTGGCGGTGGAGAAGACGGTACGGCCGCCCCTGTGGCCGGTCGCCGTCTACGTGATCCGGCGCCGAGAGGCCGCGACCCCCGCCTGATGAGCGAGCGGCGGCTCGTGGTATCGGTCGACCTCGATGAGTGGTACCACTGCCGTTGGGCGACCGGATCGCTGCGGTCTCGCTGGCCGAGCACGGCAGCCTGCTTCCGCGAACACTACGATGCCGATCGGCCGGCCGGCGAGCTGGTCGCGCCGACCCGCAGGATCCTCGACCTCTTCGACCGCCACCGGGTGCGCGGCACCTTCTTCATTCTGGGCGAGGTGGCCGGCTTCTACCCGGAGCTGGTGCGGGAAATCGCCGGTCGCGGCCACGAGATCGGCTGTCACGGCTTCCACCACGTCGACATCGACCTCTTGGGCGAGGCGGGCTTTCATGAGGAGCTGACCCGCGGCCAGCGGGTGCTTGCCGATCTGGTGGGGCCGGCGGTGACCGGTTACCGTGCGCCTAACCTTCTCCTGCGGGACTTCATGATCCCGGTACTCCGGGAGCTGGGTTTCGCCTACGACGCTTCGGTCTGCACCTCCCGAAGCCTGCTGGGCAAGGACTTCGGACACCGACATCGGGCTCAGAACCCGTATCGCTTCTCCGCAGGCTTCTCCTGTCCGGATCCCGGCGGCGACCTGGTGGAGATCCCGCTGCCCACCTTTCCGCTGCTGCGCCTACCGGCAGCCACCGGCATTCTGACCCGGGTGCTGGGGCGCTCCTGGACCCTCATCGGGCTTCGCCATGCCCTCCGGACCGGCGATGCCCAGTACTACTTCCATCCTTATGAGCTGGGCCCCCGGCCCGGCATCGCCCGCGGCCTTCGCGAGCGGGTGTTCCTGCGTCACCTCGGCCCCTGGATGGAGCGGGCCGTGGATGACATCCTGGGCCGCCTCCGCCACTGGGGAGTGCGTTTCGTGACGGCCGGCGAGTTGGCCCGAGCGATGACGACCAGCTGAGGCTAGACCGGCCGCGGGACCCGCCTCGATGTACCATGCGCCGTCGGTCTGACCGCTGTCTCCGGAGGATGCCATGACCCCACGGCGCCGTTTGCTCGCCCGCTTGCTCCCCACACTGCTGCTCGCCGCCGCGCCCGCACTGTGGGCGGAGGCCCCGCTGGCGTCGACGCCGGAGTCGGTCGGCCTTTCATCCGAGCGCTTGCAGCGCCTGCGCTGGGTGATGCAGCAGTACGTGGACCAGGGCCAGGTAGCCGGTGTCGTCACCTATCTGGCCCGCCATGGCCTGGTGGTGCACCACGAGGCCTTCGGCAAGGCCGACCTCGAAGCCGGGGTGGCGATGCGGAAGGACACCATCTTCCGCATCGCGTCGCAGACCAAGGCGGTCACCAGCGTTGCCGCCATGATGCTGGTGGAGGAAGGGAAGCTCGGGCTCTCCGACCCGGTCTCGAAGTACATCCCCGCGTTCAAGAAGACCACGGTGGCGGTGCCGCCGCCGGCCAACGCGGTGGCCGCCACCCCGGTGAGCGCGGTTCCGGCCAAGCGCGAGATCGCCATCCGCGACCTGCTGACGCATACCGCCGGCATCTCTTATGGTGTGGGGCCGGCGCAGGACCAGTGGAAGGCGGCCGGGATCCAGGGCTGGTACTTCGCCGATCGCGCCGAGCCGGTGTCCGCCGTGGTGGAGCGCATGGCCGGCCTGCCGATGGACGCACAGCCGGGCGAGAGGTTCGTCTATGGCTACAGCAGCGACATCCTGGGCGCGGTGGTGGAGAAGGTCTCCGGCCTGAGCCTGGCCGACTTCTTCGCCCAACGCATTACGGGACCGCTGGGACTGGTCGACACCCGGTTCTACCTCCCGCCCACGCAGAAGGACCGGCTGGCCGCCGTGTACGCGGTGAAGGACGGGCGGCTGGAGCGGGCCACCGATCCCCAGAAGGGCCAGGGTCACTACCTTGAGGGGCCTCGCGTGGCCTTCTCCGGCGGAGCTGGACTAGTCTCCACCGCCCGCGACTACGGGCGCTTCCTCGAGATGCTGCGGAACGGCGGTCAGCTCGACGGCGTGCGGGTGCTCGGTCCCAAGACCATCGAGCTGATGACGGTGAACCACGTGGGCTCGCTCTATAGCGACGGCAACTTCGGCTTCGGCCTCGGCTTCGAGCTCACGGAGAGCCTCGGGAAGGCCGGCCGGTACGGCTCGGTGGGCGGCTTCGGCTGGGGTGGCGCCTACTTCACCAGCTACTGGGTGGACCCGCAGGAAGAGCTGGTCGCGGTCTTCATGGCGCAGTTGCTGCCGAGCGGCGGTTCCGACTTGCAGCAGAAGTTCCGCACCCTGGTCTATCAGTCGATCGTGGGCCCGCCCTCGGGGACGCCCGCACGGCGGTAGGTGCCCCCTAGCGCGGCTCCCCCGCAACCGAAAGCGGCGAAGCCGCGCGTCGAGAGTCGAGAAACGACGGACTTCTTCTCGCGCCGCGACCATTCTCGGGAGGAGTAGATCAGAAGACAACCGCCAGGCCCACCGTGACCTGGAAGCACTGGGGGTTGAACTCCACGGCGTTCAGATTGGCCAGGGTGGCATCCCGCAGCGTCTGCTCCAGCGGAGTGAGCGGGCGGTCGGAGGCGGGGCTCCAGGTGAGGCGGTACTTCTGGAAGATGAAGTAGCGGCCCTCGGCGGAGAGCGCCAAGTGGGAGCCAAGCGCCAGACGCAGGCCCAGGCCCCCGTTCAAGCCGAAGCGGCTGTAGTCGCCCTCCGTCTCCGGCCGCGCCTCCGCCCTCATGTCGAGGGTTGCGATCTGGAACTGGCCGCCGGCGACCCCGGTCACCCCCAGCGCCAGCGGCTGGGTGATGGTGAGGGAGAGGGCCGGCAGGTAGCTGATGCCGCCGGAGAGGGTGACGCCCAGGGGTCCGGGCGTCTTGAGCTTGAGGTTCAAGGAGAGGGGTCGCAGGCGTTCGAGGTCCACGGTGCCGGCGGCGAGAGTCAGCGTGGTGTCGAAGTCGGGGAGCGGCGCCGGCAGGTCGGCGTGGACGTCGAAGCGGGCGTCGGTGACGTCGACCTCGACATCTAACGTATCCAGACGAACCTCCAGGCCCAGCAGCGGCAGCAGGTAGAGGCTGGCGCTCCCGCCCAGCGCGGTGCTTCCCCGGGCCTCGAGCGTGAAGACCCCCTGCTGCCGGATCTCGGTTCCGGGGATCACCGCCGGCAAGGTGCCGGCCCCCCAGTGGAAGGTCTGCTGATAGAACGGCGCCACCCGCCCACCGTGGACGCCGATCTCGAAACCCCCGGCAGTCGATACGAGCAGCGCCGCCGCTAGCAACACGACCACCCGCCCTTCGGCCGGCCGCTTTGTCGCTCACTCGTCGGCCTCAATGGGATGCAGCCGTGATGGCTTCCCGGAGTTGCGCCATCTGGGCGCTCAAGTCGATGGCCAAGCCCTGGATCGCGAATCGGGCGAGTCCCCCGTGGCGTTCGTGGTAGGTGCTCACCGCCTCGGCGAGGTCGATGCATGCAAGGAGGTGATCGTACGCGACCCGCCACGCCGGTTCGTTCAGCTCGGGGGCGGTAGGGAGTCCCTGCCTTATGCCCGTGATGTCCGCCCGGATCGCCGGGATCGTGGTGTCCACGAAGTCCGCTACGGCGGGGTTAGACGTGTCAGTGAGTCGTCTGGGTAGCTGGGCCGCATCGGTGTTGACCCGCGCGACGATTTTGCCCAACCGCGACAGCACATCGTTGTAGCGCTTCGCATCAGCGTCGATTCGGGTTGACACGGCCGGCCCCTCGAACAACCCCGGGGATGTTCTCCGGAACCAGTTGACGTGTCGGAAGCTCTTGTTTCGCTGAGCTTCCCACTCTGCCCGCATTGACGCGACGTCGGGGTTTGACTGCGTGACGATAGCTGCGGTGTCTTTGGACAGGAGGGTGCGCACGGCCTGCGCCGATTGGCGCTGAGAGGATTCGAAGGGCACGGTGGTAGCGAGATCAGACGCCAACGCGCGTCCGGCGCGTACGAACAGCTCCCTATCCTGTTCGCCCCACGCGTCACGCTGGTAGAGGACCGACTCAATCGCCTCGATCGTCCTCCGGTGAGGGACGGGATCGAGACGGTGGTCCACCGTCCTCAGCAGGGCGACGCCCACTCCAAGTAGGGCTATCAGCAAGGGGGCCACCAGGAACTGCGCTTGCCTCCTCGTCTCGTGTTGGCGGTCGCGGGAGACCTGCTTCACCTCATGCCGGCACAGTGCGCAACCGGAAAGGCCATACGCCACGGCATGCACCTCGCAGTAGCGGGCGGTGGACATCACGCTACCCGAGGCAGATCAGACGCCGAGCCGGTCGAGCGCACTCTGGGCGCACTCCAGCGAGGAGAACAGGACGCCCAGGGACTGGCGGTACACGTTACCCTGCCCGGGCGGAGGGGTGAGTTGCCTGATGTGAGATGCGGCGTAATCCATGCACTTCCAGGCCTCGAGCCAGTCCGTGCCGTATGGGGCTTGGTTGAAGTCCGGAAACCTCTCCCGCAAGTCGGCCACCTCGGGCTTGGCCCGTGCGAGGGTCTCGGCGAAGGCTCGCGCCTCGCGGCTGGTGGCGTGGGTACCCCCTTCAGGGATCTGGTTGTTGTCGAATTCGACCAGATTGGCGATGCTCCGCAACTGGTCCAGTGCTTCACGATACCTCTTCGCATCCCTCGGTGGCTGAGGCTCTGCTGCCTTGGCCTGCGCCGCGTCCAGGACCTGCGAGCTGCCAAGAAACCAAGGTGCTGGCAGGAACGTAGCCTGGCGGAACGTCTCCCATCTCCGTCGGGTGGGGAGCAGATCGAGGCGCGCCTGCGCCACTTCCCGGGCCTCGAACGCCGTCATGTAGAGGAAGACGCGGAGCTCCTCAACGAGCTTCCCCCTCGGAGTTTCGCGCAGCGGGCCGGTATCCAGGTCTCGGTACAGGGCCTCTGCCGCACGGGCAACGAGGTCGCGGTCGTCCTCCGTGAGGACATCCCCATGGAAGAGGACGGACTCAAGGGTCTCGATGCCAGCGCGGTACGGCGACGGATCGAGCCGAAGGTCCGATGGCTTGCCGGACGGTAGCGCCAGCCAGGCGAGCAGCAGGACCAGGGGACCGAGCGCCAGGGCCGACCACTTCAGGACACGTCGTTCCTCTTTGCGGTCGGTCTGGCGTCGCTCCCGGCTGCAGACGGGACAGCCTCGGGGTCCGTGCCCGAACCGGTGGATGTCGCAGTAGCCGGAGAATACCTGGTGGGTCATCGCCGGACGTCCGGGACCACCATATCGAGGGTGCGTGTGCCGGGGGCACCGCTCAGCTCGAAGTGGACGCCTCCGATGGCCAGCGTGCCGCCCGGTCCGATATTTGCGCTAACCCACTGGCGAGCTCGCTGAGGCTCGGAGCCCTGGTAGGGAACTCCCGCCAGGTTGGCGAGGAACATGACAGCCAGCATGTCGCTGGCGGAGCCGTCCGACTGGCTGACGGTGGCGCTCACCTGTCGAATCGAGTCTGTGCGATCTCCATAGAGCGTCACCATGTAGTCGCCGCGGGTCGTTTGCGCCGAACAGGTCCAGCTCAGCCCGCGGCGGAGGACAGCCGGCGAAGTGCACTTGAGGCCGGCGGACTCAAGGGCGCCCAGCAGGTCGGCGGACTCGATTCCGGGGATCCTCTGGGGTCGAAGGGCCGGGCTCGGGGTGTATTCCTCGACCGGCACCGGGGAACTCGCCGGCGTTGGTGAAGGTCGAGACTGTGGGGCCGTGGCAACTGGTGCCGTTGGTTCCTCGACGGGAACTGTCAACGGGGTGCTGGGACGCGGCGTCAGGTCGGGGTGCGGAGCCGGGGCGGGTCCCGTATTCCAGCCTCCGACCAGCAGAAAGGCCACCACCGGAACCAGGAGGCACCCCGGAAGCCACAGAGTCGAATAGGATCGCATGGTGACCTGTCTCGTTTCAGAGCTAGCCGGATTCTACAGCAGAATCCGATCGTGCCATCTCGCCGGTTTCGCCGCAGGCTAGTGGCGGCCATGGCGCGCTTCGAGAACCTCCTCGACCTGGCGAGGCTTCCCTACTTTGAGGTGCGCGGCGGCCGTTTGGTGCTGGCCGACCCCGGGCTGGGGCCCATCGTCGACGCTCACACCCACCTGGCCCTCTCCTACGGTCCGGGTCGGGGCGTCGATGTGGAGAGCGACGCTGGAGCGGCGCGACACTACCTGCCCGAGGGCCGGGCCTTCGACCTCGAGGTGTACGCCAACCGGAACTACTCGGCCCAGGACCTGGCCGCCATGAAGCGGGACCTCACGCTCGGAAGCCTCACCGCCGGCGGCCTTCGCTCCTCCCACACCCTGCCCAGCCTGCGCCGGGAGATGGACGAGCTGGGCATCGCGCGAGCCGTGCTGCTGCCCATCGACTTCCCGCTCTTCTCGCATAACGCAGAACTCTGGCTGAGGGTGACCCGAGACGACCCCCGCTTCACCTGTTTCGGCTCCGTTCATCCCTGGGCCCCGCTTGCCGGCCGGCGGCTGGATCGGCAACTGGCCCTGGGGGCTCGCGGGATCAAGTTCCATCCGGCGGTTCAACTGGTGCGGCCGGACTCGGCGCGCGCCCAACGACTCTTTGGTCGCTGCAGCCAGCGGCGGCTGATCGTCCTCTTCCACTGCGGGCCGGTGGGGATCGAACCGCGCCTCTCTCGGGCGCTCAGCCAAGTCCGGCACTACCGGCGGCCGATCATGGAGAACCCCGAGGTGACCTTCGTGCTGGGCCACTCGGGCGCCCTGCAGATGGCCGAGGCGCTGGAGCTGGCGCGGAGCTTTGGCAACGTGTATCTGGAGCTGTCGAGCCAGCCCCTCGATGGTGTGCGGCGAATCCTGGGTGAGGCACCCTCGGAGCGGATCCTTTTCGGTTCCGACTGGCCCTTCTACCACCAGGCGTTCGCGCTCTCCAAAGTCCTGTTGGCGACCGAGGGGACCCCTGCGCTACGCCGAGCGGTGCTCCACGACAACGCGACCCGGCTGCTCCGCGAACCCGGCTAGTCCTGGCTACTCGGGGGTGGTCAGGCCGCTGCGGCCGAGCAACCAGTAGGCGAGAGCAGGCAGCAGCAGGATCGCCCCCAGCATGTTGAAGAGGAAGAGGAAGGTGAGCAGCAGCCCCATGTCGGCCTGGAACTTGAGCGGCGAGAAGATCCAGGTGGCCACGCCGCAGGCCAGGGTGAGGCCGGTGAAGATGACGCCGTTGCCGGTGACGGTGAGCGTCTCGCGGTAGGCGTCCTCCAGGCGGTGGCCCGCCGCCAGGAAGCCCCGCATGCGGCCGAAGATGTAGATTCCGTAGTCGACACCGATGCCGACGCCGAGGGCGGCGACCGGCAGCGTCGAGACCTTGAGCCCGATCTCCAGGAGGGCCATGAGGGAGTAGGCGAGGAGCGAGACCAGGGCCAGGGGCAGGATGATGCAGGCGGTCGCACGGACCGACTTGAAGGAAACGAGACAGAGCAGGATGGTGGCGGAGAAGACCCCGATGAGGATGGGGAACTGCGCCGCGTCCACCGTCTCGTTGGTGGCCGCCATCACCCCGACGTTCCCGGTCGCCAGGCGGAACTTGAGGTCGGGGGTTTCGTGGGCGGCGCGAAACGTCTTGACCGCAGCCACGATCCGCTCGATGGTCTCGGCCTTGTGGTCGACGGTGAAGATCAGCACCGGCATCACGCTGCAATCGCCGTTGAGGAGGCCGGTCGAGGTGTCGATGTAGGTGACGGCCTGGGCCAAGGTCGAGGGGTCGCGGGGCAGCACGCGCCACTTCAGGCTCCCCTCGTTCCAGCCGGCGGTGAGGAGCTTGGCCACGGTGGGCAGACCGACCACCGACTGCACGCCCGCAACGTTGCGCATGTGCCACTCGAACTGGTCGATGACGCTCACCCGGGCGTACTCGGTGCACGCCTGGGGGACGGTCTCCACGATCACCGAGAGCAGGTCGACGCCTATCGAGAAGCGCCGCGTGATGACGTCGGTGTCCACGTTGTAGACCGAGTCGGCGTGCAGCTCCGGCACCCCCGCGTGGAGGTCGCCGATCTTGACCTGGCGGGCCTTCCACCCGCCCGCGACCAGCAACCCCAGGGCCACCGCCGTGATGAGGAGCGCCGGTCGTGGCCGCGCCAGCCGGGACATCGAGCGCCACACCGGCTCCATGTGGCGGTGGCGACGCTTCAGCTTCAGCGCGTACAGCTCGTCGTGACGGACGTACGACAGCAGCACTGGCACCAACGCCAGGTTGGTGAAGATGATGACGCCGACACCCAAGGAGGCGGTGATGGCCATCTCCTGGATCATCCGGATCTGGATGAACAAGATGGTGACGAACCCGATGGTGTCGGTGGTGAGCGCGATGCTGCCGGGCAGCAGGAGGCGGCGGAAGCTGGCGCGCGCCGCTGTCTGGCTGTCGGCCCCGGCGAAGACCTCGGAGCCGTGGGCGCTCACCATCTGCACGCCGTGGCTCACCCCGATGGCGAAGACCAGGAACGGCACCAGGATCGACATCGGGTCGATGCCGAAGCCGAGCAGCGGCAGCAGGCCGAGCTGCCAGACCACTGCCACCAGCGAGCAGGCCAGCGGAATGACGGTGAGCTGGAGCGACTGAGAGTAGACGTAGACGAACAGCGCGGTGATGAAGAAGGCGATGACGAAGAAGAGGACCACCCGAGCCGCGCCGGCGGAGATGTCGCCGATGACCTTGGCGAATCCGATGATGTGGTAGTCGAATTCGACGCCGACGGTGCCGTTCGCGTGCTTCTGGCGGATTCCCTCGAGCTGACCGGCGACGTCGATGTAGTTGAGGCGCTCGCCGGTGTTGGGGTTGATCTCCAAGAGCTCCGCGCTGACGATGGCCGCCGTGAAGTCGTTCGCCACCAGCCGGCCGACATACCCCGACTTCAAGAGGTTGCGACGGACTCGGGCCAGGCCCTCGGGGGTGGCGGAGAAATCGGCCGGGATCACGTTGCCGCCGGAGATGCCGTCCTCGACAACTTCGGTGAAGCGGACGTTGGGGGTGAACAGGGAGCTCACCCGGGTGCGGTCGACTCCGGGGATGAAGAAGACGTCGTCGGTCACCGCCCGCAGGGTGGTGAAGAACCCGGGCGTGAAGATGTCACCCTGGCGCACCTTGAGGGCGATCAGCACGCGGTTGGCGCCGCCGAACTCATCCCGGTACTGCAGGTAGGTGCGCATGTACTCGTGCTTGAGCGGCAGCAGCTTGGCGAACCCGGCGTCGATGCGCAGCCGGGTGGCGCTGGCGGCGGCCAGCACGGTGAGGACCGCAAACACCACCAGCACCAGGCGGCGATGCCCGAAGATCAGGTTTTCGAGCCTGCGAGCCATCGTCCCCTCCTCACTTCGCCGGCACGGCCGGCGCCGCCAGGGTCATCTTCCGGACGCCAAACTCGCCGGTCAGCACGATGCCTCCGTCGGGGGCGGGAATCACGGCCGAGATCCCCAACCGGTCGCCCTGTTCATGCAGGGAAAAGGAGCGACCCTGGTCGCCGCTCACCAGCACGACACCCCCCAGTCCGCCCACCACGATCCTGCCGTCCTTCAAGCGGCAGCCGCCGGTGAGCATGGTGTCGACGCCGGTGGCCACGGGGCTCCAGGTCTTGCCCGCGTCCCCGGAGAAGAAGGCATGCCCGCGCAGGCCGAACAGCAGCAGGTCCTCGCCAGCCAATGGCAGACTGCCGAACAGCGAGCCCTGGTAGGGTGACGGCAGCTCCGTCCAGCGCTCGCCGCCATCGTCGGAGCGAAAGAGCACACCTCGCTCCGCGGCGAGGTACAGCCGCCCGGTGGCGGACCGCGCCAGGTGGTGGAGGTGCGCGTCGCCGTCGCTGATAGTCCGGCGCTCCCAGCTCTCGCCGCCGTTGTTGGTCTCCAGAAACAAGCCGTAGGCGCCGACGGCGAAGCCCCGCTGGTCGTCGAGGAAGTACACGTCGAAAAGCGGGCCGCCTGCCTCGGGGTCGTGGTGCACCTGCCGCCAGGTCTCGCCGCCGTCGGTGCTGCGCAGGATCAAGGCGTCGTGGCCCACCGCCCAACCCAGCTTTCCATCGTGGAAGAACACCGCCGTCAACATGGTCCGGGTGGGGACTTTGACCTGACGCCAGGCCGCGCCGCCGTCGGTGGAGATCAGGATGTGGCCACGCTCACCGACGGCCACCAGGCGCTCGCCGGCGACCGCCGCGTCGAGAAGCAGCGACCGTGCAGCCAGCGGGGCCATGATGGCCGCTGGCTCCTCCACCGCGCCGGCTCCCGGCCCCAGGGCCAGGACTGCCGTAATGACACACCCACCCTTCACCATGGCGGCCCCCGTTCTGCAAGCTACGAAGGAGGTCCGGCCGGGTCCCCCGGCCGGACCAGCAGCCTAGACAGTCGCTAACGCAGGCCCTCGCGGCGGAGAGCGTCGGGTGCAAAGCCCGCCTCGGTCAGCTTCACCGAGAAGTCGTAGGGAGTAGTCTCGTTGCTCAGGCCGTACGCGAGGTAGCGGCCGGCCTGCAAGTCGGTGTGGACTTCGGCGGTCCCCCAGATGGTCGGCACGTCGTAGTAGTTGATGGCGTGCCCTTCCGACACGCGCCAGAGCTGATCGCGGTTGTCGTAGAGGTCGACGGCGAGGGTCTGCCAGCTGTCCTCGTCCAGGTAGAAGGTCCGGCGCTTGTAGATGTGGCGGGCGTTCGCCTTCAGCGTGGCGTCGACCACCCAGACGCGGTGCAGCTCATAGCGTAGGTGCTCCGGATTGACGTGGAGCGGGGTCAGGATGTCCTTGTAGGTGAGCGACCCGCTGTGCAGCTTGTAGGCGTTGTAGGGTACGAACATCTCTCGCTTGCCCACCAGCTTCCAGTCGTAGCGGTCGACGGCGCCGTTGAACATGTCCAGGTTGTCCGAGGTGCGCATGCCGTCGGAGGCGGTGCCCGGGTTGTCGTAGGCAACGTTCGGCGCGCGCCGCACCCGGCGCTGGCCGGGGTTGTAGACCCACGCGTCGCGCGGCTGCTTGACCTGGTTGAGCGTCTCGTGGACCAGCAGGATGCCGCCCGCCAACCGCGCCGGCGCCAGCACCTTCTGTTTGAAGAGGATGATCCGGTTCTTGAGCTTGGCCTCGGTCATGCCCTGCTGGCTGTAGAGGGCCAGGAAGTCCTCCTCGAACTTGACCAGGGTGTACTGCCCACCGCGTGTCGGCGCGGCCTGGATGAATTGACGCCTGGACTGCTCGCCGCGGAAGCGGAGGAGGTGGTTCCAGATCACCTCCAGACCGCTCTTGGGGATCGGGAAGGGGATGCCGTTCAGTGTCGACTCGACGCCGTTGCCGCCTTCGGCCAGCTTGGCGGTGGCAGCCGCCTTCTTGGTGGCGTCGTAGATCCACTGCGGCGCCGACGCGCTGCGACGCGTCGGATACACGTGCATCTTGAACGTCGGATAGGCCTTGAGCAGGGCCTTGTGCCCCTCGGTCAACTTGGCGGCGTGCTCCGACAGGTTGCCGGCGGCGATGCTGAACAACACCTTGTCGGCGGCAAAGGGATCGGGGTGGCGCATGCCTGGCTTGAAGCCGGCGGGGGGCTTGGTGATCCCGCCGTCCCAAGCGGGGATGGTTTGATCCGCGTTGCCCGCCTTCTCGCCTCCGAGGGGAGTGAGGTCGCCGCCCAGTCGAGCCAGCTCGGCGGGCGCCAGTTGAGCCCACCCGAGCGTGGCCGCGCCCAGGAGCAGGGCCACGGCGCCGAGATACCTAGCTGGAGTCGTTCCTCGCATGAGCATCCTCCGATATCAGAAAGAGAACTTGAGACTGGTTGCGATGAAGTCCCGATCGTTGATGAGGTTGTAGCGGTCCGCCCCGCTGAAGCGGGTGTAGCTCAGGTCCACCTCCCAACTGATCCGGAAGGTCCCCGTCAGCCCCACGGTGAGGGCCTTGCGCCCCTCGATGAAGTTGCCTCCGGGACCCGGCGAGAGCCCGCTCACATCGTGGGCCCAGGAGAAACGGGGAATCAGGTTCACTCCCTTGATCGCGTTGTTGTACTCGAGACGACCTGCCAGTTGATAGCCCCAGGCGGTGGCGTCCGGGAACGCCGAGGCCGGCTCGGTGCTCGGCTGGATGGTGGCCGTCTGGTGAATGCTGTTGCCCGACACGTAGGTCCCCGGCCCTTCCAGGCGTAGCACCGACTGTTCGGGGAAATCGTGGGTGTGGCCGACGGCGGCCTCTGCCACCACCGTCGCCTGATCCGCCCACAGCAGGCCGCCGAAGATCCGGGTGGCGGTCATCTGGAACTGGGAGGTGTTGAAGCGCTGGAAGCCCTGGATGTCCTGGCTGAACCCGTAGGCGCCGAGCTGGTTGTTGGCGGCCAGCAGCCCGCCGACCTGCGTCAGTCGGACAAACGCCGGGATGGTGATCAGCCTGAGCGGGGTGAGCGAGGCGTAGAGCAGCTCCAGGTCGTCCACCTGCAACGGCACGTCCCTCCGATGCGAGAACTCGCCCTGGAGGGCGATCCCCGACTTGGCGAGCCGGGTGTTGAAGCTCAACCCGAAGAGCTTGATGTCCTCGGGGTAGCTCAGGAAGTATCGGGCTTCCTGCGCGTAGTTCAGCTTCGGCGGCAGCACGTTGGCGAAGGTCCCGGTGGTGGCGTTGATCACCGGTAGGCGCGAGTGGTACTTCACGTGGTAGAGGCCAAACTCGGTGCCACCGAGGGCGGGCAGGAAGAAGCGGAGCGCGGCTCCGTACTGGCCGTCGTCCCGCGCCCCGCGGTCCTCGGCACGCTGCACCACGGCGCCTATGGGGTTGGTGGGCGAGGGGCCGATGGCGACGGTGTCCGGTACCGAGCCGAAGCCGAGCATCACCCGGCTGCCACCCAGACCGGCGAAGTCCGCGGTGGAGAAGTAGGTGCCCGGGGGATCGATGATCGTCTCCTCCCACTTGTACTGGTAGAACAGCTCCATGGAGACGTTCTTCGACAGCCCCAACGAGGCCCACACCAGGCCCACCGGCAGGAGTCCCTCGCGCAGCTCCGAGCCGGGCACCCGCAGGGCGCTCACATCGATCGGATTGACCACGTTGATGCCGTTCTGGATGAAGGTGCTCTCCCCCCAGCTCAACACCTGGTCGCCAGCCCGGATCTCGGTGGCCACCGGGCCCATCTTGAACTTGAACCAGACGAATGCATCGCGCAGTTCCAGGCGGCTCCCGACCCGCTCCAGGGCACCCTCGGACAACGGGGCCCGGGCTCGGGTGCCCTCCTCGTTCTCGTAGTCGTAGAAACCGAAGCCGCGGGCGAAGGCGCCGACGTTCTTGTAGCTCAGCTCGAGCTCGGTGGTGAGTTTCCCGGCGTTGCTGACCAGGCCCTTGTCGTAGTTGAGGTTGCCGTCGTCCCCGTTGACCGAAAACGCGGTGCCGCCGTTGCTGAGGCCGACGATCCTCAAGTCCCGATCGGCAACTCGCCACGCTGTCCCGTAGGAGATGGTATTCCCCCAACTGATCTTGAAGCCCCCGGACTGATAGTCGACGGCGCCCGCGGGCGCCACCAGCAAGAGCAGCGGCAGGAGGGTCAGCCCCAAGGCGCGCGTTCTCCGGGGCACCCCGCTACTCCCGAACATCGTCGCCACTTGCATGTATTCCTCCCCTCTGAATAAGGATGTGCTGACGCTAGCATGACAACTCCGCCTGTCAAGATACGAATGATTCAGTCCGTGCGCGCGGCAGATGGGCTGGACTTGGCACGGAGTTTCGCCACCGCACACGGACCCACCGGGCCTTCGCGGTCGAGCCGCCGACTCGAAGGCGCGCTGCGGATTCTGGGTGGGGAGCCCTCGGGCGGGTCCTCGCCGGTGCCGGGGACAGGCAACGGACGGGGCATGTCCAGCTGCAACGTCCCAGTCCCGCCGCAAGACCCTCGGCGCGGGACCAGGGGGGGCGCGACCTAGGTGTCCTCTCCTTCGTCCTGGTCGCCCAGGCCCGGCCATTGGTCGCGCATCTCGGCTTCGATGCCGGCGTCGGCCAGGCGTTGCGTCAGGGCATCGAAGCCACGGCGGTCGGGGGGGGCGCCTTCTCGGAAGACGCGCAGGACCTCTTCCAGCCGGGCGACCCGGCGGGCGAGTTGGCCGATCGCCTCCAGGCTGAAGAAGGCCTGGCCCGCCGCGGCAGCTTCGAAAGCGGTCTTCTCGCCAAACGAACCCAGCAGCTCCACCAGCCGGCCGCTCAAGCTGTCCGCGCAATCCACCAGCTCGCCCTGCAAGAGGTTGTCGCGCACCAGGGCCACCGCGTCCTCGACGTCTTCGTCGGTCCAGCCTGAGGACAGACGTTCCCGATCCGCGAGGGGGAGGTTCAGCCCCTCGGAACCTTCCTCGATCGCTTCCGCCACCTCCGCCAGGAGGTCCAGCATCCTACCCATGGTCCCTCGCACCGCCGGGATCGAGGGGCCGCCTCGCCCGGTACCGGGGGAGGCTACTGGCGCGGCAGAAGAGAAGTCAAATCCCTGGGCCAGGCACCTTCCAGCCTGAGCGCCGGCTGCTATGATCGGGGCGGAGGTTCCCCACATGCTGAAGGCGGGGCAAGACGCGCCGGACTTCGCCGTCCAGGACCACACCGGTCAAACCGTGCGGCTCAGCGACTACCGCGGGTCGAACCTGGTGCTCTGGTTCTACCCCAAGGCCGACACCCCGGGTTGAACCGCCGAGGGTTGCGGGTTCCGCGACCGCATCAAACAGTACGAAGACAAGAAGGTCCGCATCCTCGGCATCAGCTTCGACAGCGTGGGCGAGAACGCGGCTTTCGCCAAGAAGTTCGATTTCAACTTCCCCTGCCTGTGCGACACCGACCGCCGGGTGGGCCTGGCCTACGGGGCCTGCGAGGACGCCAAGGCCCAGTATGCCAAACGCATATCCTATCTGATCGGACCTGACGGGAAAGTCAGGAAGGTCTACCCGAAGGTGAACGCCGCGGCTCATCCCGAGGAGATCCTGGCCGACCTGTGACCGCGTGGCCGCGACCTCCATGGCTCTGGCCTCCCTCGTCCGGCCCTGGGCGGCCGTGTCGCCGTCCCTCGGAGAGCTGCTGACGCTGGGCGGCTCAGGGTAGACTCGCGAGATGGTGCGAGGCCACAGGTGAACTTCGACGCCGTCAAGCGCGTGCTCACAGCCTTCGAGGCCGAGGGAGTCGACTACGTTGTCTTCGGCGCGGCAGCCATCAACCTGCTGGGCCTGGCCCGAGCGACCGAGGACCTCGACGTGTTCGTCGGGGCCAGCCCGGAGAACATCGAGCGGCTGAAGACAGCCCTGCGGAGCGTGTTCGACGATCCCCACATCGACGAGATCACGGCCGAGGACCTGCTGGGCGACTACCCTTCCGTGCAGTACGTCCCGCCCGAGGGGAGCTTCTACCTCGACATCCTGGCGCGGCTGGGTGAGGTCTATCGGTTCGACAACATCGCCAGCCAGCGGGTCGACTTCGATGGTCTGAAGGTCAACGTGGCAACCCCGGCGATGCTGTACGAGATGAAGAAGGGCACCGTCCGGCCCAAGGACTGGGCCGATGCCGAGGCGCTGCGCCGGCGTTTTGGCCTGGGAGAGCCGTGATGCCGGTCCGCAAGTTCCGAAGCCTCCAGGAGACCGAAGACGCGCTCTGGCGCCCTCCCGGCGATCCCAAGCTGTGGCGAGCCATGGCGTCGGTCTGGGATTTCGCCGCGCGCACCTGCCCCCGCCACTTTCCCCCGGGCGTGCACAAGCACCGGTCGATCGAGGACGCGCAGGCGCTCCGCGAACGGTGGGAGGCGGAGGACTTCCGCGCCTTCTGGGAGCGGCAGCGGGCGCTTGGCGAAGGTCGATCGCCCCGAGCGGACTCCGGAAAGAGCGCCTGAGCCCATGATCGAGCTCGTTCTCGACCAGCACCGCCGGGACATCCTGGCCGAGGAGCGCCGCCTGCTCGTCGCGCTGCTCACGACCCTGGCCCAGCTCCGCGTCCCCCAGGAGGACCAGGAGGCGGTCAGCCACTCGCTGGCGCAGCTCGGCGAGATGTTCCTGCTGGTGGTGGTGGGCGAGTTCAACGCCGGCAAGAGCGCCGTCATCAATGCCTTGCTGGGCCAACGCATCCTCGACGAGGGCGTCACCCCCACCACGTCACGCATCGGCCTCCTGAGGCATGGACCCGCCGTGGTTCGCGAGGCCAAGGGGGCGAGTCTCGACATCATCACCGCCCCGATCGAGGTCTTGCGAGAGCTGAACATCGTCGACACCCCGGGGACCAACGCCGTGCTCCGCGACCACGAGGCGCTCACCCGCGAGTTCGTCCCCCGTTCCGACCTGGTGATCTTCGTGACCTCCGCCGACCGGCCCTTCACCGAGAGCGAGCGAGCCTTCCTGGAGACGATCCGGGACTGGGGCAAGAAGGTGGTGGTGGTGGTCAACAAGGCCGACATCCTGGAGACGCCGCGGGACCTCACCGATGTCCTCGGCTTCGTCAAGGAGAAGGCGGCCGTATGGCTCGGCCAGAGCCCCGAGGTCCACGCCGTCTCGGCGCGACGGGCGCTGCGGGGCAAGGCCGAGGGCGACGAAGAGCTGCTCCGCGCGAGCGGCTTTGGGGCACTCGAGAGGTTCCTCACCGGCACACTCGATGAGACGGAACGGGTGCGCCTGAAGCTCCTGAATCCGCTAGGCGTGGGGCTCAGGGTTCTCACCCAGGCCGAACAGGTGGTTCAGGCGCGGCTTTCCCTGCTCGATGACGACTTCGCCGCCCTGGAGGAGATCGACCGCCAACTCGATCTGTTCTGCGAGGACCTGGCGCGCGACTTTCGCTTCCGTCTCGCCGATGTGGAGACCGTGCTGCTCGACCTGGAACGCCGCGGCAACGCCTTCTTCGAGGACACGCTGCGCCTGGGCCGGATCGTCGAGCTGCTGAACCGGGAGCGGATTCGCGACCAGTTCGAGCAGAAGGTGGTGGCGGACCTGCCGCGGGTGGTGGAGAGGCGGGTGGACGAGATCGTGGACTGGATGGTGGCCAGCGAGCTCAAGCAGTTCCGGGCCATCTCCGAGTTGCTGCGCCGCCGGCAGGCTGCCCACGCCGAACGCATGGTCGGCCACATCGACGGGGCCTTCGAGTCGGACCGAGTGCGGTTGCTGGAAGAGGTGAGGCGCCAGGCCCAGCGGGCGGTGGAGAGCTTCGACCACGCGGAAGAGGCGCGACGCCTGGCTGGATCCGTGCGCGACATCGTAGCCGGGGCCGCCCTGCTCCAGGTTGGAGCCATCGGCCTGGGAGCAGTGGTCACCGCGCTCGCCACCACGACCTTCGCCGATGTCACCGGCGTGATGGCGGCCGGCGCTCTCTCGGTCCTGGGGCTGCTGCTGCTGCCCGCCCGCCGGCAGACCGCACACCGGCAGTTGCGCGCCAAGGTTGCCGTCATGCGGGAGACGCTCATGGCCACCCTCTCCCACAGCTTTGACGGGGAGCTGGAGCGCAGCCGCGGGCGCATCCTGGAGGCGATTGCTCCCTACAGCCGCTTCGTGCGCTCCGAAGGCGAGCGCCTTCGCGGCCAGCGGGGGGAGCTCACAGCCCTGCGCAGCGAGCTCGAGGCGGTGAAGGCGCGGATCGAGTCCCTCTGACATGATTGAGCACGCGGCGTCTCGAACCGCCACTCCTCTCGGACATCGGCCATGAGCACACTCCCGACCTCAGCCCTGCAATGTGCCGCCCTCCTGGCGCTGGGCGTGGTTTGCCTGGTCCTGGGGGGAGAGTCGGTCATCCGCGGGGCTTCCCGCATGGCGGCTCGACTCGGCATCCCACCGCTGGTGATCGGGCTCACCGTCGTCGCCTACGGTACCAGCGCCCCCGAGCTGGCGGTCTCGGTGCAGTCGGCTTTCAGGGGGCAGGCCGATATTGCGATAGGCAACGTGGTCGGCAGCAACATCTTCAACATCCTCTTCGTTCTGGGCCTGTCGGCTGCCATCACCCCGCTCCTGGTCGCGCAGCAACTGGTCCGCTTCGACGTGCCGCTCATGATCGGTGCCTCGGTCCTGATGGGGATCCTCGGGCTCGACGGGCGGCTGGGACGGCTCGATGGGCTTTTGCTCTTCGCCGGGGTCCTCACCTACACGGTGGTCGTCATCCGGCAGAGCCGCAGGCCGGTGCCGGCCCCGGTGGCTGCCGAGTACGAACACGAGTACGGGGGGAGCGCCAGGTCTTCGGGCCTTCTCGCCAACCTGCTCCTGGTCGGCGGCGGGGTCGCGCTACTGGTGGTGGGGTCCCGCTGGCTGGTCGCGGGTGCGGTGACCCTGGCTCGATCGCTAGGTGTGAGCGACCTGATCATCGGCCTCACCATCGTGGCCATCGGCACCTCGCTGCCCGAGCTGGTGACCTCGATCGTGGCGGCACTCCGCGGCGAACGCGACATCGCGGTGGGCAACGCCGTGGGCAGCAACATCTTCAACATCCTCTCGGTCCTGGGCCTCACCAGCTTGCTGAGCCCCACCGGCATCCCGGTCTCCGAGCCGGCTCTCCGCTTCGACATCCCGGTGATGATCGCGGTGGCGGTCGCCTGCCTGCCCATCTTCTTCACCGGCTACGCCATCGCCCGCTGGGAAGGCCTGCTCTTCCTGGCCTACTACGGGATCTACACGCTGTACCTGGTGCTGGCCGCCACCCGCCACGATGCTCTCCCCGCCTTCAGCTCGACCATGGCCGCCTTTGTTCTTCCCCTGACCGCGTTGACCCTGGTGGTCCTCAGCCTGCGCGCCTTCCGCCGGCCACCAGGGGAGCGGGCTCAGGTTGGTTAGGTGCGATGAGCACGAGCCTGGGCTGGCCGGACACCCTGATCCTGGTCCTGTACCTGGCGGCCGTTCTCGGCATCTCGGTTGCCATCGCCCGCCGCCAGCGAACCGGCGAGGACTACTTCCTGGCGGGCCGGACCATGGGCGGTCGCACCCTTGCCTTCTCCATGCTCGCGAACCAGGCGAGCGCGGTCAGTCTGGTCGGCGCCCCTGCCTTCGTCGCGCTCCGCGAAGGCGGCGGCCTGCGCTGGCTGCAGTACGAGCTGGCGCTTCCCCTGGCCATGCTGGCGGTGATGACGGTGCTGCTTCCGGCCCTGCGCTCTGTTGGCGGCGCTTCCATCTACGCCTATGCCGAAGCACGCTATGGCGCGGGCACTCGCCGCCTTCTCGCCGCGGCCTTTCTGCTCTCGCGTGGGCTCGCGCTGGGCGTCATCCTCTATGCCTCGGCGCTGGTGGTGGCGCGGGCGCTCGGTTGCTCCGTGGAGAACGCGCTTCTGGGGATCGGCCTGTTCGCGGTGGCCTACACCAGCCTGGGCGGCATCACCGCCGACATCTGGAGCGACGTCTTGCAGCTCGCCGTCCTCTGGGGAGGCGTCTTGATCTCAGGGGCTTTCCTTCTGGCCAAGCACGGGCTGGGCCTGCTGGAGGCGATCCCGCCCGAGCGGCTCCGGGCGCTGGCGCCCGACGCGTTGGGCATGGACGCGACCAGCACCTTCGGACTCTGGCCGATGCTGCTGGGTGGGTTCTTCCTTTACGTCTCGTACTACGGCTGCGACCAGAGCCAGGCGCAGCGCCTGCTGGCCGCGAGGAGCGACGCCGATGCCCGGCGTGCCCTCCTCCTCAACGGGCTGTTGCGCTTCCCGCTGGTCCTCACTTACTGCGGGCTCGGCTTGCTGCTGTCAGGCTTGCTCAGCGTGGATGCGGCCTTCGCCGCCAGGATGGCTGGCCAGCCCGCCGACAGTCTGGTTCCCATCTTCATGACGACCTACCTGCCGGTGGGACTGCGCGGCCTGCTGCTGGCCGCCATCCTGGCCGCTGCCATGTCGTCCATCGACTCCGCCCTCAACTCGCTGGCGGCGGTCACGCTGGAGGACCTCTGGGGTTGTTCGCCGGCTGCACAGAACGTATGGCTCTCACGGGGGGTGTCGCTGGCCTGGGGGCTCTTCGCCGTGGTCGCCGGCCTGGCCTTTGCGAGGAGCGGCGCCGGTGTCATCGAGCTGGTGAACCAGGTGGGATCGGCCTTCTACGGCCCCATCCTGGCGGTCTTCGCCCTCGGGGTGCTGGCCCCGCGGGTCACCGGCTCCGCCGCCATCCTCGGCCTGCTGGCGGGGTTGGGCGCGAACCTGGCCCTGGGCGTGCTGGCTCCTCAGGTCTCGTGGCTGTGGTGGAACGTCAGCGGCTTGGCGACGGCCGCCGGCGTCGCGCTCGGTGTGGCCCGTGCCACCTTGTCCCCGCCCCCGCTGCGCTGGCCTGAGAGGGCCACGGTCCTGCTCGTCGGAGCGTTTGGCGCCATGGTCGGCCTGCTGCTCCTGCTCCCCTGGGGTTGAGGTATAGTGCTCCCATGCCCGGGCAACGCCTGCTGGTCTTGCCGCCGTTCGCCGCCGTGGCTCATGGTGTTCCCCTGCGCTCCTATCGCTCGCCGGCACTGACACCCCTTTCGCCCGAGGCGACACCCAGCTCCCAGCACGACCCGCCGCCAGCCCCCCGCTAGCGCTTCCGCGGCTTTCGAGCCGCTCGCGACCTCGAAGCCGCTCTTCACGGGAGGACTCCGGTGCACCTGTTCCTGACGTTGACCGCAGGCAGCAGCCACGGCCCCAGCGGCGTTCCGCAGGTGCTTCTGCTGCTGGCTTTCATTCTGGCCAGCGCCAAGCTGGCCGGAGAGCTGGCCCAGAGGTTCGGGCAGCCCGCCGTTCTCGGTGAGCTGATGGTCGGCATCGTGCTGGGCAACGTGCCGCTCCTGGGTGGCCCGGACGTCTCGCACCTTGCGCAAAACGAGACCTTCGCGATCCTGGCGGAGTTGGGGGCTATCCTGTTGCTCTTCCACGTGGGCCTGGAATCGACGCCCAGGGAGATGATGGCGGTCGGCGGTCGCGCCGCGGCGGTGGCGTCGGTCGGCGTGGTGACGCCGATGCTGCTGGGGTTCGGGGTGGGGGAACTGCTCCGGCCGCACGACTCCTGGATGCTGCACGCCTTCCTGGGCGCCATGCTGGCGGCCACCAGCGTCGGCATCACGGCCCGGGTCCTGAAGGACGCGGGGGCGGTGAAGACCCCGTTCGCACGGATCATCCTGGGCGCCGCCGTGATCGACGACGTCCTGGGTCTGCTCGTGCTCGCGGTGATTTCCGGCATCATCACCGCCGCCGGCACCGGCCAGGCCCTGGGCTGGGCGGCCGTCGCTTCCATCGTCCTCAAGGCGTTCGTCTTCCTGGTGGGCGCCCTGGTGGTCGGGTCCCTGTTGTCGCCGCGTCTATTTCGGGCCGCCCTCGCCCTCCAGTCATCGGGTGTGGTGCTGGCGCTGTCGCTCAGCCTCTGCTTCGCCTTCTCCTACCTGGCTCTGGTGGCAGGGCTGGCTCCCATCGTCGGCGCCTTCGCGGCCGGCCTGGTGCTGGAAGAGGTCCACTTCGAGGGCCACGTTGGGCGCGGTGAACAGCCGCTCCACCTGAGCCTCGAACCGCTGATCGCCTTGTTCGTCCCCGTCTTCTTTGTCCGCATGGGAATGCTGGTGGACGTCCGCTCCTTCGTGAGCCCGGCGGTTCTGGGCTTCGCCACCTTGCTGACCGTCGCTGCCATCCTGGGTAAGCTCGCCTGTGGGTTGGCGGTGCCGAAGGGGTTGTCCAGGCTGACGGTCGGATTGGGCATGATGCCTCGCGGTGAGGTGGGGCTGATCTTCGCGGGGATCGGTGCTCAGTTGATGTTGGGGGGACGACCGGTCATCGACGGCGGCACCTACGCCGCAGCCGTCTTCATGGTGGTGGCGACCACCATGGCCACGCCGCCCCTGCTGCTCTGGTCGATGAGGCGCCGCGTGCCTGCCGGCGCGGAGAAGCTGCCATGAGCGACTTCCATCAGTTCGGACCGGTGACCGCCCTGCCTCGCCTGGTTGCCCGCCCAGTCGAGGAACTGGAAGCGCGCATCCAGATCTTCGCCAAACGCTTCCCGGTGGCCCTGGTCATTCCCATGCTGCCCGCAGAGATGGAGAGGCCGGCTCTCGCCGGCATCCTGGAAGAGCTCCGCCAGGTGTGCTATCTGGACACCCTGGTGGTTTCCCTCAACCAGGCGGGCCACACCGACTATCTGCGAACCCAGGAGTACTTTGCCCCCTACCCCCACCGCAAGGTCATCGTGTGGAACGAAGCGCCAGCGGTCCAGCGCTTCCTGCACGAGCTCGACGCGGCAGGCCTCTATATCGGCGAGCCTGGCAAGGGGCGCGCCTGCTGGCTGGCCATGGGTGC
>DATECU010000102.1:0-3208 GCA_035286745.1 Vicinamibacteria bacterium | reverse complement strand
CACACCTGGCCGGTGAAGGGCCTGCCCCGGAGCCGTCGTCAGTGAGGCGAGCCAGGCGAACACTGCGCCCAGGCCCCCCGCCACAGGGCCACCCCACAGTAGCGCGTATCCCGCCATCAGAACGCCCCATTGCGTGATCAGCATTTCGGGGATCGATCCGCCGGCGACTAGCAGGCAGAGATAGGTCACGACGGGACCAGCAACGGAGCAGTACGCTGCGCTTCCAACCACCACGACCGCCCTCGGTGACATGCCCACCCTCCCTGGCATCCCCAGACCGACCTGGGTAGCATCGTGCCCCGGCTAGTCTGCACCAGCGTGGTGGCCGATCCGGCTACCAGTGCCGTGGCCCCTCCGCCTTTCGCACCAGGGCACACCTCACCACAAAGCCAAGCGATCCAAGAACCGACAGTCCTAGCGTCGGCAGGGCCAGGAGGGCTGCTCGCTCCCCGACCAGCGCCAGTCCCAGCCACTCCTCGAGCCCAACCATCGCCAGAAGCACCGCGATAAACAGCAAGACAGGGACGAAAGCCAAACCGGCATAGCGGGTGGCGCATTGGAGCCTGGTGAGGGTACCTCCACGAAGGCGCCTGATCAGGCTTCGCCATGCCCATGCCTGCAGCCCGACTGAGCCAATCAGAAGGAGCGGGAACATGCGTTTGCAGTCATGACCTGGTCTTGGTTCAGCGTGAAGATGACAGCCGGGTCGCAGGGGTAAGGCCGAAAGGTGAGCCGGAGCGCACCCGAACGCCCTGCGATGGTACCTCGGGACCGGGAGCATTCGTGCGGGCACCGTGCGGTACGCACCGTGCTTGCGCGCGCATCACTGGCGATGCAGAATGGTTCATGGAGTGCATCACAAGGAGCTGCTCATGAATGCGATCACGGTGAGGAACCTGCCGCCGGCCGTTGCCAAGGCGGTGAAGGAGAAGGCCCGGAAGGAGAAGCTCAGCCTGAACAAGGCCATCGTCAGGCTGCTCGAGGAGGCCACGGGCGCGGAGAAGGGGAAGAAGAAGGTCATCCATCACGATCTCGACCACCTCGCGGGCACATGGTCGGAAGCGGAGTACCAGGAATTCATGGCGGCATTGCGGGAACAGCGCCAGATCGACCCCGAGATGTGGAAATGAGCCGGCTCTTGGTGGACACCTCCGCCTACGCCGCCTTCTTTCGAGACCACCCTGGCGTCAAGGCGGCCGTGCAGGAGGCGTCCGAGGTGTTCCTCAGTCCAATCGTTCTGGGTGAGCTCAGATCGGGGTTCCTCAAGGGGCGACGGCTGGCGCAGAACGAGGGGCAGCTCCGCGAGTTTCTCGCCTCGTCCCGTTGCAGTATCCCTGTAGTCGACGACGACACAGCCCACCGCTACGCAGCGATCCACGACTACCTCCGGCGGCAGGGAACCCCCGTCTCCCCGAACGACCTCTGGATCGCCGCTTCCGCTGCGCAGCATGGCCTGAGCATCATCACCCTGGACGGAGACTTCGACCGAATCCCACAGGTGCTGGTGCGGAAGTTCGCACCGCCGACCGGTCTGCCGCCGAGCTGACGAGGCCACCATGCGGCGAGGTGGGGCGTCGAGCTTCGCGACCGCCAAGGCCGAGGGCGGCCTCCTCCTGCCCGACTTCCTTGCAGCGCTGGTTGAAGGCGGAAGGGGGGCTCACCGGCCGGCGCCGTCGTGGCTTCTCGACCAGTGGCTCCGGAGGCCGACCGCCTTCACGATGGCGCGCAGCGCACCGTCGAGGCCCAATCGTGAGGTGTCGACGGTGCAATCGGCCTGGGCGTAGAGGCTCTCGCGTGAGGCGAGCAGGCGGCTGAGCTCAACCATGGCCTCCGGGTGATCGCGCATGGGGCGTCGATCGCCCTGGCGCACCACCCGGTTCCAGTGGTCCTCGGGAGTGGCGCGAAGCCAGACCGTGAACGCTTGGCGGCGCAGCAGGTCGTAGGTGTCGCCGGCGGTGACTAGCCCGCCACCGACAGCCAGCACCAACGGGCGCTCGGCGGCCAGCAGGCCGGACAACGTGTCCCGCTCGACCCGCCGGAAGTAGGCCTCGCCGTGGAGGTCGAAGATCTCGTTCAAGGAGAGCCCGGCGGCCTCTTCCACCTCCCGGTCCAGCTCCACGAACGCCAGCTTGAGGCGTTTGGCGAGCCGTTGGCCGATGGTGGTCTTGCCGGCACCGCGCAGGCCCAGCAGGGCGATCGCCGGCGGCGGGGCGCTGGACTCCAGGAGCGCGGGCAGGGTGAGATCCAGGGCCCCCGCCAGCGCAACCAGGCTGCTGAGCGAGGGGTTGCCTCGCCCGGCTTCCACCTCGACCAGGAACCGCACCGACAGCCCCGAACGCTCGGCCAGCTCCTTGAGGGTGAGTCCCCGCTGGCTCCGGCGCCGCCGGACCCGTCCCCCCAATTCGCGCAGCACGGCGTCGGCTTTCACCGGGTGGAACTATAGTGCATGTGAAACGAAGCAAGCAAGCACTATGATGCTTGACAGCCCGAAGCCCACCGGCTAGCATCGGAGCATCTATGGACAACCCAGCCGCCGTGGGCGAGGCGCCGGTGCGCTTCGAGACCGACCCTTCGCGCTATGTCCACTGGCGCCTCGAGATCGAGGCCCCGGTGGCCCGCTTGCTCCTCGACGTCCAGGAGGACCGGCCGCTCCGGCCCGGCTATCCTCTGAAGACCAACAGCTATGACCTGAGCGTCGACCTGGAGCTGGCCGACGCCGTGAACCGCCTGCGCTTCGAACACCCGGAGGTGCGGGCGCTGGTGATCGGCAGCGCCAAGGACCGGATCTTCTGCTCGGGAGCCAACATCTACATGCTGGGCTCCTCCACCCACAGCTTCAAGGTCAACTTCTGCAAGTTCACCAACGAGACCCGGCTGGCTCTGGAGGACGCCTCGGCCCATTCGGGCCTCAAGTCGCTGGCGGCCATCAACGGCGCCTGCGCCGGCGGCGGCTATGAGCTGGCCCTGGCCTGCGACGAGATCCTGCTGGTCGACGACGCCTCCTCCGCGGTCAGCTTGCCCGAGGTGCCGCTGCTGGCGGTCTTGCCGGGGACGGGTGGCCTCACCCGGGTGGTGGACAAGCGTAAGGTGCGGCGAGACCTGGCCGACGTCTTCTCCTCTCTGGGCGAAGGGGTGAAGGGCAGGCGGGCGGTCTCCTGGCGGCTGGTGGACGAGACGGTGCCGCTGTCGCGCTTTGCGGCTCGGGTGG
>DATECU010000101.1:0-8894 GCA_035286745.1 Vicinamibacteria bacterium | reverse complement strand
CGGCAACGGCCTGGCCCGCAAGCAGCCCGACTTGTTCGCCAGGATCGTGGCCGCCGGCATCACCGATCTCATGTTCTCGGTGGACGCCTGCGACCCGGAGACCTACGAGCGGCAGCGAGTAGGCGGCAACTGGGAGGTGCTTCTGGGTTCGGTGCGTTCGGCGGTCGAAGCCCGGGCCCGCGGCCAGGGCGCCCCCGACTGCCGGATCCGGGCCTCGGTCGTGCGCACCCGCTTGAACGCCGCCGACGTGGACAGCGGCCGCATGGAGGAGTTCTGGAAGGGCGAGTTGGGAGTCGACTGGATGTCGATCTCCGAGTGTTACTTCCCGGCCGGGGCCGAGCACCACTGGAAGGCCGCCGAGTGGCGGCAGCTCGCGGCCTCCGAGTTCCAGTGCTCGGATCCCTTCCGCCGCATGGTGGTGACCTGGGACGGCCGCCACACCATGCCGTGCTGTCAGGGCTTCACGCTGGAAATCGACGGCGGACCGGTGGTGCCTAACCTCCACGGCCCGACGCTCAGGAGCTTGCGTGAGGTGTGGCTGTCCCCCAACTTCGAGCGGCTGCGCGCCGCCCAACGCCAGCGCACCTGGGACCGGCCGGGCAGCGAGGGCGAGCCCATCTGCCGGAATTGCGCGGTGACCAAGGCTCCCACCCGTCTTCTGGTGAGAGAGCCGGTTGCTGCGGGAGCAGAAAAGCGGTGACTGACGACCAGACGCTCGGCACCCAGATCCGAGCCTTGCTCGAGGGCCTGGGCGAGGACCCCGACCGCGAGGGGCTGCTCAAGACCCCGGAGCGGGTGACCAAGGCCCTCAAGTTCCTGACCCAGGGCTACGCCCAGGACCCGCGGGAGATCCTGAACGAAGCCCTGTTCACCGTCTCCTACGACGAGATGGTGATCATCAAGGACATCGACATCTTCAGCCTCTGCGAGCACCATCTGCTGCCCTTCTTCGGCAAGGCCCACGTGGCCTACATCCCCGACGGCAAGGTGGTGGGCCTCTCCAAGATCCCGCGCCTGGTGGACATGTTCGCCCGCCGCTTGCAGGTGCAGGAGCGCCTGACGGTAGAGATCGCGGACGCCATCGCCGATCAGGTCAAGCCGAAAGGGGTGGGCGTGGTCATCGAGGCCATGCACTTCTGCATGATCATGCGCGGGGTGGAGAAGCAGAACTCGGTGGCGGTGACCTCCTGCATGCGCGGCATCTTCCATCGCCTGGAGACCCGCAACGAGTTCCTGTCCCTGATCAAGAAGAAGCACAGCAGTCTGGGGTAGAGGTTCGTTAGACGGTAGCAGTCAGCGATCGGCTCCAGGGTCTGCTAAGATCGTCCTCGTCTCCGCTGCGCGAAAGAGGTGTCATGAAGCGAATTCTCGCCGGGCTGTGTCTCGCTCTCGCCTGGGCTGGGTCGGTGCCCGCTCAGGAGCCGGACGCGTACTTCGACAAGCCCGACGATCCCTTCCGGCTGAAGGGCGACATCCTGTTCCGCCGAGAGTGGACGCGCGAGTTGTTCGGCGACCTCCCCGACCAGGGCCGTTGGCGCGGCCAGGTGCGCCCGCGCCTGGAGATGAGTTTCAAACGCCTCGAGTTCACGGTGGGCGGTGAGCTCAACTACTCGAGCGACGAGAACACCAAGCCGCCCGAGGGTGCGACCCAGCTCACGCTGCTCCGCGACAACTACAAGTCCCGCGAAGCTCGTCTCGACCTGGCCTCGGCTCGCCTCCAGCTCTTCAAGTGGCTCCGGCTCGACGCCGGGCGCATGGTGATGCCGGTGCCCCTGACCGAGATGCTCTGGGATCGGGACTTGCGTCCCCAGGGCGCCGCCGCCACCCTGAGCCTCCACGACCGCCAGGGAGCGGAGTTGTTCTCCCTCGCCGCTCTGGGGGCTCGAGGGGGTCATGTCTTCGACGACGACAAGACGGACATGCTGCTGGTCTCGGCCGCCGTCGTGAAGCACTCCCAGAAGCAGCGAGCCGAGTTCCGGGCCTCCTACCTCGAGTTCCGCCAGCTGGCCGAGCTGGAGCCCTTGCTGCGCCGCCAGAACTCCCGCCTAACTCCAGGGGGCCTGGTGCCCGACGACTATCAGATCATCGACCTCATCGGCCGCATTCGGAGCGATGGGGCGCTCCCCAGCGAGATCGTGGTCGACTACGCCTGGAACCGCAAGAAGGAAGCTCACAACAAGGCGTTCTGGCTGGCCCTGGTGCTGGGCTCGACCGTCAGCTCGCGAAGCCGTGGCGAGTACGTCTACTCCCGGGTGGATCCGGACGCCACCGTGGCGGCCTACAACAGCGACGACTTCTTCTGGGCGACCGCCTGGGAGGGTCACCGGGTCGACTTCGGCGTCCGCGCCGGCCAGGGGTCCGCGATCCACACGGTGGCCCAGATCATGCGGCCCAAGGACAGCTCCAACCCCGAAGAGCGCGACCACTGGATCAAGCGCTTCCGGACCGAGCTGCGGTGGACCTTCTGAGGGGATTCCAGAAGAACGGCAGCCGTCAGCTATCAGCCGTCAGCTACGGACGGCGCACAATGCTGGAGAGGGGAGTTGCCAGGGGTGAGCGTTCTCGCGCGAAGAGCGGGACCCCTCTCCCCCTTGGGGGAGAGGGAAGGGTGAGGGGGGATTGCCGCCACTCCCCCACACCGCCTACCGCGCCCTGCTCGCTGCCGCCGTTGCTGACCGCTGTCCGCTGACCGCTGACGTTCAGCGCGCGTTGGGCGGGGGGGGCGTGGTGGCGGTCCGCTTGGGATGCAGCGACGCCAGGAGCTGGTAGCTGAAGCGGGCCGACACCCGCACCTTGTTGGTGTCGGTGGCCACGCTCACCGCCGAGGTCAGCTCCTTGAGCTCGGGCTTCTGGCCGGCCTGCAATTGGGCCAGGGCGAGGAAGCCGCGAACGATGTCGGCCAGGTTCTTGGCCGCCGCCTCGTCGCGGGCCTCGCCGATGGCTTCCACCGATAGCGCCGGATCCAGGTCGCCGGTGACCACCAGGCTCTGCAGCGCAGGAAGCTGGATGCTGCCGCCGGTGGCCGGACCGGAGCCCGGAGCCGGCATCTCGGTGGGCAGCTTGGCGAGCAGGCTCTGGTCGCCCACCATCCAGAAGGTGGAGCCCGGCTTCACCCGCTCCAAGAGCGCCGTCAGGCCCGCGTTGGCCTTGAGGCGGGGCTGGCCCTGAACCCGGGCCGTGATCACCGCCTCCACGGCGGCCTGCGATCCCATGACCAGCGTGTCATCGTCGATGAAGGCGAGGGCGCCGGCGCCCTTCTTGCCTTCATTGAAGAGGTACTCGGTGACCCCCTCGTGCTTCTTCCAGGTGACGCTTCCCTTCTTGTCGGTCTCGATGGCACGGCCGATCTTGTACTGATCGAAGCGGCCGGAGACGATGACGATCCCGGCCTCCCCGGGACCCTTGGCAGCGTCACCCTTGCCCGCGACCACCACCTGGTCGACGTCGCGCTCGGGGTTGAGCCCGGTCTTTTCCTCCAGCTCCGCAAAGGCCTCAGGGCGGGCCAGCCCCCCCTTCTCCTTGCCGAAGCGCTGATAAAACTCGCTCTGGACCAGCCGCTTCACGTCGAAGCCCATCACGAACGTGGTGTCGGCGGGCAGCGCCAGTGCCTCGCTGGGCAGCGGGCCCACGGCCGCCCGGGCCGGGTCCAGGTACAGGGCCCCCATGGCGGCCAAGGAGCCGAGCCCGACCACCAGGGACGAAGCCAATACCACCAGCCGGGAACGGGTCATGGAAGCCTCCATTCTGCTTACTGCTCTAGTACGAACTCGCGCCGGGAAAAGATCCAGAGGGTCAGGCCCAGGAAGACCGCGACCAGCGCGCCCAAGACCTCGAAGCAGAGGGCGGCCGGCAGCACCTCCCCGAACAGCCCGGAGATCCCCTCCTGCGCGGGACGGTGGCTGATGAGCGACCGCAGGTAGACGGTGAGTGTGAAGCGCGGCAGGTAGCCGGGTAGGTTGGCCACCAGCTCCCAGACGTAGAGGAAGAGGACGCCGGGGATCACCGGGCGCTTCAGGAGCACGCCCAGGAGCGCGAAGAAGGCGCCGTACACGAGCAGGCTCAGGCTGGCCACCCCCATGTCCTTGAACAGGTCGGGGACGGTGGCTCCGATCCCGGTGAGGCCCCGGGCGGTCATCAGCAGGAAGTAGGTCACGACCAGCGTGGGCAGGATCAGGGTCAGCGTGGCCACCATGTAGGCCGCGAACTTCCCCACCAGGATCGAGGCCCGCAGGATGGGGCGCGTCAGCAGGTAGGTGATGGTCTTGCCCTCGACCTCGTCGGCGATCAGGGCCGACGCGTAGAAGAGCGCCGCCAGGGGCAAGACGTTGCGCACGTAGTAGAGCGCCACGATGTAGCCGTAGAAGTCGAAGGGCGTGACCTCCGGCGGGACCTTGGCCACCAGCACCGCCCGGTAGAGAACGGCGAACAGGACGGGGAGGGCCAGTAGGATCGCCATCAACAGGCTGCGGCGGCTCCAGACCATGCCCTCCAGTGTGAGGTCGAAGACGCTGCGGGCGGCGTTCAGGAACGGCACCGGCTTGCTGGTGTCCCTCATCGCGCCACCAGGTAGCGAAACACCGATTCCAGGTCCTCGTCGGGCGAGTACATCTCGGTGACCCCGGCCTCCACGGCCGGCTCAGCGAGGCTCGCATAGAACTCGTCAGGCTTGGCCGTCTGCACGGTCAGCCACTCGCCCTCGTGGCCGAAGCTCAAGGACAGGACGTGAGGCGAGTCCACCACTGCCCGGGCCACAACCCGGGGGTCACGGCAGCGCAGCGAGACGGTGTGCGGGTGCTCGTCCATGAGATCGCGGATCTCCCGCACGTCGCCCTCGGCCAGGATGCGGCCGTTGTGGATGAGCAACACGCGCCGGGTCATGGACTCGACCTCGTACAGGATGTGGCTGGAGACCACGATGGTCCTGCCCTCCTTGCCAAGGCGCTTCACCAGCTCCACCACCCGCCGGCGATTGACCGGGTCCATCCCGCTCACCGGCTCGTCGAGCAGAAGCACCTCCGGATCGTGGGCCAGGGCCTGCGCCAGCTTGATCCGCTGCCGCATGCCCTTGCTGTAGCCGCCGATCTTGCGCTTGCGCGCGTCGGTGAGCGCCACCTGCTCAAGTGCCGCCTCGGCCCGCTGCCGGCACTCGGCGTCGTCGTACCCCATCAGCCGCAAGAGCACCACCAGGAACTGCTCGCCGGTCAGATGTTCCCAGAAGGCATCCGCTTCGGCGCACAGGCCCACGCGATGGAAGACCTCCGGAGTCCCCCAGGCGGGGACACCCAAGAGCTTCACCTCCCCTTGGCTGGCGGCAAGCTGGCCCGACGCCAGCTTCAAGAAGGTGGACTTCCCGGCCCCGTTAGGTCCGAGCAGACCGGTGACCCCGGGACCGAGGGTGGCGGAGACGTCGTTCATGGCGATGACCGGCCCGTACCAGCGCGAAGCCCGCACGAACTCCAGGGTGGGGCTCACCTCACGATCTCCACGGCTCGCACCCGCGTCCTCAGGATCAACAGGCAGGCGAGTCCCAGGACCGTGAGCACGACCGCCGGGTAGGCCCAGTGGATGCTGTACGCGCGCTCCTCGATGCCGAACAGGGCATTGTCGATGGCCTGCACGTTGGCCTGCAGCGAGAGCAGGATGGCCCCCGGCCAGCGGTAGATGGCGCCCACCACCCCGCGCACGATGTCGAGGGCGATGATCAAGCCGAAGAAGCCGATGCCGGCCACTCGAGCGCTCCGGGACAGGGCCGAGATGGCGAGCAGCAACAAGCTCGCCGACAGCGAGAGGGTGAGCGCATAGGCGGTGATGGCGAGGGGCACATAGGCCAGGCTCCACACCAGGTAGCGGTCGGGAGCCAGGCCTAACGCAACCAGGTACAGGAGGAGCGCGGGGACCAGGGTCACGCTCAAGTCGAGACCCAGCAAGACCCCCAGCTTCCCCGCCACGTAGTCGCGACGGGTGAGTGGCCGCGAGAGGTACACCAGGATGCCCCCGGTCCGCAGGTCGTTCGCGATCAGGCCGGCGCCGCCGAAGGTGCTCAGGATGAAGACCAGCAGGATCTGGAAGTGGAAGTAGCGGCCGAACACCTGAGCGCCCGAGGGGAGCATCTCAGCCACCTGCGGCGCCTGGGCGAACTGGGTGACACCCCACAGGTAGATCACGAAGCCGATGAAGGGCAGCCAGCAGGCGGCCCACAGGGCCAGGAAGGCCTTCTTGGCCAACAGCAGGCGCAGGGCCTCTCGGGTGATGGGCCAGAAGCGCACCGAACGCATCGGCCCGCGCGCCTCGTACTTGCGGTAGGTTTGATCGTAGATGGGCATTCGGTTCAGCCTCGCCGGCGGCTCACGCCTGGACCTGGTGGCCCAGCGCGCTCAGGAAGACGTCTTCCAGGCTCTGGGTTCCCGGCCGCAGGTGGCGGACCTGAACCCCGCACTCGCGGGCGGTGCGGAAGAGCAGCTCGGGACCCTGACCGTCCGTCAGGAACACGCGGTAGCCGTCCTCGCCCTCGGTCCACTCGCAGCCGTGGTCCTTGAGGTCGGTGAGAAAGCCGGCCGGGTCTCCCTTCACCCGCACTTCGAAAACGCTGCGCCGGGGACCCGTCAGCTCGGCGATCGCCCCCTGAGCCGCCACCTTACCCAGGTTGAAGACGATGACGTTCTCGCAAACCGCCTCCACGTCACGCAGCAAGTGCGAGCAGAGGATGAGGCTCATCTGCCGGCGCGCCGAGATGTCGCGGATCAGGTCCAGCATCTCGGTCCGGCCTTCGGGATCGAGGCCGTTCGTGGGCTCGTCGAGGAGCAGCAGGTCCGGATCGTGGACCAGCGCCTGGGCCAGCTTCACCCGCTGCTTCATGCCGGTCGAGTAGGTGTCAACCGTTCGGTAGCGCGCCTCGCCCAGGCCGACGTAGTACAGCACCTCGTGGGCGCGGCTGATGGCCTCATCGCGGGGCATCCCCGACAGCTCGCCCGCAAAGGCCACGAAGGCCGAGGCGGTCATGCCAGGAAGGTGACAATCGACCTCGGGCATGTAGCCGATGCGACGCCGAACCTCCAGGGGCTGGGAGATGGGGTCGAGACCGAAGGCCGAGATGCGGCCCGCATCGGGGGTCAGGAAGCCGAGCAGCGTCTTGAGCAGGGTGGTCTTGCCGGCTCCGTTCGGTCCTAGAAGACCGGTGGGCCCGGGGAGGAAGGCTCCCGACACGCTCACCAGGGCCTGCACCGGTCCGTAGGACACGGCGAGATCCTGGAACTCGACCAGCGCTGCGGCTGTCATCTCAGCCATGAACGTGTCTCACCTCCGTACGGTTCCGCCCATTCTCTCCGAGGACGTTGCTTTCCGGGAAACCGGCCGGTCTCGACCGGGGTATACTCTCGCAACCGCAGGGACGATCATGACGAAAGAGGAAGCCGACGACATCAAGCGCCACTTCGACATCGTGGCCGAGGGCCTCCGGGACGAGATCCGCTTGGTGGCCGACGGCGTTGCCCTGAACTCGGAGCGTCTCGACCGGGTCGAGGGCAGGCTCGACCGCATCGACGGAGCACTGACGAGCTTCCGCGCCGAGGTCCGTCATGAGTTCGCCGAGGTTCGCTCGGCCATCAAGCTCTCCTACGCGGAGCTCGACGGTCGCCTCACCAAGCTCGAAGCCTCCCACGTCGACCTCCAGTCTCGGATCGAGCGACTGGAAGCCAAGCTCGCGTCCTGACCGCGTCATGCCCAGGCCCAGCCCGGAACGGGACCTCCTTCTCTCCGCACTCGACGAGGCTTTCGAACGCAAGGCCTGGCACGGTCCCAACCTGCTGGGGACACTCCGGCGCGTGAACGCCGCGCAGGCCGCCTGGCGGCCGGGCCCCGGTCGTCACAACATCTGGGAGATCGCACTTCACACCGCCTACTGGAAGTACGCGGTGAGACGACGCCTAACTGGCGAGAAGCGGGGCTCCTTCGCTCTCAGCGGTTCGAACTGGTTCCGTCGCGACCGGGGAGACGCCAAGGCCTGGAAGAGCGACCTCAAGCTCCTGGCCGAAGAACACCGCAGGCTGCGGCAGGCGGTCGCCGGTCTCGATGCTACCGATCTCCCCAAGAAGACCGGGGCCAGCCGCTACTCCAACGCCTTCGTGATCCGCGGCATCGCAGCCCACGACCTCTACCACGCCGGCCAGATCCAGCTCTTGAAGCGCTTGCAGGCCGCGGCCGCAGCCTAGCCGGCTCGGCTGAGCATCCCCCCCAGCTCGGCGGAGATGATGCTGTGGCACAAGGGGCACACGATGGCGTAGCCCCGCCTGGGCAGCATGGAGATGAAGTTCACCCGGGTCCGGGCCAGGCGCAGCACCTGGACGGTCGCGATCTCCTCTCGGCAGTGTGGGCACCTGAGGAGCGATTCCAGGGTGTACTCGGCCTCGAAAGACGGCGTGGAAGCAGGCTCGCTCGGTTGCGCCACAGGCACCTCCTCCAGGAGCCGAAGCACATTGCGTGCCCACTGGGCTGCTGCGACAGGGCGAGAAGAGCGGAAAGGGGGCTTCGGCTGGCCGCTCCCTGAGCGGGCCGCTGGCAGGAATCCGGACAGCCGAGGCCAGGCGTCTCGGCGTGACGTGAATCGAGCCAGCGGTCACAAGGGAACGGCTGCTCGTGGCGCCATTCGTGAGGAACCCCGCGAAGGCTCAGCCTCACCGCGGTCCGAGAGAGTCTCCTGGGCCCCACCGCGACCGGTTCTACGGCTCCGCGCGGCCGGCCCGGCTGCACTTGGAACGGCCCTTGCAGGTTCCGGGTGGGGTTCGGGAATGGTGGAGGGTCGATCGCTGAAACCGAGCGGCATGGGCACTCGGCGCGTCCTGCTGGTGGACGACTCAGTTGTCGTGCGCGCTGCCGTCGGAGCTGCCCTGCGTGAGGCG
>DATECU010000100.1:0-17985 GCA_035286745.1 Vicinamibacteria bacterium | reverse complement strand
CCACCCCCTCTGCCGAGCTGTAGTCGCGCACCCGCAGCTCCGGGTACTCGGGGGTCTTGCCGGTTTCCACCTCGCGGAGCCTCGGCCAGGAGGTGAGGGCCCAGACGATGCCTGCGACCACGGCGATGAGCACAACGGGCTTGATCAGGTGCCTCATGGGAGCCTCCGCTTGTCACCGGTCCGTCCCCGGGCGGCGCCGGTCGAGGCCACGATCTTACGCGTCATTGACGAGATGGGAAGGCCCGCCAGCTCGCCGCGGCGCACAAAGCGAAAACGGGCGGGGTCCGGCGGCGGGCCCGAGAGCAGGCGAGCGCTCCGGATCTCGATCTGAATGCGTCGATAGGTGATGGCGTGCTGCACCTGGCCGAGAAGAGCCCCCGGCGCCACCCGGAGGCCGTGGCGTTCCTCCAGCTCCCGAGCCAGGTCGGGGGAGCCCCGCCCGTCAAGGCTGGTTTGCGGCACCTCCCACATTCGCCCCAGCAGCTTGCCCTCTCGGCGCCGGACCAGGAGAAGCCGGCCTCCGCGCTCGATCACCGCGGCGGCCACCGCCACCTTCACCGGCCTCCGCCGGGGACGTCTCTCCGGTAGGCGAGCGACCGCCCCTTCGGCCAGGGCCCGGCAGTGGCCACGCACCGGGCAGTGGGAGCAGCCGGGAGAGCGCGGGGTGCAGACGGTGGCCCCCAGTTCCATCAAGGCCTGGTTCCAGTCTCCTGGGCTGCCGGGATCCAACCACTGCGCCGCCAGCACGCCAAACGTACGATCGCTCCGCCCCCTGGCGCCCCGGAGGGCGAAGAGGCGGGCAAAGACGCGGCGACCGTTGCCGTCTACGACGGGAAGGGCCACCCCATAGGCGATGGAGAGGACGGCCGCGGCCGTGTATCGACCCACGCCGGGGACCTCGAGGGCGGCCTCCAGCGTGCGCGGGAACTGGCCACCCTGCCGGACCAGGTGCTTGGCCCCGGCGTGGAGGTTGCGGGCGCGGCGGTAGTACCCCAGGCCGGACCAGAGGGCGAGCACCCCGTCTTCGGACGCCGCGGCCAGGCGCTCCACGGTTGGAAAGCGCTCGAGGAAGGCCTGGTAGTAGGGCACCACTGCCTGGACCATGGTCTGCTGGAGCATCACCTCCGAAACCCAGATGCGGTAGGCGTCAGCGGTCCGCCGCCAGGGCAGGTCCCTTCGATTCCGCCGGTACCAGGCGAGGAGCGAGCTTTTCAAGGCAAGAGAAACCACGGAGGCGCAGAGGCCCACGGTCCTTCGCTCTCCGGCGAGGACTCCCCGCTTGCTTCCGGTTGTCCGCGATGGTCGCTGTGGTTTGATTCAGCTTCTCCAGCCTCACGTCCCGCCCGCGCTGGCATCGAGGTACCGCTCCGCGCTCCGACGCTCAGCCATTGTCATTGGACCACGATTTGGGCCTCGCGAGTCGCGCGTTGGGTACCGTGATGCCGCTGGCGCGGGCCGATCGCTGCGCCCCGGGCTTCTCTCGCTTGGTCCGTCTCGCCGCCGACTGCGGCCCCCTCTAGCTTCCTCGTCCGTTGGCCGTTCTCTGTGCCTCTGTGGTTGCTTCTCGTCAGGTGATGCGCTCGATGTCGGCGCCCAGGCCCCTGAGCTTCTCGTCGATGCGGTAGTAGCCCCGGTCCAGGTGGTAGACGCGGTCGACGATGGTCTCTCCGGCGGCGCCCAGGCCCGCCAGCACCAGCGAGGCCGAGGCCCGGAGGTCGGTGGCCATGACCTGGGCGCCTGACAGCGGGGTGGGCCCGGTGATGATGGCGGTTCGCCCCTCGAGCTGGATGTTGGCTCCCATGCGCTGCAGCTCGGCCACGTGCATGAAGCGGTTCTCGAAGATGTTCTCGGTGATGGTGCAGGTCCCCGAGGCCTGGGTCATCAGGGTCATGAACTGGGCCTGCATGTCGGTGGGAAAGCCGGGGTGGGGATGGGTGGTGATGTTGGCAGGCCTCATGGCCCGGGGAGCCCGGACCCGCAGGTTGTCGGGGCCCTCTTCAACGCGAACGCCGGTCTCCCGGAGCTTGTCGATGACGACGCGCAGGTGCGGAGGATGGCAGCTCTGGATTTCGATCTCTCCGCCCGCTATGGCGCAGGCGACGAGGTAGGTACCGGTCTCGATGCGGTCGGGCACCACCCGGTGGCGCGCACCGCTCAGGGAGCCGACACCCTGGACGGTGATGGTCGGCGTGCCAGCCCCCTCGATACGGCCGCCCATGGCGGTGAGCAGCTGGGCCAGGTCCACCACCTCGGGTTCGCAGGCGGCGTTGCGCAGAACCGTCTCGCCCTCGGCCAGGCAGGCCGCCATCATCACGTTCTCGGTGCCAGTGACGGTGATGAGGTCGAAGGAGATCTCGGCGCCCCGGAGCTTTCTGGCCTGAGCCTCGACGTAGCCGTGCTCGACGGTCACCGTCGCCCCCATTCTCTCCAGCGCCTGAAGGTGGAGGTTGATGGGCCGCGCGCCAATGGCGCAGCCCCCGGGTAGCGAGACCCGGGCCCGGCCCTCGCGGGCCAGCAGCGGGCCCAGGACCAGGACCGAGGCCCGCATCGTCTTCACCAGCTCGTAAGGTGCTTCGACTGAGGTCAGGGCAGAGGCCTTGACCTCAACGCCGCCGCCGACCTCGAAGGAGACCTGAGCGCCGAGATCGGAGAGCAGCCGCCCCAGGGTTCGGATGTCGCGGACCTCGGGGACGTTCTTGAGACGCACCGGCTGATCGGTGAGCAGGGCGGCGCAGAGGTCGGGAAGAGAGGCGTTCTTGGCACCGGAGATGCGAACCGTGCCCTCCAAGGGCTTGCCGCCCACGATGCGGATCTTGTCCATGGCGCTCCAGTGTATGCGAGAGTCAGTCTTTCCCCGCCACCACGGTTCGTGGAATGCCCTGGAGGTCGCGGAGCACAGAACGCACGCTCAACCCAGCCCCCGTGCACAGGGCGCAGACCTGGTCCGCCATCCCGCGCCCCACCTCCAGAATCAGAGTGCCTCCGGGAACCAGCAGCGGGAGGGCCTGGGGGGCCAACCGGCGGTAGGCGCCGTAACGATCGTCCGGAGGCAGGAGCGCCTGTCGGGGCTCATGGTCGCGGACCTCAGGAAGCAGGTCCGGGATCTCGGCGGCGTCTACGTAGGGGGGGTTGCTCACGATGAGGTGGGCGGTGTCGGGGGGGACGGGTGGGGAGGCAAGGAAGTCACCCAGAAGGAAGCGAACCCGCCCCGCAAGGTCGAGCCGGCGAGCGTTCTCGGCGGCGACCGCCAGGGCTGCGGGCGAGATGTCGAGGCCGTAGACGACGGAGTCGGGCCGCTCCGCGGCCAGCGAGAGCGCAATGCACCCGGAGCCGGTGCCCACGTCGATGATCACGGGCTGGTTGGCGGCGGAGACGGCGTGAAGCCCGCTCTCCACGATTAGCTCCGTCTCCGGCCGGGGGATGAGAACGTCCGGCGACACCAGGAACTGGTGCCGCCAGAAGGCCTGGGTGCCGGTGAGGTGCTGCAAGGGAATGCGTTGGGCGCGGCGGGCGATCAACTGGAAGAAGGCGGCCTCGGTCTGGGCGGGAAGCTCATCCAGGTCGCCGGCCAGCAGGTGGGCCCGATCCCAACCGGTCAGGTGCCGGAGCAGCCGCTCCGCGTCCCACGCCGCGTCCGCGATGCCGGCCTGGCGGAGGTGAGCCGCGCCCTGGTCCAGAGCGAGTGAAACGGTCACTGCGGCCCAGGGCTAAGCCGAGCGCTTCAGCTTGTCGGCTTGGTGATTGGCGATCAGGCCCGCCACCAGCTCGTCGAGGGCGCCGTCCAGCACCTCGTGCAGGCGGTGCAGGGTGAGGCCGATGCGGTGGTCGGTGACCCGGGCCTGGTTGAAGTTGTAGGTCCGGATCTTCTCGCTGCGGTCGCCGGAGCCCACCTGGTTCTTGCGGTCGGAGGCGATGGCCCTCTGCTGCTCCTCCAGGGCCATTTCGTAGAGCCGCGCCCTAAGCACCTTCATGGCCTTGTCGCGGTTCTTGATCTGGCTCTTCTCGTCCTGGCAGGAGACCACGGTGTTGGTGGGGAGGTGGGTTACCCGCACCGCCGAGTAGGTGGTGTTGACGCTCTGGCCCCCCGGGCCCGACGAACAGAAGGTGTCGATGCGCAGGTCCTTGGCTTCGATCTTGACGTCCACCTCCTCGGCTTCGGGCAGGATCGCCACCGTGATGGCCGAGGTGTGAATGCGCCCCGAGGCCTCGGTGGCGGGCACCCGTTGCACGCGGTGGACGCCGCTCTCGTAGCGGAGCTTGGAATAGACGCGCTCGCCTTCGATGATGGCGATCACCTCCTTGATCCCGCCCTGTCCGGCACGGGTCAAGGACACCACGTCCACCCTCCAGCCCTGGCGCTCCGCATAACGAGAGTACATGCGGAACATCTCGGCCGCGAAGAGGGCGGCTTCTTCGCCCCCGGTGCCGGCCCGGATCTCCAGCAGCACGTTCTTTTCGTCGTTGGGGTCCTTGGGGATGAGCAGCAGGGGAATCTCGGCGTCCAGCGCGTCGCAGCGCGCGGAGAGGGCCCTGAGCTCCTCGTGGGCCATCTCCTTGAGGTCGGGATCGGTTTCCACCCGGATCATCTCCTGGACCTTGGTCAGCTCGGCCAGGGTGTGCTTGTAGGCGCGGTAGCGCTCCACCACCGGGGCGACGTCCTTCGACTCCTTGGCCAGGCGCTGGTAGGCGGACGGGTCCTGAACCACGGCGGGGTCGGACATTTGGGCTTCCAGCTCGCCGCAGCGAGCCTCGATGTCCTTGAGCTTCTGAAAGGTGATGGCGTCCATCAGCGTGGGAGCGCGGCCGGCGAGGGGCGCCCAGGCACGGTGCCCCGTGGCAGCGCCACTCGGAGCTTACGCTTGTGGCGCAGCCGCGTCCTTCCGCTTCCCGTACTTGCGAGTGTAGCGCTCGACGCGGCCGGCCGAGTCGATGAGCTTCTGCTTGCCGGTGAAGAAGGGGTGGCAACTTGAGCAGATCTCGAGGCGCAGCTCTTCGCCCTTGGTCGAGCGGGTGGTCCAGGTAGCTCCGCAGGCGCAGTGGACCTTGACGACGGCGTAGGCAGGGTGGATTCCAGGCTTCATGGCACTCCCCAAAACCCTAATGATAACAGAGGATTGGGGGCGGTGCACGACCGCGGTCCGCAGTCGACAGTCAACGGTCGGCAGTCGACAGGGCAGAGGGCTGGCCAGCCTCCGCGCTCCGACGGGAAAGCTGCGTGTGGTGCAGACAGCCGTCAGCGCTCAGCAACGGCAGGACCCACGGGTGAGCCAGTCAGCATCCACAGCCTCGGATGGTATCCGTGGCTGACCGCTGAGCGCTGAGTGCCGACTGCTCGCTGCTGGCTGTTGCCGCGTCCCGTCAGGCGGGCACCAGCGCGGGCACCGACCAGCCGGCCGGCTTCAGCTTGAGGCCCCGGCGCAGCTCCTCCTGGATCTCCCGCGCCTCCCGGGTGCCGTCGACGGCCACGATGATCTCCTTGCGGCGGAAGAGGTCGAGGATCGGCTTGGTCTTCTCGTGGTAGTCGCGCAGTCGTTCCCGCACCGCCTCCGGGGTGTCGTCCGCCCGCAGCACCAGCCGCCCCTTGCACACGTCGCAGGTGTCGGCCACCGCCGGGCGGTGGTAGATGAGGTTGTAGTCGAGCCCGCAGCCGGAGCAGAGGCGACGGCTCAGGATGCGCTCGAAGACCACGTCGTCCGGCACCTCGATCGAGATCACGGCATCGATGTCGTAGCTCTCCAGGAAGAACTCGGCCTGGGTGGCGTTGCGCGGGAAGCCGTCGAGGATAAAGCCGTAGTTCCAGTCGTGGATATCCAGCCGGGACTGGACCACCTCCCGGACCACGTCGTCGGGGACCAACTGCCCGTTGGCCACGATACGTTTGACGCGGGCTCCCAGTTTGGTGTGGTTCTGGACATGCCAGCGAAAGACGTCACCCACGCTGATGTGGACCAGATCGAAGTCCTTGGCCAGAAGCTTGGCCTGGGTTCCCTTGCCGCTTCCCTGCGCGCCCATGATCACGTACTTCCGCATGATGACATCCTCCTCTGAATGAGTCGCCGAGGCCGGCTAGAGCGCTCTTTCCAGCCGGCGACAGAAGGTCTCCAGGATCTCGACCCGGGCCGCCCTCTTGTCGTTGCCGGCGACCAAAGTCCAGGGGGCGTCCGGGGTGCTGGTCCTGACCACCATGTCGTGGACGGCGGCCACGTAGGCGTCCCACTTCTCGCGGTTGCGCCAGTCCTCCTCGGTAATCTTGTGCTGCTTGTAGGTGGTTTCCCGGCGGTCCTCGAAGCGCCGCAACTGCTCGTCCTTGCCCAGGTGGAGCCAGAACTTGCCGAGCACGATCCCGTGGTCGGTCAGTTGCTCCTCGAAGTCGTTGATCTCGAGGTAGGCGCGGCTCCACTCCTCCTCGCGGGCGAAGCCCTCAACTCGTTCGACGAGGACCCGCCCGTACCAGGACCGGTCGTACAGGGTGACCTGGCCGGCCCGCGGGATGTGGCGCCAGAACCGCCAGAGGTAGTGGTGAGCCTTCTCCTCGTCGGTGGGGGCGGCGATGGGGATCACGCGGTACAGGCGGGCGTCCATGGCTTCGGTGAGACGGCGGATGGCGCCGCCCTTGCCGGCGGCATCCCAGCCCTCGAAGACGATCACGCTGGACCGCTTCTTCTCCCAGGCCGCCCGCACCAAACGCGACACTCGGGCCTGCAACTTGGAGAGCTTCTTCTGGTACTCGTCGTCGCCCATGGTGCGTGCCAGGACCACCCGATCCAGGACGGTGAGCGTCACCTCGTGCTCGGACTTGGGCTCCTCTGGGGCCTCGACCTCCGGGGCCTTGGGAGCGGCCGGCGCGAGGGGCATCGCTAGCCGGCGCCTCAGGCCTTTGAGCAGCCCTTCTCCCACCGTGATTTCCCGGAAGCGATCGTCGACCGCCTCCACGATGGTCCAGGGGGCTTCTGCCGAATCGGTTCGGCGCAGAGCTTCCTCGGAGACGCGCACGAAGCGGTCGTACATCTTGAGGTGCTTCCAGTCGACGGGGCGGACGCGCCAGCGGGTCCGGGGGCTCTTGGAGAGGTCGGCGAGCCGCTTCTTCTGGTCCTTCTTGGCGAGATGGAGCCAGAACTTGACGATCAGGGCTCGGTCCTGGGCCAGCATCTCCTCGAAGAAGGCGATGCGGGCCAGCTCGGCCTCGAACTCTGCCGAGCTGGTCTTCTTGTAGGCGCGGCTGATGATGGGGTCGGTGTACCAGGAACCGAAGAAGATGCCGATGCGGCCGCGCGCCGGCAGCGTGCGCCAGAAGCGCCAGTAGGGCGGCCGGTCGCGCTCCTCGTCGGAGAGGGGACCGAAGACGTTGCTCTCCAGGCCCCGGGGGTCGAGCCACTCGTGCAGCCGGTTGACGGTCTCGCCCTTGCCGGCGCCGTCGGCGCCGGCGATCACGACTACAACCGGAACCCCGACCTGGCGGATCTCGCGCTGAGCCTCCAGCAGTCCGGATCGAATGCCGGCGAGCCGGCTCTCGTACTCGGGCTTGGCGAGCTTGCGACCCAGTTCCGCAGCTTCGAACATGGGCCCTCCATGGCCGGCTGGAAGGCGACGCCGGCGCCGTGGCTGCCAGTATAGAGGAGCCCGCCGGGCGGCGAATGAGGCGAATGATCCATACTAGCCGGCGGCGGCGCTCATGGAGTCGAGAAACTGCTTGTTCGACTGGGTCTTGGCCAGGCGCTCCAGCATCAGCTCCATGGCCTCGACCGGTGAGAGCGAGTTCAGCACCTTACGTAGGACCCAGACGCGGTTCAGCTCTTCCTTGGAGAGCAAGAGTTCCTCCTTGCGGGTGCCGCTCTTGTTCATGTCCACTGCGGGGAAGATGCGCCGATCCGCCATCTTGCGGTCGAGCACGATCTCCATGTTGCCGGTGCCCTTGAACTCCTCGAAGATCACGTCGTCCATGCGGGAGCCGGTCTCCACCAGGGCGGTGGCGATGATGGTGAGGGAACCGCCGTCCTCGATCTTGCGGGCGGCGCCGAAGAAGCGCTTGGGCCGCTGCAGGGCGTTGCTGTCGACGCCTCCCGAGAGCACCTTGCCGGAAGGAGGCACGATCGCGTTGTAGCCACGAGCTAGACGCGTGATGGAGTCGAGCAGGATCACCACGTCCTTCTTGTGCTCCACCAGGCGCTTGGCCTTCTCGATTACCATCTCCGCCACCTGCACGTGACGGGTGGCCGGCTCGTCGAAGGTGGAAGACACCACCTCGCCCTTCACCGAACGCTGCATGTCGGTGACTTCCTCCGGGCGCTCGTCGATCAGCAGCACGATCAGGATCACCTCGGGGTGGTTCTTGGCGATCGAGTTGGCGAGGTTCTGCAAGATCATGGTCTTGCCGGTTCGGGGCGCGGCCACGATCAGCCCCCGCTGGCCCTTGCCGATAGGCGTCATCATGTCCAGCACCCGGGCCATCAGGTTGTCGGTGCCGGTCTCCAGTTTCAGGCGGGAGCTGGGGTAGAGCGGCGTCAGGTTGTCGAAGAGGACCTTGTCCTTGGCGGCTTCCGGCGGCTCGAAGTTCAGGGCCTCGACCTTGATCAGGGCGAAGTAGCGCTCGCCGTCTCGAGGCGGGCGGACCTGGCCGGAGACGGTGTCGCCGGTGCGCAGGTCGAAGCGACGGATCTGGGACGGTGACACATAGATGTCGTCGGGGCCGGGCAGGTAGTTGGATTCGGGGGCGCGCAGGAAACCGTAGCCGTCGGGCAGAATCTCCAGCACCCCCTCGGCGAAGAGAAAGCCGCTGCGTTCGGCCTGGGTTTGCAGGATCTTGAAGATCAGGTCGTGCTTCTTCATTCCCGCCGCCCCGGGCACGCCGAGGTCGCGGGCCAGTGCGTTCAGCGACTGGATGTTCATCTCCTTGAGGTCGGAGAGGTTCAGGCCCTTGAGGTCGTCGGGCCGTTCGTCGGGCTTGTCCTCGATCGGCCGCTCGGTCTTGTCCTGGACCGGCTCCACGGCCGGTTGCTCCAGGTCTCCCTGCTCAGCGTGCGACATGTCTTCTCTCCCGATGACTCTTGACAGCCGCGCGGATGGCACGCCAGAGGCCGTCCACGCCGGCTCCCGTCTTGGAACTCACCGCCGCCACCTCGATCGCGGCGCGGCCGATGCCCTCTCTGAGCTGGCCGAGTCTTTGGGACAGCTCGCCCCGACCCAGCTTGTCCGCCTTGGTGGCGACCAGCAGGTAAGGGAGCCGCCGGTGTTCCAGGTAGCCGCTCAGGGTCTCATCCCCTGAGCTTGGATCGTGCCGGGCGTCCACCAGGAACACGCAGAGGGCCAGAGCCTCGCGGCCCTCGAGGTAGGACTCCACCAAACGCTCCCAGCCGCGCCGCATGGCCTCCGGCACCCGCGCATAACCGTAGCCCGGGAGGTCCGACAGGCACAAGTCCTCGCCCACGCGGAAGAAGTTGACGAGCCGCGTGCGCCCGGGTTCCGAGGACACCCGCGCCAGACCCTTGACCCCGGCCAGCCGGTTGAGCAGGCTGCTCTTGCCCACGTTGGAGCGGCCCAGGAAGGCGACCTCGGGCGGGCCGTTCTTGGGGAACTGGTCGGGGGAGGCTGCGCTCCCCAGAAATGTGGCTCTTGGACTTTGCACGTTCTCGGTGGGGCCTCGCGCTCCAGAGGCCGGGTAGCGTGGTGCCTAATGGGCCATACCGTCCTGGACGCCCAGCTCCGCCGGTATCGCCTCCAGGACTTCCGGTTGGGGACTCGGCTCCGGGGGTACCAGGGCCAGTTTCACGACCTCCTCCACGTGCTCCACCAGCTCGACCTTCAGCACGTCGAGCACGACCTTGGGCACGTCGGCCAGGTCCTTCTCGTTCTCGCGGGGCAGGATCACCGTGCTCACGCCGATCCGGTGGGCGGCCAGCAGTTTCTCCTTGACCCCGCCGATAGGCAACACCTTGCCGCGGAGGGTGATTTCGCCGGTCATCGCCACGTCCCGTCGGACCGGGATCTTGGTCAGGGCCGAGATCAGGGCGGTGGCGATGGTGATGCCGGCCGAGGGGCCGTCCTTGGGGATGGCGCCTTCCGGCACGTGGATGTGGACATCGAGCTTGCGGTTGAAGTCGCGGGCGATGTCGTACTCCTCGGCGCGAGAGCGCACCCAGGACATGGCGGCGCGCGCCGACTCCTGCATCACGTCGCCCAGCTTGCCGGTCAGGGTGAGGGTCCCCTTGCCCGGCATCAGCGTCACCTCGATGGGCAGGGTTTCGCCTCCCACCTCGGTCCAGGCCAGGCCGGTGGCCAGGCCCACCTCGTTCTGCGCCTCCTGCCGTGACAGACGATAGCGGGGAATGCCCAGGAACGACTGCAAGTTCTCGACCGTGACCTCGACCTGAGCGCCCCTGCCCTCGATCACCACCTTGCGCGCCATCTTGCGGAAGACCGAGGAGATCTCCCGCTCCATGTTGCGGACCCCGGCTTCGCGCGTATAACGCCTGATGATCTCCTGCAACGCCTCGTCGCTGAAGCCCAGGTTCTCCGGCTGCAGGCCGTGCGACTCGATCTGCTTGGCAATTAGGTGCCGCTTGGCGATCTCCACCTTCTCGCGTTCGGTGTAGCCGGGAAGGCGCAGCACCTCCATGCGGTCTTGCAGGGCCTGGGGGATGGTGTGAAGCACGTTGGCGGTGGCGATGAAGAAGACGGAAGAAAGGTCGAACTCCACGTCCAGGTAGTGATCGGTGAAGCTGTGATTCTGCTCCGGGTCCAGCACCTCCAGCAAGGCGGCCGACGGGTCGCCCCGGAAGTCCGTGGACATCTTATCCACCTCGTCCAACAGGAAGACCGGGTTCTTGGCCCCCGCCTTCTTCATCATCTGGACGATCTGGCCGGGGAAAGCCCCGATGTAGGTGCGCCGGTGGCCGCGAATCTCGGCTTCGTCACGGACCCCGCCCAGCGACAGCCGCACGAACTTGCGGTTGGTGCAGCGGGCGATGGACTTGGCGAGCGAGGTCTTACCGACGCCGGGCGGGCCCACCAGGCAGAGGATGGGGCCTTTCGGTTTGGTGACCAGCTGGCGGACCGCCAGGAACTCCACGATCCGCTCCTTCACCTTCTCCAGGCCGTAGTGGTCCTCGTTCAGGATTCGTTCGGCGGCCAGGAGGTCCTTGCGCTCGCGGGTGCGCCGGGTCCAGGGCACCGCCAGCAGCCAGTCCAGGTAGTTGCGCGAGACGGTGGCCTCGGCCGACATGGGGGGCATCGCCTCCAGGCGCTTCAGCTCCTGGAGTGCCCGGTCCTTGGCCTCCTTCGGCATCTTGGCGGCTTCGATCTTCTTGCGGGTCTCCTCGACCTCGTTCGGCCGCTCTTCCTTGCGACCCAGCTCCTTCTGGATCGCCTTCATCTTCTCGTTGAGGTAGTACTCCTTCTGGGCCCGTTCCATCTGCTTCTTGACCCGGCCCTGGATGCGCTTGTCCACCTGGAGCTTGTCGGTCTCGGTCTCCAGCAGAGCCTGGATGCGCTGCAAGCGCTCCAGAGGCGAGAAGATCTCGAGCAGGTTCTGCTTGTCCTCGACCGGCAGCACCAAGTGCGAGGAGATGGTGTCGGCCAGCTTGCCCGGATCCTCCACCCGGACCGCCGCCAGCATGGCGTCGTAGTGGATGTTGTTGGAGAGCTTGACGTACTGCTCGAAGAGGCCGATGACCTGAGCCATCAGGGCTTCGGCGGCCCCGGCCGCATCGCCCTGGTGGGGGATCACCTTGACCACCACCTTGTAAAAGCCCTGGTCTTCCTTGAACTCGAGGGCCCGGCCCCGCTCCAGCCCCTCGACCAGGACCTTCACGTTCCCGTCCGGCAGCTTCAGGCTCTGCACGATGTTGCAGACGGTGCCCAGAGTGTGGATCTCCTCGGGGCCCGGGTTGTCGCGGGTGGCGTCGTGCTGGGCGGAAAGGAAGAGGCGCTTGCCTCGGAGCAGCGCGTAGTCGAGGGCGCGGATCGAGCTCGGACGCCCGATGACGAAGGGCATCATCATGTGCGGGAACAAGACCACGTCCCGGAGCGGCACCAGGGGCAGGGTCTCGATCACGTCGGTCTTGTCCTTGTCGCGTCCGAACATAGCTCTCTTCGTGAAGATCCGACCGAACGCCCGTCCTTTGGCCGCCTGACGTCTAACGATCTAGCCGGCCTTCTCGATCAGGGTGACGGGCTTCTCCCGATCCAGCACCACCTCACGGGTGACCACGCACTCCTTGATCTTCTTCATCGAGGGCAGGTTGTACATGAGGTCGAGCATCAGATCCTCGATGATCATGCGCAAGCCCCGGGCGCCGATCTTGCGTTGGATGGTCTGGTCGGCGATGGCGTCCAGGGCGTCCTCGGTGAAGCGCAGCTTCACCCCCTCGTACTCCAGCATCCTCTGGTACTGGCGGGTGATGGCGTTCTTGGGCTGAGTGAGGATTTCAATCAGGGCCGGCTTGTCCAGGTCGTGAAGGGTGCCCACCACCGGCAGCCGCCCCACGAACTCGGGGATCAGGCCGTAGCGGATCAGGTCCTGGGGCTGGATGTGAGACAGGGAGACCGAGGCCTTGGGGGCGGCCGGCTTGGCTTCGGTGACGAAGCCAAGCGTCTTCTTGCCCACCCGGCGCTCGATGATCTTGTCGAGGCCCACGAAGGCCCCGCCGCAGATGAACAAGATGTTGGTGGTGTCGATCTGGTAGAACTCCTGATGCGGGTGCTTGCGTCCGCCCTGCGGCGGTACGTTGGCGACCGTGCCTTCCAGGATCTTGAGCAGGGCCTGCTGCACACCCTCGCCCGAGACATCGCGGGTGATGGAGGGGTTCTCGTCCTTGCGCGAGATCTTGTCGATCTCGTCGATGTAGATGATGCCCTCCTGGCACTTCTCGATGTCGCCCTGAGCGGCCTGCAGCAGCTTCAGAATGATGTTCTCGACGTCCTCACCGACGTAGCCTGCCTCGGTCAGGGTGGTGGCGTCCACGATGGTGAAGGGGACCGAGAGCAAGCGGGCCAGGGTCTGGGCCAGAAGCGTCTTGCCGGTGCCGGTGGGGCCGATCAGCAGGATGTTGGACTTGGTCAGCTCGACGTCGTTCTTGCCCCGCTGCTTGGCGATCTCGATCCGCTTGTAGTGGTTATAGACGGCGACCGCCAGCTTCTTCTTCGCCACCTCCTGGCCGATCACGTACTCGTCCAGGAACTTCTTGATCTCGTGGGGGACCGGCAGGCTCGACTTGTAGGTGCGACCCTCGACCCGGCGATCGTCGGCGATGATGTCGTTGCAGACATCCACGCACTCGTCGCAGATGAAGACGGTGGGGCCCGCGATCAGCTTTCGGACGTCGTTCTGGTCTTTGTTGCAGAACGAGCAACGGAGGATCTCGGTCTCGCCGTTCTTCTTCATTGAGTTGGGAGGGTGCTCCGTCGCACCCCCCAAACCCCCCGCTCGCTCCGCGGGAGTGAATCCCGCTCCGCTCGCCGCCTGGCCCCCGTTGGGTGGGTGCTCCGTCGCACCCCCCGAGCTTGCTCGTGGCTCATCGCTCCCGCCGGCTGATCACCTGGTCCACGATACCATACTCCTTCGCCTGGGAAGCATCCATGTGGAAGTCGCGGTCGGCGTCGACCGAGATCTTCTCGATGGGCTGGCCGGTGTGCAGGGCCAGGATCTCGTTCAGGCGATCCTTCATGCGCAGGATCTCCTTGGCTTGGATGGCGATGTCGGAGGCCTGGCCTTGGGTGCCGCCCCAGGGCTGATGGATCATGATCCGCGCGTTGGGCAGCGAGAAACGTTTGCCCTTGGTTCCGGCCGCCAGCAGCACGGCGCCCATGGACGCCGCCTGGCCGACACAGATGGTCTGCACGTCGGGACGCACCAACTGCATCGTGTCATAGATGGCGAGGCCCGCGGTGATCGAGCCGCCCGGACTGTTGAGATAGACGTGGATGTCCCGCTCCGGGTCCTCGGCTTCCAGGAACAGCAACTGGGCGATCACCAGGTTGGCGACCAGGTCGTCGATCGCGGTGCCGATGAAGACGATGCTGTCCTTGAGGAGCCGGGAGTAGATGTCGTAGGCCCGCTCGCCCCGAGCCGTCTGCTCCACGACCATGGGGACCAGCGTGCCCGAGTACGACGCGTGCGGGATCATTCGAAAGTCAGTCTAGCATCGGCCTTGACCAAGTCAAGGGTCTTCTCCTCGCGGATCCGCGCGCGCAGCGCGTGGATCTCGCCTTCCTTCTCCAAGTGCGCTCGCACCTGCTCTTTGGGCTTCCGCAGGCGTTCGGCGTAGCGGCCGACCTCGGCGTCCAACTCCGCCTCGGTCGCTTCGATCCCTTCGCGTCGCGCGATCTCATCGAGGATGATGTCGGCCTTGGCCGACCGCACCGAGTCTTCCCGCTGACTGGCCCGGTAGCGCCGCCAGTCCACGCCGGCTTCCGTGGGGTCGGTGCCCTGCATGGCCAGGGTGCGGGCCGCCGCCTCGGTGCGCGCGTTCATGTGCCGTTCCACCAGCGCCTCCGGCACCTCGAAGCTGGCGCGCGCCAGCAGGGCATCGAGCAGCGCGTTCTTGACCTCGCGGTCGATCCGCCGGGCCTCGGCGGCCTCCAGTCCCTGACGAATGCGATCGCGCAGGGCGGCCAGGCTCTCCAGGTCGAGGTCCTTGGCGAACTCATCGTCGGCTGCCGGCAGGACCTTGGTCTTCACCGCCTTCAAGGTCACCTGGTAGTCGGCGCTCTTGCCGGCCAGCGCCTGGTTGGGATGGCTCGGCTCGTAGACCAGACGCACGTCCTTGGTCTCGCCTACCGACATGCCGAGGAGCGCGGCGTTCAGATCGGTGTGGTTGTCGGGGGAGCCGACCTCCACCAGCACGTTCTGGTCCTGGCCCCCCTCGCCGCCTTCGGCGGGCTTCCACCCCACGTCGAGAACCAGGTGGTCACCCTCGGCCGCCGGCCGGCCCTCCACGGGATCGAAGCGGGCGGCCTCCTCGCGCAGGCGGTTGAGCTCTGCGTTCACCGTTTCCTCGGTAACGTTAGGTGTACGGGCCTTGGCGGGCAGGCCGCGGTAGTCGGGCAGCTCTACGATGGGCAGGGTCTCGAACAGCGCGCGGAAGGTCAGGGGCTGGCCCTCTTCGACCTTGAGGTCCGCGATCTTGGGCGGGGCCAGGGGCTTCAGGCCTCGGCCCTCGATCTCGGGGAAGACCACCCGGTTGGCGATGGCCTCGATCACATCCTCCATGACCTGAGGTCGAAAGCGGCGCTTGATGACCTCGGTCGGGATCTTGCCCGGCCGGAAACCCGGGAGCTTGACCTTGCGGGCATACTCTCTGGCCTTGGCCGTGACCTCTTGTTCCACGACTTCGGACTCGATCTCGAAGGCCAGAGCCTTGCGGACCGTGGTTTCCTCGGTGTACTCGACTTTCAAGGGATGACCTCTTTCGAAAGGCGCCGGGAGGGCCCGGCGAGGGCCAGCACGATGCGGCCGACCGCTTAGAATAGCATGCGTCGGCGGCGGGCCCGGCGCCGGACTGGGTGAGCATCCCTCGCAGGAGGTGGTGCGGGCGGAGGGACTTGAACCCTCACGGGGTATGAGCCCACCAGATCCTAAGTCTGGCGCCTATGCCAATTCGGCTACGCCCGCGCGCTTCAGAGAATAAGGCGTCGAGGCCGCGCCGGCAAGGGAGGGGGGGGTGGCGGTCAGAGTCGCCATACAAGGGGAGCCGGGGGCCTTCAGCCATCAGGCGGCCCTGGCTCTTTTCGGACCGGACCTCACGCTGGTTCCGCAGCCGACCTTTTCGGCGCTCTTCGCGGTCATGGGTCAGGGGGCGGCGGACCGTGCCCTGCTGCCGATCGAGAACACCCTGGTCGGCTCCATCCACGAGAACTTCGATCGCCTGTTGGCGTCCTCGCTGTACGTCGTTGGCGAGACGCAGCTGCGCATCGAACACTGCCTGATCGCTCGCCCCGGGGTCGGGATCGAAGCGCTGCGGCGGGTGCGCTCCCACCCCGTGGCCCTGGGGCAGTGCCGGGACTTCCTGGCTCGGCACCCCGCCCTGGAGGTGATGCCGGCCTACGACACCGCGGGCGCCGTGAAGGAGCTGATGGTCGAGGGTGGCGGCCAGCAGGCGGCCATCGCCTCGGAGTTGGCCGCGGCCACCTACGGCGGTGCCGTGCTGGCGTTCGGCATCGAAGACGATCCGCAGAACTTCACTCGCTTCCTGGTGCTGGGGAGGGATCCGGCGCCGCCGGAAGGAGCTTCCAAGACCACCCTCGTCTTCGGCCTGGCTCACCAGCCGGGCTCCCTCCATCGTGCGCTAGGTGTCTTCGCTACCCGTGGCCTCGACCTGGCCAAGATCGAGTCGCGGCCCAAGCCAGGCTCGCCCTGGGAGTACCTCTTCTACCTGGACGTGCTAGGCGACGCGAAGGGGGCCGTGGCCGACGCGCTGGCCGCGCTTCAATCACTGACGCGGGACTTGCGCGTGCTCGGCTCCTACTCGGAGGGCATTCGTTAGGGCCGCGAGCAGTCAGCGAACAGCGATCGGCACTCAGCTGCTTCCCAGCCTCGGGCTGCTCCGTAGCTGATCGCCGAGTGCTGATCGCTGATTGCTGCTTTGCGCATCACCGAATGTGGAACTTCGTCTTCACCACCTGTCCGTCCTTCATGCGGCAGCGGTACCAGGCCGAGACATCGTTCATGGGAACCCAGCGACGCTCCTCCTTGCGGTAGTGCCAGTCCTTCTCCACCTGGAAGAGCACCTGCAAGCCCCGGGCTTCCAGGATGTTGGTGATCTCGTTGTCGTGGTGGTTCAGTTCGTCGAAGTCGGTGATGGCGCGCTGGCCCATCTCCGAATACAGCAGGTTCAGCTCCTGCAGCAGCTCGTCGACGCCGGGGGCCAGGTCCACCACGTTCAGCCCCAGCCGCCGCGCCTCACGACTGGTGATGGGGTACTGATGGGCGGGGTAGGAGGAGTTGAGCTGAGAGCTGATCCTCTCCACCTTCCTGCGGTCCCTCATGTGGTAGGAGAGGATCTCTCGGCACAGCATCAGGGACAGGCTGCTGGCTCGATCCAGGGCGCCCACGACCAACGGGTGCAGGTACTTGTAGAGCTCCTGGTAGGGATTCACCGGCTGGCGATGCCGGCCCGCGGTCTCCCTCCAGAGGCGGATGACCCGCTCCACCTCGTCGTTGGAGACCGCCACCAGGTTGTTGGTGTGGTCGACCGGGGACAGGTCGTGCTCCAGCGAGGTGTCGACGGCGGTCAGGAAGGAGAGCGCGCCCATGGCGACGGTGTCGGCGCCCAGCGCCAGCATGGTGGCGGCGGAGGCGCAGTTCAAGGGAGCAACCACCGTCAGCCGTTTGGTGTACTGGCGGAGCAGGTGCACCAGACGCAGGGCGGCCATACCGCTGCCGCCATCGGACTTGACCAGGAGCGTGAGCTGCTGCTGGGGTCCGGTGACTTCCAGCACGTCGTGCATGGCCATCACGTCGTTGTCGCAAAGGGAGCCGGAGGGCGAGGTCCAGTAGGTGAGGAACGGCCCCTTGATGCGCTTCTGGATGCGGCCGAGCAGGTCCTGGGTCCGATCAAAGAGAACGGGCGGCGTCTTGACGCGCACCCGGGTTCGAGCTCTGGGCATGCGGGGACTCTACATCGAAACCGCGACGAGTTCAGTCGAACAAGGTTCGCGCCGGCTCCAGACAGCCAGCGCCGTCGTGGCGGGCGTCATTCACCGCCGTGCTCACCGGGTGGGCGGTCATCAGGCTGGCGGCAAGAGGGTCAAGCAGGCCCCTCTGGGCCGCCGGGTCGAGAGGCCCGAGAGCCAGCCACAGGGAATGCTGGTCAGGGGGCACGATCAACGGCATGCGATCATGGATGGGTTTGACCAATGAGTTGGGCTCAGTGGTGAGGAGCACGCAGGCGCCACCGGGGGCGGCCGGCGGTCCGGGGCGCCACAATCCCGCCAGGGCGAACAGCCGGCCCTCGCGGTGGCGGAAGTAGAAGGGTTGTGGCGGCTTGGCCG
>DATECU010000099.1:0-2120 GCA_035286745.1 Vicinamibacteria bacterium | reverse complement strand
GATCGGGTGGCCGCCGGCCTGCCGGAGGAGACGCTGCGGCGCATGGAGGACGCCTTCCTCACCTCTAGCCGCTACGAGCTGCTGTTCTGGGAGATGGCCTGGCGGCAGGAGCGCTGGCCCGCCTGACACGGCCCTGATGCTTAGCTTAAGACAGCCGCAGCTGGCCGCTGCGATGGAGAAAACCGGCCGGATCGGTGCCGGCACGGTCCGGGGTGCCCTCGCCCCCGAGGCTCGGCATGGGTTGGTCGCGGCCTTGGAGAGCGCCGCCTTTGAGCGCGCCCCGGAGCGGGTGGGAGACGTACGCCAGGACTTCGACCTCATGGTGATGAAGCCGGGGCTGGGGCCTGCCGACCCGGCCCTCTCACCTCTCCTGGACCTTGCCGAGGAGTACTCGGCGCTGCTGAGGGCGCAGGCCATGTCCCTGGATGAGGCCTGGCTGGCGGACTTCGCGGCCACCGACATCCATTTACAGCGGTACGGTCCGGGCTCCACGGGCGTTTCGCCCCATCGCGACAGCCGGCGGTTCATCAAGCTCATCTCCGTCTTCTCTCTGGGCAGCCCCGCCGAGTTCCGCCTCTGCCGCGACCGTCGGGGCTCGCCGCTGAGGCGATACCAACTAGACCGCGGGGATCTGCTCCTCCTCCGGGCACCGGGCTTCGCTGGGCAGCCGCCGGCCGGGCCTCTGCACTCCGTCTCGGGGCCCGCAGGAGGGGTGCGCTACTCGATCACCCTCAGGATGGAGCAGTCAGTAGCGACCGCCACCGCCTCGTAGGTGCGTATGGCTGATGCGATCCGGTTCGGCGCCAGCATCTCGACGTCCGGCAGGTACGCTCTCCAGGGGTGCCAAGCGCTGGCCGGCCTGCAGGCATGGGCGAAGGCGACGAACGCCGAAGGGGGCGTGAGGCTGTCGCAACTGGGGGAAAGGCTCGCGGTCACCCTCATCCACTACGACGATGCCAGCTCTCAAGAGCGAGCGGTGGCCAACCTCGAGAGGTTGATTTCGGTCGACCGGGTGCACGTCCTCATCGGCCCCTACGCCAGCGACCTCACCCGCGCGGCCGTTCGCGTCGCCCGTCAGCATGGCAAGCTGCTTTGGAATCACGGCGGCGCCAGCGACGACATCCACCGGCCGGGCGCCGGTGTGGTGGGCATCTCCACTCCTGCTAGCCGCTACTTCGGCAGCCTACTCGAACTCGTCAGAAGCTTCGACGCCGATGCCCAGAAGGCTGCGGTCCTCTACCGTCGTGGCAGCCGCTTCGGCCGTCAGGCAGCGAGAGGCGCGCGGGCGGCAGACCGGCGGGCCGGGTTCGTTGTTGCCGCACTGGCGTACTCGTCCCTCCCCGAAGACCTCCCCCAGCTCATGGCAAAGTTATGCCGGCAGCGGCCCGACCTCATCCTGGGCGCTGGGTCCTTCGAGGATGATTGCGCCATCGCACGAGAGGGCATCGCCGCAGGAGTGAGAACAAAGGCCTTCGCCCTTACGGCGGCGGCGATGTGGGAGTTTGGGCAGACCTTGGGAACCGGCGCGGAGGGCATCCTTGCTCCCAGTCAGTGGGAGCCGGACGCGCGGTACGCTGTGGACTTCGGACCCAGCCCCTCACAGGTGACGGAGCGCATCCGGGCGATGGGCAGAGCCAGCGACTACCCCGCCGCCCAGGCCTACGCTGCCTGTCTGATCGCCCAGCGCTGCCTGGAGGAGGCCGGCAGCGCCGACGATGAAGCGCTGTGGCGAGGCGCTTGCGACCTCGACTGCACCACCTTCTTCGGCCGATTCGGGATCAACCCGAGGACAGGTATGCAAGTCGGACACGAGATGGTCTGGGTGCAGTGGCAAGGAGGAAGAAAGGTGGTGGTCTGGCCGCCATCCGTGGCCCAGGCACGGCCCGTTTATCCGAGGAGCTAGCCGACCTGGTTCTCCCTAGGCCTAGCCAGGCTTCCTCCTAGCGGGATGACCCAGCGCCACCAGGAACATCGCGCTGTTCCCCTCGGCGTGGGGTGAGAAGAAGTCGGTCACGTCGTCATCGTAGAACGTTAGACCGGTGGCACCCAGCCCGAGGGCGTAGCTCGCGAGGTACAGCCTGCCGCCGTTTATGGCCGCCTCAAGCTGCGCTACCCGGTAC
>DATECU010000098.1:0-26571 GCA_035286745.1 Vicinamibacteria bacterium | reverse complement strand
TGCCGGATTCAGTTTCTCGTCGATCGCCAGGGAGCGCTTCCAGAAGCGCTCCGCCGCCGCTAGGTCGCCGCGTACCTCGGCCACGTTCCCCGAGCCCATGAGGGCCGCCGACATCGTGGGTCCGTCAGGAACGGTCCCCTCGGCAATGGCTGCGGCGCGCCCGTAGAACTCCTCTCCGGCTGCGGGGTCGGTGGAGTTGTTCCCGAGGCCGATGAGACTCACCGCGGTCCACAGACTGTCGGGCGCCTGAGCCTCGCGGAGCGCAAGGGCCTGACGATAGGCAGCCATGGCTCCCTCGTGATCGCTCTGGGTGCCCAGCAGCTCACCCAAGAAGCCCCAACCAGCCGCCTCTGTCAGACTCTCCGGTGTTGCGTCGTGTCGATGGCGGATCGCGTCGCGGTAGGTCGCCTCGGCAGCCTGAAAGTCCCCTCCATCCCACAGGGCGCGCGCCAGGCCCTCTAGCACGGCTGCCGCAAGGGCCGGGCGGCCAGCGGTCTCAGCCCACCGCGCGGCCTGCCCGTAGGCCTCGCGGGCGGCCACTAGGTCGCCCGCATCCGCCCAAGCCCGACCGATTCGCGTCTCGATCCAGCACTGACACGCAGTTGAACAACCCCTGCCCTCGCCAAGCGCCAGACCCCGCCACACGTTCGTCGCGTCTGGGATCCGTCCGTCCTTCAGAAGCGCTGCGCCCTGCTCGTACGCTTCCAGCGCCGCGGTTGGCAGACCGGGCCGGGCTTTGATCTTCCACAGGTCTTTGGAGATGGTGATCGACAGTGGGCCCCCATCTCTGGTGCCATGGAGTGTGACGGGGCCACGGGCTCCCTGCTCCATCTCCACGTCCGCAAGATCAAAGGGCGAACGGATCTCGCCCTCCGCCGGGTCAGGGTTGGCGGGAGGCCGAGCCGCGCGCGACCACCCGAGGATGACGTCTCCCGGCTGGAGTCCCGCCTGGGCCGCGGCGAATCCCTTCCGCACCTCCTCGATGACGACGCCCTCCGGAAACGCGTTGGGTTCGCGGTCCTGGCTGGCGGCTTCGGGGGCCTTCTGCGGCTGCGCGGTCGGCGGTCTGTCCCTGCGGCCGAGAGCGAGCGCGCCTGATGGCGAGGTCCTCAGAGCGACAAGGGACACGACGACGAGAGGCAGGAGGGAGATCATCATGGCCCTGCGATTCTAGTAGAGGCCGTCTCCCGAGTCTGCCTCGCGGGATGGATGGCCCGGGCGTCGGGGGCTGGGACGGAGGGCGCGCCGGTTGGCGACTCAGCGGTGGCTCCGCGGCTGGGCACCTGCGGCTCGGTCCGGGCCGCATCACGAAGCGGTGCGAGAAGTCCTCGTCGAACGAAAAGGCCTCGGTGATCCCGTGCTTGAGCATGACCACGAAGCTCAGGCAGTCCACGGCGCTGTACTCCTTGTCATGGTGACGGCGGAGGTAGGCGAAGGCTCCCTCCTCGTCTTCGGCCATGGTGCGGTACAGGCGCGCCATGGTGCCGCCGTAGAGCAGCTCGCCCGCCCGCACCGCCACCTTGTGGTTGCCCTCATACAAAGCCACCGTGATCGTCTCCAAGACCACGTTGTTGGTGGTCAGCACGTCGGAGAGGCGGACGCGGCCGAGGTCCTCGATCGCCTGGGCAGCCCGTGAGTGGTTGGCGTCCTTCGGCAGCAACAGGGCCGCGAAGAAGCTCGTGTCGACGAAGATCACCGGCGGTAGATGATCGTGTCGTGGTTCACGGCCGCGGTGGTTGCCGCGGCGTCCTTGGCCAGACCGATGAACTCGCGCAGGCCTTCCAGCCGGTGGCATCGTCATCGTCCCCAGGGGAGTCGGCAGGCACGAGCACCTCGACCTCCGTGGCCTCCTTCAGGTGGACCGGCTCCATTCGCCTGAAGACGCCATGCTCGTAGATGGCCTTGACTGCGGTCGTCATCACTCCACCTCGAAACCCATTCTACCGCCCTCCCTCGTCGCTGTCCCAGGAGGTCCGTCCGGACCTGGTCATCAGGCTTCCGAGCGCGGCCAGAGCCAGGGTCAAGGTGGGTGCCACGACCGGCACCAGGGCGCGCGCCCAACGCGGCACGACGACCGCCGCGAGGGCGAGGCCGAGACCCACCGCCAGGGCCAAGGATAGCCCAACTCGGCTTTTCGAAGCGGAAAGCTCCCAGGCGGTCGCGGCGGCAACCAGCACAGCTAGGAGGTCGAACGGCCAGAGCGGCACCTCGTGGATCCACGAACCGCGAAGGAGGGTGTCCACGGCCAGGGCCTGCACTGTCAGGCCGGAGACCGTCTCCGCGCGGCGGCCCCGCGGGATGAGGTGGGCATCGTCCCCGACTCCCACGAGATCGCCGCCGATCAAGATGAGGCGATCGCGGAAGCTCTGGGGCGACTCTCGGAGGGCAGCGTTCGCCCGCCACCAGGGGAGGCTATCGAAGCGCGTCCTGTCGAGGGTGTGGTCCAACAGGAAGCGGGGCCTTTCGCTCGCAGTCGCAGGCATGCCACCTACCGCTCGGGCCGCCCAGGAGGCGTGTCGGCCGCCGCTCGCGTTCTCGAAGAAGATCCGACCGCGCCAGACAGCACCGTCAGGCTCCTGGTCCAGGTTCACGAGCCCGAACAGCGCGGCAGCGCGCTCGGGACCCAGGGCCACCGCGGTCAGCTCGGACAAGCACTCGGTGCCCAGGAGTTGACCGTCGGGCTGCGCCATGGCCGCCAGGGTCACCGCGTCTGGGTGCTCCAGCAGCAGGCGGGAGAAGGCCTCGGACTCGGCCCAGCGACGCGGCAGGAGGAAGTCGAGGGCGACGCCCGAGGCGCCGGCGCGCAGCATGCCGTCGAGGGTGCGGCTGATCTCGTCGGCTCGGTCGCTCAGGGGACGAGGGTCGGCGCGCAGGCTGGCTTCGTCCATGGTCAACAGCAGGATGCGAGGGTCGGGGCTTCGGGAAGGCAGAAGGGCGAGGGCGGCGGCTTGCACGCGGCGCTCGACGAACTGGCCGATCTGTGATGCAGCAAGCCAGCGGGCGACGACGAACGCGGCCAGGGGAATGAGGACGCTCGCCAGGACGCGTTTCGGTAGGCGCTTCCGGGCTTCCGCCTCGGTGGCGCTTCGCCGTTCCGCGGCCCGCAGAGCTGCGACTAGAGCGCCGGCGCTCGGGGGACGCCCTGAGGGGTCCTTGTCCAGCGCGGAGAGGAGGGCCCGCACGGCATCTTCGGGCAAGGCCGGTCCGGCCGGTGAGGGCCGAGGCGGCGCTTCGCGAAGGTGCCCAGCCAACACCTCAGCCACCGAGCCCGCAAACGGCGGGTGACCGGCGAGCATCTCGTAGGCCATCACACCGAACGAGTAGATGTCGGACGCGCGGCTCGCCTGGGGGGCGGTGATCAGCTCCGGCGCCACGTAGCACGGTGTGCCCAGAAGAGCGCCAGACTCGGTCAGCCGCGCGTCCCGCATGGCATGCGGAGCGATCAGCGGCGCGCCGGCGGAGGGTTCCGCAGGCGGCTTGGGGCCCACTCTGTCCACCATGGTGGCGGTGCCGAAGTCCAGGACCTTGGCAACCTCGCCGGCGGGGGCCTCCATGCGCAGCAGGACGTTGGCCGGCTTGAGATCGCGGTGCAGGACTCCGGCGCTATGCGCGTGATCGAGGGCCGCGGCAATGCCCTCCAGGATGGGAAGGGCCTCTCGGAGCGGCAACGCCCCGCGGGTTCTGAGGCGTGAGTCGAGGCTCTCGCCCTCGATCAGCTCCGTCACCAGGTAGGCGGGCCCCGAGCGACCCTCGGCGGGGCCGAAGTCGGTCACCGCCACCACGTTCGGATGGTGCAGACGCCCGAGCGCTGAGGCTTCGACCTCGAAGCGCCGCCGCGTCTCGGGAGCCAGTTCCTCAGCGGTTCGCAGCAGCTTGACGGCGAACCGCTTGCCCAGGGCGACGTGGACCGCCTCGAAGACGCGACCGCTGGCCCCCTCGCCAATCACCCGCAGGAGGCGGTACTTGCCGTCGACGACCTCGGGCTCCGGCGACATCGAGCCAGAGGTTACCCCATCAGCCGCGCCTCGGCCGCCGCCGGGCAGGCCGGTGACGCCGGGGGCGAATGTACCGGCCGGGATGTCCCGGTAGTGAACCCGGAACGATGAACGTGCGCGCGTCAGGGTGGCGCACCTTGAGATGACTGCCTCGCTGGCTCTTGCGAAAGAACCCGGCGCGCTCCAAGGCGCGACACGTCCGTTCGTCCTCCCGCAGCCAACGCCCGGGCGGGCGGGCGGGAATCCTGGCTATGGTCTTGCCTACCTGATGGCGACGCCCAACCGGTCTGATACCGCTGGCGCAGCAAGTCCACCTGCGCCTCCTCCGCCCAGGACCTTCACCCCCCTGAGGCGCGGCCGACGCTCGCCAGCACTGCTCGGCGAAAGGCCGCCGGATCGAGTGCCGCGCTCATTCGCCCACCAGGGCGAGCGCACGGCCGATGACGTCGCCGGAGAGATACAGGCCGGCCTCGCGGAGGGACTCGACCACGGGCCGCGCCAGCGGGATCACGCCCCTCTGCTTGGCGACGAGGACGAGACCGACGCAACCGCGGACGTCGATGCGATGCACGACGGCACAGCGCCGTCCAGCAAGGTCGTCGATGACGGCTTGGACGCCGGGGTGGGCGATCGCGTAACTCAGGACCGCGGACTCGCCAGGTCCCAGGTTCCAGGCCTCGACCGACGCGGGCACGGGCGGCGTGTCGATGATCTTCAGCCAGGGCGTTGCGGCGAGCGCCCGGACCGCAGCGTCTTCGTCGCCCCACCGCCGCACCTCGTCCGCCACCGCGCGGGGCACCAGCACCTCGCCGGCGGCGAGACGCAGCAGCTCGAGCTGCGCGATCTCGGAGAGATAGATGAGCGGGGATGCGTTGACGACGGCGGCGTCAGCCAAGCGCGAGTTCACGCCTGAGGTCGTCGATGTCCACCAGGAAGACGTCCACCTTCTCGCGCGCCAAGGCGAGCAGGAACTCCTTGCGGTTCAGGCCAGCGATCTCGGCCGCCTTCTCCTGCGAGATCTCGCCGCGTGAGTACCAGTGCACGGCCGCAGCCAGACGCAGCTCGCGAGCGAATTCCTCGGGCGATCGGCGCAGGGCCGCGAAGACGTCGTCGGGCATCTGGAGCGTGAGCGGCGTCATGGACGTCATTCTAGCCCCTTCCGGCGGGAGACGCGCCCGGCTGGACATCATCCGTATCATCCGTCGGGACCGCCGGCGGCAACGAGGGAACAGGCCCGTCATCGGCCGCGAGGACTGGCGCCGCCCGGCTCGCTCGAGTTGGTCGACATGCCTCTTGCCAGGAGTGGAATCAAGCCGCTGTGGAGGCGCCGCCTGACCTGATCCATCCATCCAAACGGCTCCACGGCTCCAGCTCCAAACGGCCCCTTGTGCCCGGGGGCCGGGGGCCACTATCATTGCTGGGATGTCCGCCTGGACGAGAGTCCGTGGTGTCTTTTGGGGTGCCGCAGCGCTGCTGGCGGCTCCCGCTTCCGCCCAGACCGTCCGCATCTGCCAGGTGCAGGGTGCGGGGTCGACGCCGGCCATCCAGGGTCGTGTCACGGTGACGGGCGTCGTCATCGCCGACTTCACCGCCACCAGCGTCAAGGGCTTCTTCCTCCAGGAGCCGGGCTGCGACTCGGACGCCGCCACCAGCGACGGCATCTTCGTCAGCACCAGCAGCCGCGCGGGCGCCGTCACCGTGGGCAACCGGGTGACGGCGTCGGGCCAGGTGAGCGACACCTCGGGGCTCACCACCATCACCCTGGAGAGCCTGTCCGACAGCGGGCCCTACGCGGGCAGCATCCAGGCGGTGCGCCTGACGCCTCCGACCGACCCGGTGGCCGCCGCCGCCTATCTCGAGCCCTTCGAAGGGATGCTGGTGGGCTTGCCGGTCTCCCGAGTGATCGCCGCCACCAACCACTACGGCGACGCGTTCGTCATGCCCGAGAGCAGCGGCGTCACTCGCCTCTACCGCGGCGAGGCGGACGGCCGCAAGCTGGCGGTGACCTGCCCCGGGTGCTGGCTGTCGGTGAACCAGGGCGATCGGCTGACCGATGCCTCGGGCGTCCTCAGCTACCAGTACGGCGACTTCGCGATGCTGGTGAAGGCCACCAAGACGCCTACCGTCGAGGCGGCGGCCCTTACACCCGCGATCCCGCAGCCCACCGCGGGCTCGTTCACCGTGGCCGCCTACAACCTGGAGAACTTCTTCGACGCCGTCGACGACCCCCTCACGGCGGACGATGTCCCCAGCTCGGCCCAGTACGCCGCCGGTCTGGCCGCCCGGGCTGCCTCCATCGCCCGCTATCTGGGCTCCCCGGACGTGGTGGGCGTGGAGGAGGCGGAGAACCTTCAGGTCCTCCAGGACCTGGCGGCCCACCCCGACCTGTTGCCGGCCGCCTACCGCCCGGTGCTGATCGATGGGGCGGACAGCCGCGGCATCGACGTGGGCCTGCTCTACCGGGCCGACCGGTGGTGGCTCCGCTCCTCGGAAGCGCGCCAGGGGTGCACGACGATCAGAGCCTCGGCGAGCGACGTCCCCTGTCCGGTGTCCGGTGGCCAGGGTTATGCGCTCTTCGCCCGGCCGCCGCTGGTCGTCAAGCTGGAATCCCTCGCCAGCGGCGAGCGCCTGACGTTTATCGTCAACCACTTCAAGGCCCAGGAGGACGGGAGCCTGGTCGACGACCAGCTCCGCCTGGCTTCGGCGGCGCACGTGAAGGCCCTGGCGGACGAGCTCAAGACCACGGAACCCGAGGCGGCGGTTCTGGTGCTGGGGGATCTCAACGACTTCGAGGACAGCGCGACGCTGGCCCAGCTCAAGGCGGGCGGACTGGTCGATCTCCACGGCCGGAGCGGCGAGCGGCCCTACAGCTACGTCTACCGGGGACTCGCTCAGGTGCTCGATTTCGCGCTCGTGGATCCGGCCCTGGTCCCACGGGTTGTCGACTTCCGCCCTGTCCACATCAACGTGGACTTCGGCGCCCCTGCACCGGGCAGCGCCGGCAGCGGCCTCCACGCCTCCGACCACGACCCGGTGCTGCTGACGCTTCGCCAGCGCTAGGCGGCCGCCTGGCGACCGTCGGCGCTTCGTGCCCATTCGGGGGGCGTGTCGGGGAGGCTCCGAGCTGATCCCCGATCGATTCCTGGTATTCCTGGTTCGTTGACATCGGAGCCTGAGCGCCTGCATGCTCCGACCCATGAGGACGACGCTGCACCTGGACGAGGATGTGCTCCGGGCTGCGCGGAGTCTGGCCCGCGTCGAGGGCAGGACGGTTGGCGAGGTCGTTTCGGATCTGGCGAGGCGGGGCCTGCGACCCACCGGGCCTGGGCGCCTGCGGGGCAAGGCCGGCATTCCGGTCTTCGAGGTTTCGGACAAGGCGGCACCTCTAACGCCGGAGATGGTCCGCGAGGCCCTCGATGGCGCGGAGAGACGTCGCTGACCGCCGAGCGCGCCCTCAGGCGGCCGGCTTAGGGCTGCCAGCGCGGAGGGGTTCTCCCCGAACCTCTGACGGTGGGTGGAAGCGGAACCACCGCCTACTTGGCGGCCACCAGACCCAGGTCGGCTTCCGCCTCCTCCTCGCGCATGGCCTCCAGGAGCTTACCTTCCACCACCCTGAGGTCGGTGTGGGTGTCCACGTCCTGCCACCAGGCATCACCGATGTCGGCGGTGCGAGCCCGGCCGGCATGGGCCAGGCGCCGCACGCCGTCGGCCAGCGCGCAGTCGCCGCCACGCTCGGCCGCCTCTTGCTCCAGGGCCTCGAACAGCGCAGGGGAGGTGAAGAAGACGCCGGTGTCGACGGCGTCGTACTCGGTCAGGTCCTTGCCGATGTCTCGGATGGCGCCATCACCGGTCAGGCGCACCCACATGGCGTCCTCGGGATCGGTCACCGTACCCACCCGAAAGTCGACGGCCAGGACCAGGTCGTCATCGGTAGGCGGGCAGGCCCGCAGCGCCTCAACCACCCGGGGGGAATACAGGTGGTCGGCCATGGAGAGCAGAAAGCGCCGCCCACCTACCGCCTTTCGCGCGGCCAGCACGGAGAGGCCGTTCTTCTTCCGCCACTCCGGGTTGTGGGCGAAGCTGAGCGTGAGCCCCGCCAAACGGTGGTCCGAAAGCAGGGCGCGACGGAGTTCCTCGGCGCGATAGCCGGTGACGATGACGGCCTCTCGCACCCCGGCGTCTCGCAGGGTGATCAGGGTGCGCACGATGAGCGGCACCCCGAGCACCATGGTCAGCGGCTTGAACACGCCGTCGTTCTGGCTGGTGAAGCGGAGACGGCTGCCGGCACCCGCCGCGATCACCACAGTGCAATCGGCGGGGCGCGACCTGGGGGCGAAGCGCTTTTCTTTCGTGTCGGCGAAGAACATGCTGGAGGTTCTCACGGCTGCTCCGCAACCCTGGTGACGGCGTGCGCCTGAGGTGGTGAGTTTAACCTTTCTGAGCCCTTTTCGGCGACCAGGCCTGACGGAGGGCCTCCCGATCCTCGGCCGAAAGCCCCAAGGCCCTCCAAATCAACACGTAAGCCCCCAAGAACACGATGCCGCCAACCGCCTCTCCCAGCAGCCCGCTGAGCGCAAGTCGAGGTCCCAGGCCGGCCGCGAGCGCCCCGCCAAAGGCCAGGGCGGGTGTGCGCAGCGACCGCCACGGCCACGACCAGCCGAAAACCACCCGCAGCTCGAAGAACCTCAGGGCTCCCTGGAGAGAGTACGCAAACAGGGTGCCGAGAGCCGCACCGATGGCTCCGAAATGTGGGATCAGGAGCAGGCTGAGCGTGGCCTGGGCGACCACAGTCAGCGCCGAGTTTAGGAGGTTGAGCGCGGGCCGGCGGATCATGATGACGGTCTCGGCCAGGCCGACGAAGGCGTTGGCGGCGTGGGCCAGCGCCAGGATCAGCAGAACCAGAGCGCCATCCCGGAAGCCGGGACCGAAGACCGAGAGGACCAGCCCGCCGGCCAGGGCCAGCGCTCCCACCAGGGGAAGCTGGGTGGCCAAGACCCAGCGCCCGACCTTGGCCAGGATCTCCCGAAGCGGCCCGGGGTCCTGGTCGATCAGGCGGGCGGCCACCACCGGGGCGAAGATGGGGTCGAAGATCTGCCGCACCTTACGCAAGCCGCCGGCCACCTCAACCGCCGCGCAGAAGACGCCGAAGCCGGCGAGGCTGAGGCCGGGAACCCGGCCCACCGAGAGGCCGAGCAAGAGGACGTCCATGCGCATGATGAGGATGTTGAGCAGGCTGTAGCCGGCGATGGGCGCGGCGAAGCCGAGAACCTCGCGAGCGGTAGGCGCGGGAGCTGCCGCGGGTCCGGCCCTCGCCAGCAGGCGGTGGGCGAGCCAGAAGGCCAAGAGCCCGCCGGCGGCGGTGCCCACCACCACCGCCAGCACCGGGGCCAGGACGCGCAGGCCCAAGGCGTAGGCGATCAGGAAGCCGGCGATGGTGACCCAGGTCTCGGTGAGGCCGCGGGAGAAGAAGTCGTGGCGCATGGCCCGGAAGCCGCGGGAGACGCCGTTGCTGATGCGATAGAGGGCGATGCCGGGGAGCGCCAGCAGCATGAGGGCGGTGGCCTGGGTCAGCGGGGCCGGCTGGCCCAGCCAGGGACCCAGCAGGCGGCTGAGGCCGATGCCGGCCGCGGCGGCGGCCAGGCTGGCCAGCAGGCCGAAAACAACCGCTATGCGCAGGATGCGACGGCTGGAGCCGGTGTCGCCCCGGGCCTGGCGTTGGGCGACCAGCGGCACGGTGGCGGTGTCGAGGCCGAAGGTGCCGAGCTTGCTCAGCAGGTCGGTGGTGGCGAAGGCCAGCGAGAAGCTGCCCAGGGCGGCCCCGCCCAGCAGCCGGGCGATGAGGAAGGTGAACACGCCGCGGAAGTTGGCGGCCAGGAGCGCCAGCGCGTTGGTCGCGGCACCGCGCGCCACGTCGGCACCGTCGTGAGCGGGGTCGGGACCCTGACGATTCTGGGCCGGCGCCTGATGCTCCATGGACCGGCCAATGCTATCCTGGCCCGCCATCATGGAGTGGACCGACGCGGTGCTTCTGGCCGAGCAGGAGCCGGAACGGCGGCTGGCCGGCCTGAAGAGCCTCGACCGCCTGGTCCTCACCGCGGCCCACGCTGGCCTTTCCCGGCTGACGGTGATCGCGCCCCGCCCCGAGCAGGCGCGGTCCCTGCTGCGACCGTCCCCGACGAACCACGCCGTGACCATTGTCGAGCCCGGCTCGCCTGAAGAAGCGGCGGCGCTCGCCGCGATCGCGAGCAGCGGCCGGCCCTTTCTGTTCGCTCACACCGCCCTGGCCCTGGCGCCCCGCGCCCTGGCCCACCTGCTGGCGGCCGCCCAGGCCGCGGGCTCGACCGCCACGGCGGCGATCCTCCCCGGGCCTCCGCCCGCGCATCCCCTGGCCGTGCCCCACGCCCAGGGGTATTGCCCCGGCCTGGTCAGTCTCCCCGCCCAGGCGGCGCCGCTCGTGGCCGGGGGCCTCGCCTCCGTGTCCCGCTCGCTGGCCGCCATCCTCGCCGGCGAGGCCGAGGCCAGCCGGCTTGCCGTGTTCCAGCCCGACCCGGGCCAGGTCAGCCTTCCCCTCTGCGCCGAGGATCGCCGGCGTGCCGAACGCGACCTCATGAAGAGCGCGGGCAAGGAGAGCGATGGCCTGGTGGCGCGGCACCTGAACCGCCGGGTCTCCGGCGCCCTAACCCGCCTCCTGATCCGCACGCCGCTCACGCCCAACGCGATAACCGCCGGCACTCTGGTCCTGGGCCTGGCCGCCGGCTGGGCCCTGCTCAGAGGCACCCACGGCGGTTTCGTCCTGGGGACGCTGCTCTACCAGCTCAACAGCACCCTCGACGGCTGCGACGGCGAGATCGCGCGCCTCAAGTTCCTGGCTTCGCGCCGGGGTGAGTGGCTGGACTCGCTGTCCGACCAGGTCGGCAACCTGAGTTTCGTGCTGGCGCTCCCCGTCGGCCTCTACCGCCTGCATGCCGGGGACACCCGTTATCTGTGGTTAGGTGCTTTCGTGGTGGCGGGCCTGCTGTTGCTTCTGCCGGCCACTTTCCTGCGCACCCGTCGCGTCAGCCAGGCCGCGCACATGAACGACTTCGGCCGCTCGCTGCTGCGCGGTCGGGCACCGGACTCGTTGGGTACGCGCCTGCTGGAGGTTCTGGTGGTGGTGGCCCGCCGCGACTTCTACGCCCTCCTCTTCCTCCTGCTGGCCCTGGCCGGCTGGGAGGAGGTCATCCTGTACCTGCTGGTCCTGGGCATCCTGGGCCACTTCCCCGCGCTGCTGCTCCGCTTGCAGGCGGCTCCCGCGGCTTGACCCTTGGACTCCCAGACCCTGAGCACCGACTTCGCCCGCGTCAACAAGCCCCGGGAGATCGAGGAGACGCTCGACACCTACCTGATCCGGCCTCTGGGCTATGTCCTGATGCGACTGCTCCGGGGGACCGCCATCACCCCCGACCAGGTGTCCGTGGCTTCCGTGGTGGCCGCCGGCGGAGCCGCCCTCTTCTACTACCGCCACGACTCGATCGGCGCCTGGGGCGGGCTCGCCCTCATGCTCTTGATGTCGGCCCTGGACAGCGCCGACGGCCAACTGGCGCGCGCCACCGGGCGGACCTCAGACTTCGGCCGTTTGCTGGACGGCATCTGCGACAACTTGTCCTTCATCCTGCTGTACCTGGCCATCTGGCTGGCCTTCATGTCCCGGGGTGGTCATCCGGTCCTGGGCCTGCTGCTGGCGGCTGCCGCCGGCTACTCCCACTCCCTGCAGAGCGCCCTGGTGGAGTTCGAGCGCCAGCTCTTCGTCCACTACTGCTACGGGAGCACCGAAGCTGAGCGGGAGCGCCCGGAAGGCCTGCGCGAACGGCTCGCCGAGCTCAGGGCGGAGCGGGCCCCACTGCTGCGCCGAGCCATGGCCTGGGTCCACTACGACTACAGCCGCAAGCAGCGCTTCTTCCTGCGCTCCTCGGACCAGCTCGAACGAGCCTACGCAAGAGCGCTCCGTGAGCGTTCTGTGTCAGGCGCGGCCTTTGCCGCCGCCTATCGCGAACTCAACCAATCGCTGGTGAGCCGCTGGGCGCTCATGGCCTCCAACTCCCACAAGCTGGGGATCGTGATCGCTTCCTTCCTCTTCCTGCTCTTCCCCACGGGGCCGCTCCAGCACCTGGGCATGGCCAGCTACTTCATCTACGACCTGCTGCTCAACTTGCCCCTGCTGGCACTGATCCTGGCCCAGGGCAAGGCGGACCGGCGGTTACTGGCGACCCTCTGAACCGGCCTTAGGTTAGGTCCGCCGGCTGCTTCGCCCCCCCAGGATCGCGAGCAGCCCCGGCATCAGCACCACCCCGGTGAACCAGCAACAGCCCAGGCCCAGGACCGCCAGCGCCCCGATGGAGCGCAAGCCGGCGTGGTGGGCGGCCAGCAGTCCCGCATAACCCATGATGGTGGTGAGCGCCGAGGCGGAGAGGGCCTCCGCCAGCTCGCCCTGGACGGCCGCAATGTCCCGGCCCATCTCCAGCCAGCGGCGGACATAGTGGACGCCGTTGTCTACCGCGTTGCCGATCAGGTTGGGCAGCACCACGATGTTGAAGAAGTTGAGCTTGCCGCCGATGAGGGCGAGCAGGCCCAAGCTCAAGACCAACCCGGCCAGCAGCGGCACCAGGACCCAGACCGTCTGCACTAACGACTTGCGATCGAGGAACACCAGCACCACGATGCCGAGCAGGGCGAGGCCCACCAGCCAGGGCCCCTCCTCGGTGACCAGCCACAGGATCTCGGCCAGCACCGGCTTGTCCCCGGTGGGCCCGCGAACCCCGGCGGGCATGGGAAGCCCGTAGACCTCGCGCGTGAAAGCCATGGCCGTGCGGCCATCGCGGGACCGACCGATAACGTCCAACGCGATCAGCCACTCCCCCGACCCGTCGCGGGCCACGAAGCGCCCCCGGATCTCGGGGGGCAGTTCGTCTACCGTGGGGGCCGCCGGCGGGGGCTCGAAGTCGGCCAGGTCTCGAATCCAGCGTCGCTTCTTCTCGTCCTTGACCTTCCGGGTCCAGGCCGCCGACAGCCGCTCTCGAAGCTCACCAAGCAGGCGCACTCGTTCGCGGAACTCGCCAGGACTGGGGGCGAAGTCGCGGACGCTGCTGGCGGTGCCCAGGATGCCGCCCTCTCCCAGCTCCTGCCGCCGCTTGTCCAAGACCTCCAGGGCCGCGTCCAGGGCCGGGAGATCGCGGGCCACGTAGAAGGCGCCGGGGACGGTGAAGCCGGGATACACGGCGCGGTGCCGGCTCTTGGCCGCCTCGGCGGCCGGGATCTCCGGCTGCAAGCGGGTGAAGTCGTAGTCGAAGCCTAACCGAAGAAGCGCTACCGCCGCCGCCAGGACCGCCACCGCGAACACGCCGGCGGTGACCCACGCCGGCGGCACGAAGGAGAGCCGCCCCGATCCCTCGGCTCGCGGCTGCACCAGCTTGAAGCGAGCGCCCAGGACCAGGAGCGGCGGCAAGGCCACGAACATGGAGCCGAAAATGGCCACGATGGCGGTGGCGGCGATGATCCCAAACTCGGAGAAGCCGCGGAAGCGCGAGAAGATCAGCACCGCCATGCCGAAGGTGGTGGCCAGGCCCGAGGTCACGATGGAGCGCCCGGTGGACCTGAAGGTCTCGAAGAGCGCATCCTCGAGGCCGCGTTCCCCAAGCTCCGCCTGGAAGCGCATCACCAGGTGCACCGCGAACTCGACGCCGGTCCCGAACAGCACCATGAGCAAGAAGGAGGTGATGGTGTTGAGGTCGCCGACCAGGACCGGGACCAGAGCGTAGGACCAGAGCAGGCCCAGGCCGATGGGAAGGAGCACCACCGGCAGGATGCGCACCGAACGGTAGGCGACCATCAGCACCAGCAGGATGCCCAGGCCGGCCAGGGTCCCCGAGCGATTCAGATCCTGACGGATCTGATCGTAGATGTCGACCTTGTTGCGGTTGGAGCCGCTCACCCACGCCGTCACCCCCTGCGCGCCCGCAGCCTCTTCCGCCAGTTGCGTCATACGGCGGAACAGCTGGCGGGTGGCGCCCAGGCTGGTGATGCCCTTCTGGGGCCGGATGATGAGACCCATCAGTCGGCCATCGGGGCTCACTGAGCGCTCGGGCAGGTCCAGATAGCGCTCGATCTTGCTCTCCAGATCCGAGCTGTCCGGCTTCGGCTTCTCCTCGCCCCCTGGCCCTTCCGCTTCGAGATCGACCAGCAGCGGGTTGACCTCCGCCTCCAGGCGATCCACCAGCCTCGACACCTCGGCCAGGGTGCGCGAGGGAACCAGCAGGTACCGGTAGTGGCGGATGAACTCCACCGGGCTTCTCGACTCCACGCTCTGGACGTTAGGCAACGCCGCCGCCGCCTGCGCCATGCGGTCGACGGCCCGGTCCAGAGCCGCGCGGTCGCTACCCTCGAAGATCACGCTGAAGTAGCCGCCGTCGCCGCCCACCACCTTCTCTAGCTCGCGGCCGCTCAGAACGGCGCGGCTGCTGGTGGGCAAGAGCCGCGACAGATCGGTGTCCAGGCGGATCTTCCGCACCTGCAAGCCGGCGGGAATGCTGGCGAGCAGGGTGAGCAGGATGAGCAGGCCAGGGCGACGGAGCCAGATGCGGCAGAGGGGACGGATCAGTTGGGCGAACAAGCGGTTCCTCGGGAGCGAGAGAGGCTACGTCTCGGCAGCGATCTCGGAAGCCCGCTTCCGGAGGCGATCGAGCAGGCCCGCCCAGCCGCTCTTGGCCAGGATCTTGGCGAACTGGGAGCGGTAGTTGCGGACCGTAGACACGCCATCGAGCTTGTAGTCCACGATCCGCCACTGACCCGCGGAGCCCAGGAACTCGTACTCCACTTCGGTGGTGGCGTCCTTGGACCTTACCGTGGTCAACACCCGCCCGGCGCCGGCTTCCAGCTTCTCCGGTCCGTACTGCACGTCGTTGACGCGGTAGATGTCGGGCTTGCGCAGCAGGCTGGCCCGCAGCAGGTCCTCGAACGCCTTCAGGTAGTGGGTCCGTTCGGCGTCGCTGCGCCGGTCCCACTCGGCGCCCAGGGCGGCCTTCCCCATCTCCCGGAAGTCCAGGGTCTCGGTCAGGATGCGACCCAGCTTGTCCTTCTCGGCCGGAGGCAGCTCGCCGGGATGGCGGGCCAGGATGGCGTCCAGCTTGCTTTGGCGCGCCTTCAGCGCCTCCACCAGCGGACCCGCAGCCAGCGGGCGGCCGAGCAGCGACAAGAGCGACAGCATCAGGAAACCACGGCTCAAGGGCTCTCTCCTTCTTCCAGGGGCGGCCGGCCGCAAGCCAGCCGCCAGGCGATCACCGCCAAGTCCAGGTCGTGGGTGGCCTTGAGATGGGCGGCCCGGGATTGGACGTAGGCGGCGTAGGCCTCGATCACATCCTTGGTGGAGGCGGCGTCCAGGCCGTGATTCTCTTCAGCTAGGCGAAGCCAGTTGGCGGCGGTCGAGAAGGCCCGGCGGCCGGCCTCCGCGATTCCCTGGGCCTCCCGGAGCCCCGCGTGCAGATCGCTGAGCTCCAGGCGCAGTCGGACCCTGGCCGCCTGCGCCTTCGCTCTCTGCACCTCGGCCTCGGCTGCCTCGCGCCGGGCTCTGGCGCCGGTCTGCTTGAAGTTCAGATCCAGGCGCAGGCCCAGAGCCGCGGTCAGGGAGCGGGCGTTGAAGGGATCGTAGGCGAAGGGGTTGCTCTGGCGAGCCCGGCCCGGGGCCTCGCTGTACTCGAAGCGGCCCTCCACGCCTAGCGCCGGCAGGCGCTCCTTGCGAGCCGCCTCCGCCAGCAGCGCCCGGGCCTCGGCCGCCAGCTCGGCTTCCCTGAGCTCGGGCTGGCTGGCCATCGCCTCACGGAGAGCCGGCTCCAGGTCGGGCAGCTCGGCCGCCAGGCTGGGCAGGTGGTCCGCCACCGGCTGCGCCGCCTCCCCGGCCAGCTCGCGCAGACCGGCCGCGGCCAGCCGTTGGGCGCGCCTGACCTCGCTCTCCAGCCGGTCCAGCTCGAAGCCGTAGCCGCGCGCCTTGTAGACGTCGAGCGGGTCCTGTTCCTCGCTCCGGTCCAGGCTGTCGAGGAGTCTCTCCAGGTGGGCCCGGACCTCGGCCAGCAGGCTGAGCTGGTCTTGTGCCAGCAGGTGCCCGAAGTAGGCTCGCGCCGCCTGCAGGCGGGCGGCGTTCAGCTTGGCCTCGGTCCGGGCCTCCCGGGAACCGACGAGGGCGTGGGCCGCCCGCTGGCTCGCCCCCAGCGCGCCGAACGTGTACAGCGGAAGGCCGAGGTCCAGGCGGGTGCGCCAGAAGGGACCCAGGTCGTTCAGATCCCGGGCGGTGTCCGGGGAATCGAAGATGTCGCCGCGGGCGCCCGGCACCAGGCCGAAGACCGAGGTACTGGCAAGCCGCGGTGAGAGGCGCGTCCAGCGAGCCAGGTCCTCGCCGGCCCGAGCCGAGTCGCGTTCGGCGCGTGCCACCGCCACCTCGGGATGATGGACCTCGGCCCGGCGTAGCAGCTCGCGCAGGTCGACGCGTGCCGGCTCCTGCGCCGTCAAGGGGTGAGCCCAAAGGGCCGCCGCCAGCGCCAGCAGCCAGCCGATCTTGGACCCGGTCGGCGGTGGGGGGAGATCAGCCATCGACGCCGAGGGCATTGCGGGAGACCGTCGCCATCGCCTGCGATGCTAGCACGCCTTCACCAGGGGCGATCCTTCCGGGGGTGGTTCAGGATGGAGCAAAGCGCCAGCGCTCTGCCGGTCAGCTTCTCGCGGACGCCTCCAGTCTCGACGTCGAAGGCGTACTCGGCGTCGAAGACGTACTGAACGGGGTGGGAGAACTGGCGGACGACGAACCGCACCAGCGCGGAGTCGAGCCAGCCGAGCAAGTCGTCGCGCCGCCGCAGCTCCAGCTTGGCCTGCCCCGACACCGCGGGATCCGGCCTTCCAGCGCCCAACGTCAGGGCCTGTGGCACCGGATAGCCGGGACCGGCGGCGTCACGGCGGGTCAGGGTGAAGCGCCGGTCGACATCGTAGCTCCGGAAGACCACCCGGGAGCCCCGCACCATCCAGAGGAAGCCCAGGCGTTCGGAGCCGTGCTTGGCCGTGGTGGTGATCTCCGCCAGCGAGAGCTGCACGCCGGGATCGAAGCTGTGGAAACGGAAGACGCTGGCCGCTTGCTGGTAGTCGGCGAGGTTGGAGTAGGAGCGCAGGGCCACCCCCACGCCCTCTCCCAGGTCCAAGAGGGGCCCCCCGGGAAACCGGGCGCTGCCCCGAGCCTTCAGGCGAGGCGCCAGAACGGTGAGGTCGTAGAACCGGCTGGCGTCCAGGCGGATGCGGCCGGCGCGCAGGGATGGCGTTAGGCTCTCCGCCTCCACCGTGAACTCTCCCTGGCTGTTCTGGACGTGCAGCCGATGCCGGGGCGGCTCCAGGCTCAGCACGTGCTTGGCGATCTTGAGCGTGCAGCCCTGGCCCGGGGCTTCGTAGGTCCAGGAGTCCCGCGCCCGGCCGTTCTTGATCAACGTGCTGCGGCCGTCGGGGCCCAGGATGATCCCCACCACCAGGCCGCGGTGGCTGCCCAGGCCCAGGTTGGAGATCTGGAACTGGGCGAGCAGCGTGTAGCCGTTCGGGAAGCGGAAGGCGTACTCCCAGGACTCCCAGGCCTGACCCCCGGGATCGAAGCGCGGCCGGTACTGGTCGGGGGCAAGCGGCACCTCGGGGCCGGTCCCGCCCTCGAAGCGGAGGGCTGGCCGGTCGGCGGGGCCGGCCGTGGCGCTCGGCGGACCGAGCCAGGCGAAGAGGAGCGGGGCCGCCCAGAGGAGCCGGCGAGATGAGACCATCGCTCCGACGATAGCAGAGGGGTCGCTGCAGAGCGAGCCGGCGGACAAGCGGCCTTATACGCTAGGTGCGGGACCCAGAAGCGGCCTGAGCCTCACCGCGAGGGCCTCTACACGTAGCGACCGAAGCCCTTGCGTTTCGGGTCCGGGGGCTCGGGGGGGGTGGGAGCCCCCCGCCTCGTAGCGGCGACCGAATTCGCTTCGGGCGCCGCGTATGGACCCCTGGAGCAGGGATACACTGAGAAGGGAACCCACCTCGGGTTTCCGGCCGGCGGTGAGGGTGCCACCGAGCGGCGCGCGTTCTCGCACCATTCAAGGAGGAGAGCAGGAATGAGGATCGACCGTCCCGCCCTGGTGCTGGCCCTTTTGGGCCTCGCCGGATCCGCCGCCGCCGCCAACACCGCCAAGGGCGCCCTCACCGTCAAGGGCCAGAAGCTGGCCCTGTCGAACGTTTACGCCTACGCCGAAGCCGGCACCTCCGACACCGGAGGAGCCGACGTGGTGGTGATCCTGTCGAACGTCGCCATCCCGGAGGCGTCGGCGCGCGACATGTTCGCCCTCCGCGAGAAGGTGCCCCAGTACCTGCGGCTCACCATCAGCTCCGAGGGCCAGATCACCTCGGTCAGACCTCAGCACGGCGCCTTCAAGAACGTGATGGGCGGAGGCTCCAGCGACTTCGTCTTCGAGAAGACGGCCCTCGACGGGAAGAGCGTGTCGGGCCGGGCCTTCACCAAGAGGCCGCAGAGGGGCTTCGACGACGAGCCCTGGGAGTTCGACGTCACCTTCGAAACCGCGGTGGCGCCGAAGAAGTAGTCGGACGGCGGGCCAGCGAATCCTCGCTGACCCGCCCAACCCGCAGACCTACTGCACCAGAGCCGCCGGGCCGGGCAACGGCGAACCCACCTCCTGGGGTCGCGCCCGCAGGCCCATCACCCCCACCCAGCCGACGAAGGCGGCTCCGGCCAGGACCAGGAGGTCGCCGATGCGGGCGTAGAGCGTGGGCACCGCGGAGGCCGGAAGCGTCACCAGCAAGAGACGGTCCTGGGACTCGTTGGCGCTCAGCCAGCCACGGAGCCGGCCGTAGGGATCGATCCCGGCGGACAGGCCGCGCTCCGCCATCAGGCTGCGTGATAGGCTTCGGGCGGCATGCTCACCGATCGACGCATCCTGCTGACCGGCGGCGCCGGCTTCATCGGCACCGCCCTGGCGCGCCGACTTCTGGACCATAACGACGTCGTGGTCTACGACAACGGACACCGGGACGCGCTCAAGGACAGCAGCCTCCTGGACCATCCGCGGCTCACCGTCGTGGTGGGCGACGTCCTGGACGCTCCCCGCCTTCGCGAGGCGGTTCGGGGCTGCCAGGTGGTGGTCCATCTGGCGGCCATCGCCGGCGTCGACACCGTGCTCAAGATGCCGGTGACCACCATGAAGGTGTCCCTGATCGGGACCTACAACGCCCTGGAAGCGGCGCTGGCGGAGGGCGGCATCGAGCGCTTCATCGACTTCTCCACCAGCGAGGTGTTCGGCACCTACGCCTACAAGGTGAGCGAGGGAGATGTGACCACGCTGGGCGCGGTGGGCGAAGCCCGCTGGACCTACGCGGTGAGCAAGCTGGCCACCGAGCACCTGGCCCACAACTACTACGTCCAGTACGGCCTGCCCGCGGTCTCCATCCGCCCCTTCAACATCTACGGACCGGGGCAGGTGGGCGAGGGCGCCATCCACCGCTTCATCGTGCGCGCCCTGCGAGGAGAGGAGCTGGAGCTCCACAACGACGGGAGCCAGATCCGCGCCTGGTGTTATGTGGACGACATTGTGGAGGCCGTCCTGCTCTGTCTGGAGAAGAGGGAAGCGGTGGGTCAGGCCTTCAACGTGGGCAACCCGCGCAGCGTCTGCACCATCTACGACCTGGCGCGGAACGTGGTCCGGGTGGCGGGATCGGAATCCCGGTTGCGCTTCGTGGAGTGGAAGCACGCCGACGTGGAGCTGCGCATCCCCAACATCGACAAGTCGCGGGACCTTCTGGGCTGGAAGCCGACGGTGGACCTCGAGGAGGGACTGCAAAGGACCATCGCCTGGTATCGGGAGCGCCTGTGATCCGGGTGGCCTCGCCGGAGATCGGCGACCAGGAGCTGCGAGCGGTGGAGGAGGTCCTCCGCTCGGGCCAGCTCGTCCAGGCGACTCGCGTCCGCGCCTTCGAGGCCGCGGTCGAGGCGCATCTGGGCGTGAGGCACGCGGTGGCCGTCAGCTCCGGCACCGCCGCCCTCCACCTCGCGCTTCTGGCCCTGGGCATCGGTCCCGGCGACGAGGTCCTGGTACCCGACTTCACCTTCCCCGCCTCCGCCAACGTGGTGGAGCTCACCGGGGCGACGCCGGTCCTGGTGGACATCGATCTCGCCACGTATAACGTCGACGTCGAGCGGTTGCGGGCGGCGGTGACGGCTCGGTCGCGGGCGGTGATGCCGGTGCACCTGTTCGGCCTGCCGGCCGCCATGGACCCGATCCTGGAGATCGCCCGCGAGAAGCGGCTCTTGGTGGTGGAGGATGCGGCCTGTGCGTTGGGCGCGGAGTACCGCGGCCGGCCCTGCGGAACCCTGTCCGAGGCCGGCTGCTTCAGCTTCCATCCGCGCAAGGTCATCACCACCGGCGAGGGCGGCATGGTGGTGACCAGCGATGGGGCCCTGGCCGAGCGGATCATCAGCCTTCGCAGCCACGGGCAGGTCCAGGCCGGCGGCCGGACGCGATTCGAGCAGGCCGGCTTCAACTACCGGATGACGGAGATGCAGGGAGCCCTCGGGGTGGCCCAGATGGGGCGGCTTCCCTCGATCGTGGAGCGGCGCACGGCGCTGGCGGCGCGCTACGGGGTGGCACTGCGAGGCCTCGATCGGGTGACGCTGCCGGTGGTGCCGGAGGGCCTGCGTCCGGTGTGGCAGGCGTACGTGGTGCTGCTCGCCGAGGGGATCGACCGGACCGCGGTCCAGGCTCGCCTCCGCGAGCAAGGGATCGAGACCACGCTCGGTACCTACGCGGTGAGCGCGCAACCCCACTACGCGGGACCCGGCCGGCCGCTGCCGAAGAGCCTGCGGGCACAGGAGCAGGCGCTGGCCCTTCCCCTCCACCCCGGCTTGAGCGAAGCCGACGTCGACACCGTGGCGCGGGCCCTGGGTGCCGCGCTGGGCGCCTAACCCTATGGCTCGAAGTCACGGCGGCGGCGAGTTCGCTCCCGAGCAGTTCGCGCGGCTGGGCCAGCGCGTGATCTTCGAAACCGGCGTGCTGGTGTTCCACCCCGAGAACATCGAGATCGGGGACGACGTCTACGTGGGCCACCAGGCCATCCTCAAGGGCTACTACCGCAACCGCATGATCATCGGCGAGGGCACCTGGATCGGCCAGCAGTGCTTCCTGCACAGCGGCGGTGGAATCACCATCGGCCGCCAGGTGGGCATCGGGCCCGGCGTCAAGATCGTGACCTCGGCCCACCGCCTGGACCAGCTCGACAAGCCGATCCTCCACTCGGAGATCGACTTCGCCCCCGTCGTCGTCGGCGATGGAGCCGACATCGGGGTGGCGGCGGTGCTGCTGCCGGGGGTGGTAGTCGGCGCCTTTGCCCAGGTGGGCGCGGGGGCGGTGGTGGCCGAGAACGTGCCCGACTACGCGGTGGTGGCCGGGGTGCCGGCCCGCCTCATTCGAATGCGGAAGTAGCCGCGCCGGGACCGCGGGGAGCCACGCTCAGCCGCGGGGTGCGCGGCTTCTCGGCGAACCACAACTCGAGCAGCGGCGCGCCGCCCGGCTGCCGGAACGCGCGCACCAAACGGGTGCGATCGAACCTTGCTTGCAGGCGCTCCCGGAGATCCCGGTTGCTCTCCAGGTACTTCCGGGGCGCGGTCGGCGGATGGCCGACGGACAGCACCCGGTCCGGCCACAGCAACACGAAGTAGCGGCCGTCGCGCCGGGGAGGGATCCAGGTGCGGCGCACGTCGAACACCGGGATCCCGGTGTCCTCCATGACGAAGGTCAGCGGGATGAAGCTGCGGTCGGCGACCAGGATGGCGGCACCTCCCGGTCCCACCACCCGCAGCACCTCGTCCCTGATCTGGTAGGCGACGGCCTGGGGCCGGTCCGAGACCAGCCACCCGCGATAGCCCGAGCCGCCGTCGTAGATGGTCTCCCCGTGGTCGACCCCGCCGCGGACCAGGAAAGCCCAGGCCAGCCTGCCGTCGCATACCGCAAACCAGGCGGTGAGCGCCAGCACACCGGCGGTGGCCCATCGCGTCCTGAGCGAACCAAGGCTCGCCACGCACATGGCGAAGCCGGGGAGGACCGAGAAGAGGTAGCGGTCCATGTGGTTGGCGGGCAGGTCCCACTCGCGACCGGGCGCCAGGATGAGCGGCGTGAGCAGCATCGCCACCAGGAGCGAGAAGGGGCCGAAGCCGCCTAGCGGGCTGACGGCCCGCACCTTCGCGGTGGACGCGATGACGACCACGCCCAGGACCGGCGCCGCCAGCAGCAGGGCCGGCCAGGGGTCGAGGGCGAGGTTGGTGAAGTGGCGCAGCGTCGCCTCGCCGGCCAGGCCGGTCGTGATCATGTGCAGGTGCGAGCCCAGCCGCGGCCAGAAGTGCTGGACTGGGTCGAGCGGGGGCGCCTGCCTGGCCACGCCCAGGGCCGAGCGTACGACGGGCAGGGCGTGGAGGGCGGCCAGCGCTACCGCCGCGTAGAACGGCCAGCGACGCCAGATCCACCGGTGCCGGCGAGCCAGGGCGAACAGACCGCAGGCCACCGGAGCCGCCGCGGTGAGCGGCGAGAAGTGCGCCCCCAGAGACACCACCAGAACGCCGGTGGCGACCGAGGCTATGCGTTGGGTGCGGAGGCCGGCCAGGAAGAGCAGCGAACCGGCAAGGCTCACCGCGAAGGCCAGGGCGTAGGGGACCGAACAGATGCGGGAGTAGGCCACCGACCAGGGGTGGAGCGCCACCAGCGCGGCCAGGGCCAGGCCGGCGCGTCTCGATCCGAGCCGCGCGGGCACCGCATAGGCCATCACCAGGGTGGCCAGGATGGCCAGGGTTCCGACCAGCCGCGCGGCGAAGAAGCCACTGCCCACTACGCGCATGCTGGCGGCGATCAGGTGGGCGTAGAGCAGCGACACGAAGGCCGCGTTCGCCTCCAGCGCCACCGGCTCGCCCCTCAGGATGCGCTGGCCGTAGAGGCTCCAGTTGCCTTCGTCGCCCGCCGGGGAGGGCAGCCAGTCGAGGCCATAGAGACGAAGGGCCGAGGCGGCGGCGAGCAGGACCAGCCAGGCCCAGTGGCGGCGCAGGAGCATGGGACGCGCATGATAAGGCGTGGCGCGCGCAGCCACCAGCCGGCGATGGCCGCCGGCTCGGTGCTAGGATGCGGGGCCATGTCGGAATCGCTCCCCAGCAGCCTGTCGGTCGTGATCATGGCCTTCAATGAGGTGGAGGGCTTGCCCGACGTGGTGCGGGAGATCGACGGCACTCTGTCGCAGCTCGGGTGCCCGGCGGAGATCCTCATTATCGACGATGGCAGCTCTGACGGCACCGGAGAGGCCGCCGATGACCTGGGTGGCGCCTTCAAGAGCGTTCGCGTGGTTCATCACGGGGAGAATCGGGGCCTGGGCGGCGTGTACCGAACGGGCCTTCGCGAGTCCCGGCTGGACTGCGTGACCTTTTTCCCGGCCGACGGCCAGTTCCCGGCGGAGATCATCGAGCGATTCTGGCCGTCCATGCAGGACCACGATCTGGTCCTGGGCTACCTGCCCGGCGGCCGCTCGGGCCTCTTCGGCGCCGCCCTCTCCGCGGCGGAGCGCTTGCTCTATCGGCTGCTCTTCGGGCCGCTGCCGCGCTTCCAGGGAATCCTCATGGTCCGTCGCACGGTACTCGACCGGATCCCGCTCACCTCGGCGGGACGCGGTTGGGCGGTGGTGATGGAGCTGATCATCCGCGCCGTCCGCGCCGGCTGTCGCATTCGGTCCCTGCCGACCTCGCTGCGGCCTCGAACCACTGGCGTCTCCAAGGTGCAGAACGCGCGCACCATCTGGTCCAACCTCCGCCAGGTGCTGGCCCTGCGCCGCCACCTCTGAACTCCCCAGGCTCCCGGGGCCCGACGGTCTCGCAGAACAGGTCCCCACTTGAGGGTTGGGGTGAGGGGGAACCCTCCCTCTCGCCGCCCGCTCTCGCGAGGGCGTGCCCTCCTTCAGTGCGTCTGGCCGGTGATCGGATGAGGCAAGCGGGCAATCCCTCTCGCAGGAGAATGGGCTATCCTTGACTGGATAGCGGGATTGGTTCCGTCAGGATGCGCGTTGTTCGGCCGATAGGAGCGGGAGCGTGATTGACGGCGTCCCGACGGGGCCTGAAGCTCACGTCCGAGGAAGCCAGCTCTGGCGAAGCCGCGGCGCGAGGCTTGGATGGATCCTCGCGGGCGGTCCGGCCGCTCTTCTCGCAGTCGCGCTGCTTCACGCGCTTCATCTGCGTATCTATCTGGGACGGTGGCCAGTCGTCTATAGGGACAACAACCCCGAGACTCTGCTTCTCCGGATCCACGAGTGCGGCTTTCTCGTGCCCGCGCTTTACGGTTCGTTCTTCGGCGTGCCGGTCTGGCTACTGATTGGCGCTATCCTCGTCGCAACACGCCTGCTTGAGTGGCGGGTATTCCGGAAGCAGATCGGCCTGATGCTGGCTGGGATCGTAGGCGTGATCCTGTTTGTGGCGCTCGATCCGAGCGGATACGTGGAGTGGTTCCTTGATTGACGTGCGGCCGACGAGTGCATGCAGCTGACAAGGTCCGCGCATGGCCAGGCGGAGCGCGACCCTCGCAGCTGACCCCATGTGTTGGGCGGACGCTGAGGAGTAGCCAGGCGTGGATGAGATGTCGATGGACAACGAGACAAAGGAAGCCCTGCGGCTGAACTTCGACAACGTTGCCAACGAACGGGCCTGCTGGTTCTACGTGGCCGGCAACTTGGGCTTCTCTGCGCGCATTCTCGAGCAGTACTTCGTGCTCGACATGACCAAAGAGCCTGACCACGAGCGGATCGTCCAGAGTGGCAAGGTCACAGCGTCAATGCTGATGCTGCGAGGCTGTCGCCTGGAGTGCATGTTGAAGGCGCTGTACGTGGGCCGGGGGAACAAGCTGGGGTTGGACGGTCAGTACGTGTCTCCGGGTGGCAAGCCTCACGACCTGCTGTCTCTCTCGCGAAAGGCTGCTGTGTCCACGACGGCCGCTGAAGATGCCCTCTTGGAGTATCTCAGTCTGTACATCGTCCAAGGGCGCTACCCAATTGGCAAGCGCGCTCCCGACACCTTTCGCGTTATGGCAGATGGGAGCCGCCGCAGCACCGTCTGGGGCGAAGAGGATGAACGCGCGTACAAGCACCTTGACCAGCGCCTGTCCGCTCAAGTCAGTCGCATGATCCGAGAGCGGAGTGCCGTGCAGAGTGACGGGCTGTGAGCGAGGTGCACCTGACGAGGTCCGTGACAGCAGCACGGCGCGACCTTCGCAGGTGATCCCGGTGCGCGAAAAGAACCCAATGGAACTCCAAGTGATCGGCCCAGACTCCCCATTCGTGGTCGCGCTCGTGAAGGGCGGGGAATCCAGGCGAAACCTCGTGGTGCAAGGCCACGTTGCTGCCGCGCGGTCCGACGCCTTGATGGGCGACCCACACCAGCTAGCCCAGTTGGTCAACGTGTGCTTCTGGGCCAGCCTGGCGGCCGAGGAAGGCCGCCCCGTTCGTGGGACGACCACCATTTGCTCGCCAGAGCAGGTATCGTCGGCGCTCCGTCTCGATCCTCCAGTACCATTGGCGACCGAGCCTCTCGTGTCACTCCTCACTGTGGCTCGTACGGCAGCGCTCGCCGTGCATGCGGGCCCGCAAGGCACCGAGATCTGGGGCCTCGTTGACCGGGCCTACGCACCGATCGATTCTCCTTTGTTGCGCATCGGGGGTGCCGGCACCGTCATAGCGTCGATGGGGCGATCCCTTGGGGGGAGAGTCCTGGCGATTCTGAACGGCGGGCAGGTCGCCGTTCCGAAACTGGCCAGCCCGGAGTCGTGGATGGACCTTGTCGCCAATGCGTTCGGAAAGGAACGCTCCTCCATAGAGCGTCTGAAGCTCGCTGGGAGACTCCTCCACATCGTGGTGCGGATGCACAGCCATGGCCACGGCGGCACCTTGGTCGTCACACCTCCTGGTTCGAACTCACTCCAGACCCAGGTTAGGTTCAAGTATCGTCTTGATGAGGCAGGACAGCGGTTCCTCCGTGATCAGATCGCCCAGGCTGAAGAGGCAGCGCACGAGGCCATCAAGGGCGAGGAGGCGTTTATGCTCGGCCATACGCCCGAGGTGCTCTTGCCTCACTTGGGCATGAAGTTCGAGGGGCGGCGCCTGTCGAGCGCACTCCTCGACGGAGCGCTGCGGAAGGTGGCGGATCTCAGCCGCATCGACGGGGCGGTCATCCTGGATGAGCATCTCTCTGTACTCGGATTCGGCGCAAAACTAGAAGCGGAGCACGCCGAGTTCTCGGTCGCTGAGGTGGATGTCGTCTCAGGTACTCTCCGCAAGGATGTCTTCTACACCGGGGTTGGAGGAACTCGTCACCAGTCGGCAGCGCGGTTCGTCTTTCGGAACCAGGACTCGCTCTGCTTTGTGGCGTCACAAGATGGTCGCCTTTCCCTCTTCGGGTGGATGATCCAGGAGGGCGTCGTCGGTTGGATCCGAGGACTCGAACACTGCGCTTGGGAAGCCGAGGGACAAG
>DATECU010000097.1:0-26438 GCA_035286745.1 Vicinamibacteria bacterium | reverse complement strand
ACAACACCAGCGTGACGGTGGAGTTGATCACGCCGATCGCCATGGAGAAGGGGCTTCGCTTTGCCATCCGGGAGGGCGGCCGGACGGTCGGCGCCGGGACGGTGGCGGAGATCATCGAGTAGGTGCGGCAAGAACGGCAGCTTTCGGCAATCAGCAGTCAGCGGGTCAGCCACGGAGGCGACGACGCCTGCCGTAGCTGGATGCCGATAGCCAAACGCTGAGAGCTACCGATCGGGGAACATATGCGCGACAACATCATCCTCCAGTGCCCGGACTGCAAGCGGCGCAACTACGCCACCACCAAGAACAAGAAGAAGACGACCGAGCGCCTCCAGCTCAGCAAGTACTGCCGTTGGTGCCGCAAGCACACGGCGCACAAGGAGACCAAGTAGGGGGACTTCTGGAGGATGCTGGCAGCGCGCCCTGGCCACGAACCGCGCCGCGGAGCGGGATTCACTCCTGCGCAGCGGCGGGGGGGTCTCAGGGGGTGCGACGGGAGCAGCCTTCGAAGCTGAGGAGAGGGAGTCAGACGAGTCGAATTCGCTGAGGGATGCCCAAGAGCACCTGGCCACGAACCGCGCCGCGGAGCGGGATTCACTCCTGCGCAGCGGCGGGGGGGTCTGGGGGGTGCGACGGAAGCACCCCCCAGCTCAATGAAGGCCAGTAGCTCAATGGTGGAGCACCGGTCTCCAAAACCGGGGGTTGGGGGTTCGAGTCCCTCCTGGCCTGCCACTCGGAACGGCGTGGATCGGGAAGAGGTCACATGAAGGCCGTGGCAGAGGCAAGAAAGATGGACAAGGGCGAAGACAGTCGGCTTGGGCCGCCCGCGTGGCTCGCCGGGCCTCTTGGCTGGGGCCCCAAGAAGTTCACCGAACTCAAGGCCTTCTTCTCCGAGGTCAGGAGCGAGCTCAAGAAGGTGACGTGGCCGGCGAAGAAGGAGGTCTACTCCACCACCATCGTGGTGCTGATCACTACCGTCTTCTTCGGCTTCTACCTCTACGGCCTGGACCTCCTGATGAGCCAGGTCTTCACCCGGATCCTGAGGCACTGACGTGACGTCAGCCACCACATCCAAGCAGTGGTACATCGTCCACACCTACTCGGGTTTCGAGAAGAAGGTGGCGGAGAGCCTGCGCCAGCGGGCCAAGGCCTACGACCTCGAGGAGCAGATCGGGCGCATCGAGATCCCCACCGAAGAGGTGGTGGAGATGAAGGGTGGCCGAAAGGTACAAACCGCCACTCGCTTTTTCCCCGGCTACATCCTGGTGGAGCTCGAGACCGAGGATGGCCCCGACGGTAAGAAGATCCCCGACGGCACCTGGCACCTGGTGCGCAACACCCCGAAGGTGACCGGCTTCGTGGGCTCGGGGAACCGGCCGGTGCCTCTGTCACAGGAAGAGGCCGACCAGATCTTCGTGCAGGTGAAGGAATCCATCGAGAAGCCCAAACCGAAATACACCTTCGAACGCGGCGAAGGAGTGCGCATCATCGACGGGCCCTTCTCGAACTTCCAGGGGGTTGTGGAAGAGGTCAACCTCGACCGCAATACCCTGAAGGTGATGGTCACCATCTTCGGCCGCTCGACCCCGGTGGAGTTGGACTTCCTGCAAGTGGAGAAGCTTTGACGCTGGCAAACCGGGCGTCAGAGCTTCTAGAGCGGCGCTTCGCGCCGCCGGCAAAGTGGAGAACTAGCATGGGATTCCGCGAAGCGGAGCTCGTTAGGATTTCCCGAAGGGAAATCCTATGAAGAAAGTCGTCGGACAGATCAAGCTGCAGATCCCCGCGGGGAAGGCAACCCCGGCTCCGCCGGTGGGGCCCGCCCTGGGCCAGGCGGGGGTCAACATCATGGACTTCTGCAAGGCCTTCAACGCCAAGACGGCCAAGGACGATGGGCTGATCATCCCGGTGGTCATCACTGTCTACGCCGATCGGTCCTACACCTTCATCACCAAGACGCCTCCGGTGGCGGTGCTGATCAAGCGCGCCGCGGGGATCGCCAAGGGCAGCGGCGAGCCCAACAAGACCAAGGTGGCGACGATCAGCATGAAGCAGGTCGAGGACATCGCCAAGCTGAAGATGCCGGACCTCAACTGCGAGGGAATGCCGGCCGCGGTGCAGACGGTGTTGGGCACCGCCCGCAGCATGGGCGTGGAAGTGGCCGGATAGACGGGAGAGGTCGGAAAGGAACCACCGGTCGAGGAAGAAGCTCGACCAGGTGGGAGGTGGGACGGGGCCCGGCGGTAGGCGGGCGCCGGTTGCTGCCGAAGGAGAGTGAATGGGACGCGTGGGCAAGAAGTTCAAGAAGGCGAAAGAGCTGGTGGCGGGGCGAGCCGAGTACCCCCTGGCCGATGCGGTGACGGCGGTGGCCAAGGCGGCTTTCGCCAAGTTCGACGAGACCGTCGAGGTCGCGGTGCGGCTGGGCGTCGATCCCAAGCACGCCGACCAGATGGTTCGGGGCACCGTGATCCTGCCCCACGGGCTGGGCGGGCGCGCCAAACGGGTCCTGGTGGTGGCTTCGGGCGAGAAGCTCAAGGAAGCCCAGGACGCGGGCGCCGACTTCGTGGGTGGCGACGACATGGTGGCCAAGATCCAGCAAGAGAGCTGGCTCGACTTCGACGCCCTGGTGGCCACCCCCGACATGATGAAGTCGGTCGGCAAGCTGGGGAAGATCCTGGGGCCGCGTGGTCTCATGCCCAACCCCAAGACCGGCACCGTCACCTTCGAGGTGGGCAAGGCGGTCAAGGAGATCAAGGCCGGCAAGGTGGAATACCGCGTGGACAAGACGGGGATCGTCCACGCCCCTCTGGGCAAGGTCTCCTTCGGACCCGAGAAGCTCCTGGACAACGCCCGCACTTTGATCGACAGCGTGATCAAGGCCAAGCCGGCCGCAGCCAAGGGCAAGTACGTGAGGTCCATCGCCTTGTCTTCGACCATGGGGCCCGGCATCCGGGTCGACCTGGCTTCGGTCGAGGCCCACTCATGAGAGGCCAAGACGCCTTGGTGGGCGAGCGAATGGGAGCCCTGAGCGCCCGCAGCGCGACGGACGAGGGGAATTGAGGCCATGAGCGCCCGCAGCGCAGGACACCTTCCCGCAGTGCCGGGATTCACTCCCGGCACGGCGGAACTCGATGACGCCTCCGGAGCGAGGACGCGGGTCGTTCCCGAGTCCGTCGTCCCGAGGCCATCGACGGACGAGGGGAATTGAATCAATGAACCGCACCGAGAAGCAGCAACTCATCGACGGCCTGCATAGCGAGTTCGACGGCTCGCCCCACGCCATCCTGGTGGACTTCCGAGGCCTGAGTGTCCCGGCGGTCACCGAGTTCCGGCGCCGGGTGAGGAAAGCGGGCTCCCGCTACCGGGTGGTGAAGAACCGCCTGGCGCTCAGGGCCATCAAGGACACGCCACTCGCGGGCCTGGCCCCCAAGTTCGAGGAGGCCACCGGCATCGCCTACACGGGCACCGACCCGGTGGCCTTGGCCAAGGTCCTGGTGGACTTCGCCAAGGACCACCCGCAACTGGTGGTGAAGGGCGGGGTGGTCTCCGGAAACCAGATGCTGGACGCCGCCGGCGTCAAGGCCCTATCGACGATGCCCAGCATGCCCGAACTGCGAGCCAAGCTCTTGGGCTTGCTCCAGGCGCCGGCGTCGCAGCTGGTGCGTCTGCTCTCGACCCCCGCCCAGCAGATGGCGAGGGTGCTGAAAGCGCACCAGGAGAAACAAGAGGGCAACTAGCCCTTCGCAGAAGGCTTCATGACAGGAATTCGTAGCTTTGGAGAGAGGAACCAATGGCTGACATTCAGACAATCGCGAACGATCTGAGCTCCCTCACCGTGATGCAGGTGGCCGAGCTGGTGAAGATGCTCGAGGAGAAGTGGGGCGTGTCGGCGGCGGCCGCGGCTCCGGTGATGGTGGCGGCGGGTGCGGCGGCTCCGGCGGCGGCGGCGGCCGAGGAGCAGACCGAGTTCGCGGTCCACCTGATGAGCGCGGGCGACAAGAAGATCAACGTGATCAAGGTCGTGCGCGAGGTCACCAGCCTGGGCCTGAAGGAGGCCAAGGATCTGGTCGACGGCGCTCCCAAGCTGGTGAAGGAGGGCGTGTCCAAGGACGAGGCCGCCAGCATCAAGAAGAAGTTCGAGGAGGTCGGGGCTCAGGTCGAGATCAAGTAGTCCCCCCTCCAAGCCCGGTGATCGGGATTGCAGGGACTCGTTATGCTCATGATCGTTCGGCTCCGCGGAGCGGTGTCTCCGCCGGAGTGTCTCCTTCTCGGGACGGGGCTTGATGGCCCCGTCCCTGGGGGTGTTTGCTGATGTACACGGCTCCGAAGAACATCTACCGGGAACGGGTCAACTTCGCGAAGATCAACACGGCGATCCCCATCCCGAACCTCATCGAGATTCAGAAGAACTCCTACGAGCGCTTCTTGCAGATGAGGGTCCTGCCTCAGGACCGGGAAGACGCCGGGCTGCAGTCGGTCTTCAAGAGCGTCTTTCCCATTACCGACCTCAGAGAGAACTGCTCCCTCGAGTTCGTCGAGTACTCCATCGGCAACTGGGAGTGCAAGTGCGGCAGGCTGCTGGGTCTCGACAAGCTGGGGCGGCCTTGCACCTTCTGCGCCGCCACCATCATCACCGACCCGCGGGGCGACCGGGAGATCCACTGCTTCAAGTGCGGTCACCTGAACGAGAACAAGCCGATCACCTGCGAGACCTGCGATGAGCCGGTGGGCCTCAAGCTGAAGTACGACGTCGACGAGTGCCAGGAGCGGGGCATGACCTTCGCGGTGCCCCTCAAGGTCACCATCCGTCTGGTGGTCTGGGAGCGGGACGCGGAGACCGGCGCCAAGACCATTCGCGACATCAAGGAGCAGGAGGTCTACTTCGGCGACATCCCGCTGATGACCGACAACGGGACCTTCATCATCAACGGCACCGAACGCGTGATCGTCTCCCAGCTTCACCGTTCGCCGGGGGTGTTCTTCTCCCAGCCGGAGAAGGGCCTGTTCGCGGCCCAGATCATCCCCTACCGCGGGAGCTGGGTGGAGTTCGAGTACGACTCCAAGAACCTGCTCCACGTCCGGATCGACCGCAAGCGCAAGTTCCTGGCCACCGTCTTCCTGCGCGCCATGGGTTTGAAGTCGGACGCCGAGATCCTCAGGGCCTTCTACAGGTGGGACCGGATCCAGGTGCGGGAGGGTCGACTGTTCTGGAAGACCTCCGAGAACCTGGTGGGTCTGAAGCTCAGCAAGACCGTCCATGGCCCCAAGGAAGCTTCGGGGAAGCGCGAGGAGCTGGTCCACGCCGGCAAGAAGATCAGCAGCGCCGCCTACCAGCAGCTTCTGAAGCTGGAAGTGGAGGAAGTGGAGATCACCGAAACCGACCTGGAGGGGGCCAACACCATCACCGACATCGTGGACCCCAGGACCGGTGAGGTCATCCTGGAGGCCAACGAGCCCCTGAACCAGCGGGTGCTCTCGGTGATCCAGGACCCGGAGAGTCAGGTGGCGTCCTTCGAGGTGTGCTTCCCGGAGCGGGACGAGATCGGCCCCATGCTCTCGGCCACCGTCAAGAAGGACGCCATCAAGACCAGCGAAGAGGCGGTGATCGAGATCTACCGCCGCATGCGCCCTGGAGATCCGCCGACCCTGGAGTCGTCCCGGAACCTGTTCGAGGGGATGTTCCTGAACCCGCAGAAGTACGACTTCTCGAGGGTGGGGCGCCTCAAGCTCAACACCAAGCTGGGCCTCTCCAGCGGCCTGGCGGAGAAGATCCTGCGGCTGGCGGACGTGACCGCGGTGGTCGGCTTCGTGCTCAAGCTCCGGCGCAACCCGCAGGACGTGGACGATATCGATCACCTGGGCAATCGTCGTGTGCGTAGCGTGGGCGAGCTGCTGGAGAACCAGTTCCGCATCGGTTTGGTGCGGATGGAGCGGGCCATCAAGGAGAAGATGAGCGTCTATCAGGAGATGGCCACCGCCATGCCCCACGACCTCATCAACGCCAAGCCGGTCATGGCCAGCATCCGGGAGTTCTTCGGCAGCAGCCAGCTCAGCCAGTTCATGGACCAGACCAACCCGCTCAGCGAGATCACCCACAAGCGCCGGCTGTCGGCCTTGGGCCCGGGCGGACTCTCCCGGGAGCGGGCCGGGTTCGAGGTGCGCGACGTGCACCCAACCCACTACGGCCGCATCTGCCCCATCGAGACCCCGGAAGGTCCCAACATCGGGCTCATCTCCAGCCTCTCGACCTTCGCCCGCATCAACGAGTTCGGGTTCATCGAGAGCCCCTACCGTAAGGTGAAGGACGGTCGGGTGCTGGACTACTACCAGATCCTGGAGGCCGGCGACACCGAGTTCAAGGTCGGGGACATCGTCGAGCGGGCCGAGATCGAACAGGCAAGCGCAGCCTCTCGGGCCAAGAAGAAGCGATCGGCGGAGGTCGAGCCCTACTGCTTCTACCTCTCGGCTTGGGAGGAAGACAAGTACGTCATCGCCCAGGCCAACATCAAGGTGGAGGACAACGGGAACATCATCGAAGACCGCGTCTCCGCGAGGCAGGCCGGGAACTTCGTCCTCGCCAAACGCGAGGAGATCGACTACGTGGACGTTTCGCCCAAGCAGCTGGTGTCGGTGGCGGCTTCGCTGGTTCCCTTCTTGGAGAACGACGACGCCAACCGCGCTCTGATGGGCTCCAACATGCAGCGCCAGGCGGTGCCCCTGCTACGCTCGGAAGCGCCGCTGGTCGGCACCGGCATGGAACACATCACGGTCAAGGACTCGGGGGCGGCCACCGTCTGCCGTCGCGCCGGGGTGGTGGATTCGGTGGACTCCCGCCGCATCATCATCCGGGTCGAGGCCCAGGACGGCCCCGACAAGGGCAAGGAGATCGGGGCCGACATCTACAACCTGACCAAGTTCAAGTGCTCCAACCAGAACACCAGCATCAACCAGAAGCCGATCGTGAAGGTCGGGATGCACGTGGCCAAGGGGCAGATCCTGGCCGACGGGCCCTGCACCGACATGGGTGAGCTGGCGCTGGGGCGCAACGTGCTGGTGGCCTTCATGCCCTGGCGCGGCTACAACTTCGAGGACGCCATCCTGGTCAGCGAGAAGCTGGAAGGAGGACATGTACACCTCGATCCACATCGAGGAGTTCGAGATCGAGGCCCGGGACACCAAGCTCGGTCCCGAAGAGGTCACTCGCGACATCCCCAACGTCTCCGAGACTCTGCTCGCCAACCTGGACGAGAGCGGCATCATCCGCATCGGAGCCAGCGTCCGCCCCGGCGACATCCTGGTGGGCAAGGTGACACCCAAGGGCGAAACCCAGCTCACCCCCGAGGAGAAGCTGCTTCGGGCCATCTTCGGAGAGAAGGCGGGCGATGTCCGCGATGCTTCGCTGGTCTGCCCGCCCGGCATCGAGGGCATCGTGGTCGACGTCAAGATCTTCTCCCGGAAGGGTGTCGAGAAGGACGACCGCGCCAAGCAGATCGAGGACGCCGAGCTGTTCATGATGGAGAAGAACCTGAAGGACGAGATCCGCATCCTTCAGGACGAGCGGGACAAGCGCATCGAGGACATCCTGGAGGGCAAGCTGGCCACCTCCGACCTGGTGAACGTCCGGGGCGAGAAGGTGGTGAAGAAGGGCGACAAGCTGACGCGTGAGGTGCTGAGTCGGCTGCGTCACTCCGACATCCTGAAGCTCCGGGTGAGGGGCAAGGACGAAGAGGACGTGGAGGACGAGGTCAACGAGGTGGTGGACAAGACCGAGCGTCAGATCGAGGTCTTGAAGGCCCTGTTCGCCGAGAAGGAGAGCCGCCTGAAGCGCGGCGACGAGCTGCCCCCGGGCGTGATCAAGCTGGTCAAGGTCTTCGTGGCCATGAAGCGCAAGCTGTCGGTGGGCGACAAGATGGCCGGCCGCCACGGCAACAAGGGCGTGATCGCCCGCATCCTGCCCGAGGAGGACATGCCCTACCTCCCCGACGGCACCCCGACCGAGATCGTGCTCAACCCGCTCGGCGTGCCTTCGCGCATGAACGTGGGGCAGATCCTGGAGACCCATCTGGGCTGGGCGGCCAAGGCCCTGGGCCTGCACTTCGCCAGCCCGGTCTTCGAGGGGGCCAGCGAGAAGGAGATCAAGCAGTACTTGGTGCTCGCCAACGAACGGGAAGAAGAGCGCAACCCGCTGCGGCCCAATCTGCTGCGCTCCGGCAAGCTGACCATCTACGACGGCATGACGGGCGAGCCCTTCGAGCAGAAGGTCACCGTGGGCTACATCTACATGCTGAAGCTCTCGCACCTGGTCGACGACAAGATCCACGCGCGGTCGATCGGTCCGTACTCCCTGATCACCCAGCAACCGTTGGGCGGCAAGGCTCAGTTCGGCGGACAGCGCTTCGGAGAGATGGAGGTCTGGGCGCTCGAGGCCTACGGCGCTGCCCACATCTTGCAGGAGCTTTTGACCGCCAAGTCCGACGACGTCTACGGCCGCGCCAAGATCTACGAGGCCATCGTCAAGGGCGACACCGTGTTCACGCCTGGCTTGCCGGAATCGTTCAACGTCCTGATCCGGGAGCTGCAGAGCCTGTGCCTGGACGTGGAACTCATCAAGACGAAGCACTGATGGGGAGTTGGACAGTGTCTCGTCTTAGCGCGCCGCAAGCGGCGCGGAGCGAAGTGGGATCCGATTTCGCGAAGCGAAATCGATTAGGAATCGCCGAAGGCGATTCCTAGAGGCGAATGCCAATGAGTTTGATGCTGCCCATGAGGCCCAACGTCGACATCGGTCGGCCGTTGCCCGAGTTCGACGCGATTCGCATCCGCTTGGCCAGCCCGGAGAAGATCCGGTCCTGGTCCCACGGTGAGGTCACCAAGCCGGAGACCATCAACTACCGGACCTTCAAGCCCGAGCGGGACGGCCTCTTCTGCGCCAAGATCTTCGGCCCCATCACCGACTGGGAGTGCCTGTGCGGCAAGTACAAGCGCATGAAGCACCGGGGGGTGATCTGCGACAAGTGCGGGGTCGAGGTCACCCAGTCGAAGGTGCGCCGCGAGCGCATGGGACACATCGAGCTGGCGTGCCCGGTCTCCCATGTCTGGTTCTTCAAGGGTCTACCCAGCCGCATTGGCCACCTGCTCGACATCAGCCTCCGGGACCTGGAGCGGATCCTCTACTTCGAGTCCTACGTGGTGGTGGATCCCGGGGACTGCCCCGAGGTGAAGCGCCAGGAGCTGGTCTCCGACGAGCGCTACCGCCAGCTCCGCGACAAGTTCCCCCGGCTGCGCTGCTCCATGGGGGCCGAGGCCATCAAGGAGCTCTTGAAGCGGGTCGACGTCGAGGACGACGCCACTGAGCTGCGGGAGCGGATGAAGGTCGAGACCTCGGTCCAAAAGAAGCTCAAGTTCGCCAAGCGACTCAAGGTGCTGGAGGCCTTCCGCAAGAGCGGCAACCACCCGGACTGGATGATCCTGGACGTGATCCCGGTGATCCCGCCCGAGCTCCGGCCGCTGGTGCCGTTGGACGGCGGGCGCTTCGCCACCTCGGACCTGAACGACCTCTACCGCCGGGTCATCAACCGCAACAACCGCCTGAAGAAGCTGATCGAGCTCAGGGCCCCCGACGTCATCGTGCGCAACGAGAAGCGGATGCTGCAAGAGGCGGTGGATGCCCTGTTCGACAACGGCCGCCGCGGTCGCGTCTTGCGCGGCGCCAACAACCGGCCGCTCAAGTCGCTCTCCGACACCCTGAAGGGGAAGCAGGGTCGCTTCCGCCAGAACCTGCTGGGCGAGCGCGTCGACTACTCGGGCCGCTCGGTCATCGTGGTCGGCCCCGAGCTCAAGCTCCACCAGTGCGGCCTGCCCAAGAAGATGGCCCTCGAGCTGTTCAAGCCCTTCATCTACAGCAAGCTGGAGAAGGAGGGACTGGTCACCACCATCAAGGCGGCGAAAGAGATGGTGGAGCAGCAGCGGCCCGAGGTGTGGGACTTCCTGGAGGACGTCATCCGCGAGCACCCGGTGTTGCTGAACCGGGCTCCCACCCTGCATCGCCTGGGCATCCAGGCCTTCGAGCCGGTGCTGGTCGAGGGCAAGGCCATCAAGATCCACCCCCTGGTCTGCACCGCATTCAACGCCGACTTCGACGGCGACCAGATGGCAGTCCACGTGCCGCTCTCGCCCGAGGCCCAGATCGAGGCCAGCGTGCTCATGCTGTCCTCGAACAACGTTCTGTCCCCGGCCAGCGGCCAGCCGATCGCCATCCCCAGCCAGGACATCGTTCTCGGCTGCTACTACCTGACCAAGGACAAGAAGGAAACCAAGGGGGAGGGCCGGGCCTTCGCCTGCGGCGAGGACGTTCTGATCGCCCTGGAGCACAAGGAGGTGGAGACGCTCACCCCCATCCGGCTCATGTACACCGGCGAGCTGATCGACCTCACCACCGTCTACGACGATCAGGACGTGATCCACACCGAGGTTCAGATCGTCAAGAACCAGGTCATCAACACCACCGTAGGTCGGGTGATCCTGAACGACCACCTCCCCGCCGAGGTTCCCTACATCAACGGTTTGCTGCGCAAGAAGGGGTTGCAGCAACTGGTGCAGTACTGCTACCTGCGCTTCGGCCTGGAGAAGACGGTGGAGATGCTGGACGCCATCAAGGATCTGGGCTTCACCTACGCCACCAAGGCCGGGATCTCCATCGGCATCGACGACCTGGTGATTCCCGAGGTCAAGGAGAAGATGGTGGCGGCGGCCCAGAAGGAGGTCCTGGACGTCGAGAAGCAGTACCAGGACGGGGCCATCACCAACGGCGAGCGCTACAACAAGGTGATCGCCATCTGGTCCAACGTCACCGAGAAGGTGTCGGACGCCATGTTCAAGTCCATGGAGAAGCAGGACCGGGAGGGCGGGGAGTTCAACCCCATCTACATCATGGCCGACTCCGGGGCCCGCGGCTCCAAGCAGCAGATCCGCCAGCTTGCCGGTATGCGCGGTCTGATGGCGCGGCCGTCGGGCGAGATCATCGAGAACCCCATCACCAGCAACTTCCGCGAAGGCCTCACCGTGTTGCAGTACTTCATCTCCACCCACGGCGCCCGCAAGGGTCTGGCCGACACCGCGCTCAAGACCGCGGATTCGGGCTACCTGACGCGGCGTTTGGTGGACGTGTCGCAGGACGTGATCATCAGCGAGCACGACTGCGGCACCATCGACGGCATCGAGATCCGGCCCATCATCGAGTCGGGCGAGGTGATCGAGCCCTTGCGTGATCGCATCGTGGGCCGGGTCAGCCTGGAGAACATCAAGGACCCCATCGAGGGAGGGGTGATCGTCAAGGTCAACCAGGAGATCACCGAGGAGACCGCCAACGACGTGCAGGCGGCCGGCATCGAGAAGGTGAAGATCCGTTCGGTGCTCACCTGCCAGAGCGTGCGCGGGGTGTGCGCTCTCTGCTACGGCCGCGACCTGGCCACCGGGAAACTGGTGGAGCTGGGCATGGCGGTGGGCGTGATCGCCGCCCAGTCGATCGGTGAGCCGGGCACCCAGCTCACCATGCGGACCTTCCACATCGGAGGCACCGCCAGCCACACCACTCAGCAGACCACCCTGGAGGCCAAGAACCCGGGCCAGGTGAAGTTCCACAACATCCTGACCGTCAAGGACAAGAAGGGCGACCTGGTGGTGATGAACCGGGCCGGGTCGCTGATCGTCCACGACCAGAAGGGCCGCGAGCGCGAGCGCCACGCCGTGGTGTACGGCGCCAAACTCAAGATCAAGGAGGGCCAGGAGGTCAAACAGGGCCAGTTGCTGGTGGAGTGGGACCCTTACTCCTTCACCATCCTGACCGAGGACGGGGGGCAGGTGCACTTCCGGGACATCATCCCCGACCAGACGGTTCACGAGCAGGTGGACGAGAACACCGGCATGTCGGCGCTGGTCATCCTGGAATCGGTAGACGAGAAGAAGCAGCCGCGCATCGAGATCCGCGACGAGAAGGGCAAGGCCCTCCGCAGGTACCTGCTGCCCGCCGGCGCCCACCTCATGGTCGAAGACGCCAGCGGGGTGGAACCGGGCGACGTGCTCGCCAAGATGCCCAAGGAGACGGCCAAGACCAAGGACATCACGGGCGGTCTGCCCCGGGTGGTCGAGCTGTTCGAGGCCCGCCGGCCCAAGGAGCCGGCGGTCATCACCGAGATCGACGGCCAGGTGAAGTACGGCGACGTGGCCAAGCAGCACCGGAAGATCTTCGTGACCACCGAGGAGAACGAGCAACGCGAGTACCAGATCCCCCGCGGCGCTCACATCAACGTCCAGGAGGGGGAGCGGGTGAAGGCGGGTGAGGCCCTGATGGACGGGCCCATCGATCCCCACGACATCCTGCGGGTGCGGGGTGAGAAGGAGCTGCAGCGCTACCTGGTCGACGAGATCCAGGAGGTCTATCGGCTGCAGGGCGTCAACATCAACGACAAGCACATCGAGGTCATCGTTCGCCAGATGATGCGCTGGGTGAAGGTCGAAGACGTCGGCGACAGCGAACTCCTGGTCGACGAGGTGGTGGACAAGTTCCGCTTCATGACCGAGAACGATCGCCTGGCCGGCAACGGCAAGAAGCCGGCCAGCGGCCAGCCCCTGCTGCTCGGCATCACCAAGGCCTCGCTCTCCACCGACTCCTTCATCTCGGCGGCCAGCTTCCAGGAGACCACCCGGGTGCTGACCGAGGCGGCCATCAGCGGCAAGGTGGACTATCTGCGGGGCCTCAAGGAAAACGTCATCATGGGCCGTCTGATCCCGGCGGGGACCGGCATGGAGTACTACCGGCGGGTGCGGATTCCCGAGGAGGTGGTCGAGCACCCCCTCTCCGGTCTGGAAGCAACCTACGAGCCCGAGTATCTGGTGGAGCCCGAGCACATCAAGGAGAACGCTGAGGTCTAGCGATGAGGTCGACGGCGGCTGGCAGGACCACGAGTGAAGGCCGGCGGTTGAACTCCTCCCGAGAAGAGACGACAATGCGGGTCATGATTTCGCAGGCGTTCAACACCGGCTTCGTCTTTACCGGCTCCAAGGGAGCGGGAAGGGGCACCGTGTAGACGGACGCCCAGGTCGGTTCGGAGAAGGCCCGCTCCCGGAGAACCGGGGCGGGCCTTTCGCTTTTTGCGCAGGGAAGAAGAGGGGTCGCCATGAAGACGGACAGAGAGACGACGGTGGGCATCCTGGGCGAGCGGGGATCGTTCGATCACCAGGCAGCCCGGGATCTGGTGGGGGAAGGAGTTGGGGTCCGGATCGAGCCTAACCCTGAGCTCCTGGTGGCGGCCTTGGAACGCGGCGATCTCGATCGCATGGTGCTGCCCATCGAGAACGCGGTCACCGGCTCCATCCACGAGAACTACGACCGCTTGCGCCGTCACGCCCTGTGGATCGCGGGGGAGACGCAGGTGACGCTGCGCTACAGTTTGGTGGCCCGCCCCGGTGCCAGCCTGGCCTCGGTTCGGCGGGTCGCCGCGACGCTGGCGGCGCTCACCCATTGCCAGCGCTTCTTCGAGCAGCGGCCGCATCTGGAGCCGGTGGTGACCGCAGAGGCCGGCGTGTCGCTGCTCCAGAGGGACGGCCCCGTCACCCTGGCTGCGCTCGTCCCGTGCTTCCTGGCGCGATGGTCAGGAGCCTCCGTCCTGATCGAGGAGGTGGGCGACGACACCGGCAATGCCACTCGCTATCTGCTCCTGGCCGCCCGGCCGGTCGTCCTGGAGCACGCCGACAAGACCTCGCTCTTGTTCGTTCTCCGCAACGCTCCGGGCGCTCTCTTCCGCGCCCTCGGGGCCTTCGCCAGCCGAGGCCTGGATCTCACCAAGATCGAGTCGCGCCCGCTGCGCGGGCGGCCCTGGGAGTACGCGTTCTACCTCGACGTGCTGGGCGATCCGCGAGGGCCGGTTCGGGCCGCCCTCGAGGAACTGGGACGAATGTCCCAGGAGTTGCGCGTCCTGGGCTCCTACCCCGAGGGCCTGCGTCGCGGCGCGGATCGGGAGGCGGTGTGAGATTTTTCGGGCGGCCGGGTATCATACGCGCCCTCCGCACACGCGGATCTTCGGAGAAGCCATGAGCGACCAGTTGAGAAGCCGGGCCGTGACCAAGGGCCGGGAGCGTTCCCCGAATCGAGCCATGCTGAGGGCGGTGGGCTTTGCCGACGGTGACTTCGACAAGCCGATCGTGGGCATCGCCAACGCCTACAGCAACCTGACTCCCTGCAACGTGGGTCTAAACGACCTCGCCGCCAGGGCTGAGGCGGCGCTCCGCCAGGCGGGGACCATGCCGCAGGTCTTCGGCACCATCACCGTGAGCGACGGCATCTCCATGGGAACCGAGGGCATGAAGTACTCGCTGGTGTCTCGGGAGGTGATCGCCGACTCCATCGAAGCCGTGTGCAACGCGCAGAGCATGGACGGCGTGATCGCCATTGGCGGCTGCGACAAGAACATGCCCGGGGCCATGATGGCCATGCTGCGCATGAACATCCCCGGCATCTTCGTGTACGGAGGCACCATCAAGCCGGGCCGCCTCGGCGACCGCGACCTCACCATCGTCAGCGTGTTCGAGGCGGTGGGGGAGCGGGCCGCCGGGCGAATCGACGACGCGGAGCTGGCGGCGGTGGAGTGTCAGGCTTGCCCGGGCGCCGGCTCTTGTGGCGGGATGTACACCGCCAACACCATGTCCTCGGCCTTCGAGGCGCTGGGCATGAGCCTGCTCGGCTCTTCCACCATGGCGGCAGAAGACGCCGAGAAGGCGGAGAGCGCGGCGGAGTCGGGCCGGGTGCTGGCGGCCGCCGTGGCCAGGGGCTTGCGGCCGCGAGACATGGTGACCCGGAAGGCCCTGGAGAACGCCATTGCCGTCGTCATGGCGGTGGGCGGGTCCACCAACGCCGTTCTGCACCTGCTGGCGATTGCCCAGGCCGCCGAGGTGCCCCTGAGCCTGGACGACTTCGAGGCGATCCGGGCCCGGGTCCCCGTGCTGTGCGACCTCAAGCCATCCGGTCGTTATGTGGTCACCGAACTCCACCAGGCGGGAGGCGTCCCCCAGGTGATGAAGATCCTGCTCGCCCACGGCTGTCTGCACGGGGACTGCATGACGATCACGGGCCAGACCCTGGCCGAGTCGCTGGCCCCCGTGCCCGAAGACCCGCGGCCCGACCAGCAGGTGATCCGGCCCTGGACCGACCCGGTGTACGGCCAGGGGCATCTCGCCATCCTGAAGGGCAACCTCGCCGCCGAGGGGGCGGTGGCCAAGGTGACCGGCATCAAGACCCGGCGCCTGACGGGTCCTGCCCGAGTCTTCGACTCCGAGGAGGCTTGCCTGGGCGCGATTCTGGCGGGGCAGATCCGAGCCGGCGACGTGATCGTCATCCGCTACGAGGGTCCGCGCGGGGGACCGGGCATGCGGGAGATGCTGGCTCCCACCGCCGCCATCATCGGGGCCGGCCTGGGGGACCAGGTGGCGCTCATCACCGACGGACGGTTCTCGGGGGGCACCTACGGAATGGTGGTGGGGCACGTGGCGCCCGAGGCGGCGGTGGGGGGCACGCTGGCCCTGGTGCAGGAAACCGACCGCATCACCGTCGATGCCGACGCGCGCCAGCTGCGGCTGGAGGTCGCCGAGGAGGAGTTGGAGCGGCGCCGGGCGGTCTGGCGGCCGCCCGAGCGACGCTATGCGCGGGGGGTGCTGGCCAAGTACGCCCGGTTGGTGGGCAGTGCCAGCCAGGGGGCGGTGACCGACCAGTTCCCCGACTGAAAGCCCGATCCGAGGCCAGACCGGCGTCGGATGCCCCGAGCAGCGGCTCGTGGCCCGGGCCGGTGTTGTGCCCCGTCGATCGTCGACCTCGGCTCACCGCGCCGGGCGCATGGCCTCCGGCCGCAACGCCAGCGTCAGGGTCGGATCCCAGGCGATCCGCCTGGAGAGGAGCACCGCCTCGGTCTGGACCAGCAGCGGCAGGGTGGCTCTGAGCTCGCCGGCGCGGGCCATGGCTTGCTGCAGGAGCAGAACCCGTCTGAGATCGGTGGTGCTCGCGTTGGCCTCATCGATCAGCCGATCCAGTTCGGCGTCGGCCAGCCCCACGCTGTTCAGATCGACCTGCCGTCCCGGCAAGGGAGAGTGCAGAAGGGAGTCCAGGATGTCCCCGGCCTCTCCCGACTCGCAGGACCAACCGAGCAGGTGGAGCTTGGAGCGGCCCGACTGGATGAGCGGGAAGAACTCGGCCTTGTCGATCGAGTTGACCTCGGCCTCGATTCCCACCAGGGAGAGCTGCCGCGCGATCTCGTGCAGGATGCGCACGTCGTTCACATAGCGATTGTTGGGGCCATCCAGGCGGATCTTCAGGCCCCGAGGATGGCCGGCCTGGGCCAGCAGGCGGCGCGCTCGTGGTCGATCCGGCCCAGGCACCGTCAGCTTGGGGTTGAAGCCGACCACCGCTGCCGGCACCAGCTGCGAGGCCGGCTCGGCCCGACCGGAAAGCGCGCGGGCGATCAGCTCCTGGCGATCGAGGGCCAGGTCGACAGCTTCCCGCACCCGGGGGTCGGAGAGCGGGGCCTGATCGACGCGGAGGCAAAGGAAGAGGACCCGCAGGCTGGGCTGGGCCAACACCCGGACGTCGCTGCGACCTTGCAGGTTGTCGAGGGCGTCCAAGGGAACGTTGTCCGCCACCTCCGCCTCTCCCCGGAGCACCAGGTCCAGGCGCCTTCCCGCATCCGGCTCGATTCGAAAACGGACCGGGCTGAAGGCGGGAGGCGGCCCCCGGAAGTGGGGGTTGCGGGCCAGCACGAACTCCCGTCCGGGCGTCCAACTCTCCAGACGATAGGGACCGGTGCCCACGACGGGCACCGGGGTCTCGTTGGTGGCTTCGGCGGGCAGCACGAAGGCCCAGGTGAGCTTGGCCAGGAGCACCAGAGACGGGTGGTGGGTTCGGACGCGGACCTGTCGCTCGTCGACTGCCACCGCCGATTCGATGGCCTGCAAATACTCGGACAACACCCAGCCGCGCTGCCGGCTGGCGTTGAGCGACGCCGCCACGTCGCGGGCGGTGAGGGGCTTGCCGCTCGAGAAGCGGATGCCCTGGCGGATCTCAAAGACGAAGGTGCGGTCGTCAGGGTTCTCCCAGCGCTCGGCCAGGCCCGGCTGCAGGCGGAAGCCGGGGTCGAAGCGGACCAGCGTCTCGAACAAGCTGCGGTTGACGTCGACGGTGAAGGCCTCGCTTTCGATAGGCGGATTGGGGAAGAAGCCGGTCACGTCGGCGCGGACTGCCAGCGTCAAGCTCTCCGGGGCGGCCACCGGCGGGGCATCCTGGCGGCCCAGGCAGGAAAGGGCCAGCAGGGTCGAAGTCGTCAGGGTGAGGGAATGAGGGCGCACCGGGAACCGCTAACGCCATTGGAGCACACCTCACCCGGGATTGCCTGCGCGCGTTGACTCTGCGCTATGACGTGGAAAGCCGAGGGGCTGGCTAGGCGCCGTCTTCGGGTTTCGGAAGAAAGAGCTTGACAGGGCCGCTCCGGTCCCGTAACCTACCGACCGTTCGTATGGTCAACCGATCCGAGGCGCGCTCCGCCGGCCCCTTCCAGGGGGTCGTATGTCTGGTCCTGCTGCTGGGCCTGGGCTCCATTGGCCCGCCCCGGGGGTCCTTGATCTAGGCCAGGCGCCGCGAGATTCAAGAGACCCCCGAGGCAAACCTCGGGGGTCTTGGTTTTTTGGGGGGTTTCTCATGGACGACAGGAGGCAGCCGTGAAGCTCACGGGAGCGCAGATGCTGTGGGAGTGCCTGGTGCGTGAGGGCGTGAGCACCGTCTTCGGGTACCCGGGCGGGGCCATTCTGCCCGCCTACGACGCCATGCTCGAGTACCCGATCCGGCATGTGCTCTCCCGCCACGAGCAAGGGGCGGCGCACATGGCCGACGGCTACGCGCGGGCCAGCGGCAAGGTCGGAGTGGCGGTTGCCACCTCCGGCCCCGGGGCCACCAACCTCACCACCGGCATTGCGACCGCCATGCTGGACTCCAGCCCCACCGTGTTCATCACCGGCCAGGTGCCCTCCGCGCTCTTGGGCACCGACGCCTTCCAGGAGGTGGACGTTACCGGCATCACCCTGCCCATCACCAAGCACAACGCGCTGGTGACCGACGTGCGGCAGCTGGCTCGCACCTTGCGTGAGGCGTTCCTGATCGCCCGCTCGGGACGGCCGGGGCCGGTCCTGGTGGACGTGTGCAAGGACGTCCAGCAGGCGACGGCCGACTTCGAGTGGCCCGAGACCGTCGAGCTGCCCGGTCTTCACGAGCCGCGGGCTCCCCGCACCGCCGACCTGGCCCGGGCGGCCGAGCTTCTCTCCCGGGCCGAGCGCCCCCTGATCCTGGCCGGCCACGGGGTGGTGAAGTCGGGCGCCGCCGAGCTGCTGCGGGTGCTGGCCGAGAAGACCGACACCCCGGTGGCCCTCACCCTGTTGGGCCTGGGCGCCTTTCCCGCCAGTCACCCGTTATGCCTGGGCATGATGGGCATGCACGGCCATGCGCCGGCCAACCACGCCATCCAGAGGGCCGACCTGCTGCTGGCTTTCGGTATGCGCTTCGACGACCGGGTGACCGGGAACCTCAAGACCTACGCCGCCGCCGCCAAGAAGGTCCACGTGGAGATCGATCCCTCGGAGGTGGCCAAGAACGTCCCGGTCGACGTTGCCATCGTGGCCGATCTGCGGGCGGCCCTGGCGGGGCTCTTGCCGGTGACCGCGCAGCAGCAGCACCCGGGGTGGCGGACCGAGATCGAGGGCTGGCGCCAGGAGACCCAGGCTCGCGACATCCTGCAGCAGCCCGACGCCGGCCGCTTGCTGGCCCCGCACGTGATCCACGACCTTTGGCGGGCCACCGGCGGCGAGGCGGTGGTGGTCACCGACGTGGGCCAGCACCAGATGTGGGAGGCCCAGTACTACCGCCACGAGCGCCCGCGCACCCTGATCACGTCCGGAGGTCTCGGCACCATGGGCTTTGCCCTGCCCGCGGCCATCGGCGCCAAGCTGGCGCGGCCGGAAGCCGAGGTCTGGGTGGTGGCCGGCGACGGCGGCTTCCAGATGACGCAGTGCGAGCTGGCGACCGTGCAGCAGGAGAAGCTCCCCCTGAAGATCGCGGTGATCAACAACGGCTACCTGGGGATGGTGCGGCAGTGGCAGGAGCTGTTTTACCAGAAGCGTTATGCGGCGACCCCCCTGCTCTCCCCGGACTTCGCGATCCTCGCTGGCGCCTACGACATTGCCGGCACCCGGGTCTCCAAGCGGGAGCAGGTGGCCGGGGCCCTGGCCGAGGCCCGGCGCGTGCAGGGGCCGGCGCTCATCGAGTTCCAGGTGGAAGCGGAGGAGAAGGTGTACCCCATGGTCCCCGCCGGGGCCGACCTCCACGCCATGATCCGGCGGCCGACGGAGGCAGCAGTGGAGGTGCGAGCGTGAGGCACACCCTGGTGGCCCGGGTGCAAGACCAGCCGGGGGTTCTGAACCGCGTGGCCAGCCTGTTCCGGCGCCGCGCTTTCAACATCGAGAGCCTGACCGTGGGCGGCAGCGAGTCGCCCGACTTCTCGCGGATGACCATCGTGGTGGACACGGCTCGGGTGCCGGCCCGCATCGTGGAGGAGAGCCTGCGCAAGCTGATCCCGGTGGCGGAGGTCAGCGATGTCACGCATCTACCGACGGTGGAGCGGGACCTGGCCCTGATTCGCGTGCGTTGCGCGGCCGGCCAGCGGTCCGAGCTCAACGAGCTGGCCCAGATCTTCCGGGGTCGGATCGTGGACGTGGCCACCGACTCGGTGGTGGTCGAGGTAACCGGGGACCTGGAGAAGGTCGACGGCCTGCTGGATCTCCTGCGCCCGCGGGGGATCCTGGAGATGGTGCGCACCGGGAAGGTGGCGATGCTCAGGGGTGTGGCGACGGCGGACGCCGACGCCGACAGAGAAGCGACGGCCAAGCAAGGAGCGTGAGATGGCACGGATCTACTACGACAACGATGCGGACCTCAGGGACCTCGCCGACCGGCAGGTGGCGGTCATCGGCTACGGCAGCCAAGGGCACGCCCACGCACTGAATCTGAAGGACAGCGGGGTCGAGGTGATGGTGGGGCTGCCGGAGAGCAGCCGCTCGCGGGCCCAGGCGGAGGCAGCGGGGTTGCGGGTGGCGTCACCAGGAGAGGCCGCCGGGAGCGCGGACATCGTGATGATGCTGGCTCCCGACACCGCGCAGGCGGGGCTCTACCGTGAGCAGATCCGCCGGCACCTCACGCCTGGCAAGACCCTGATGTTCGCCCACGGCTTCAACATACGCTTCGCCACCATCGAGGTGCCGGAGGGCGTCGACGTGTCCATGGTGGCGCCCAAGGCCCCGGGCCATCGGGTGCGCGAGGTGTTCGTCCAGGGCCAGGGAACGCCGGGCCTGGTGGCGGTCCACCAGGACGCGAGCGGCCACGCCTGGCCGACCGCGCTCGCCTACGCCAAGGGCATTGGTTGTACGCGGGCGGGTGCCCTCAAGACCAGCTTCGCCGAGGAGACGGAGACTGACCTGTTCGGGGAGCAGGCGGTCTTGTGCGGCGGAGTGTCGGCCCTGGTCAAGGCGGGTTTCGAAACCCTGGTCGAGGCCGGCTATCAGCCGGAGATCGCCTACTTCGAGTGCCTGCACGAGCTGAAGCTGATCGTGGATCTCATGTACCGGGGCGGTCTGTCCTACATGCGCTACTCGGTCTCCGACACCGCCGAGCACGGCGACTACACGGGCGGTCCCCGTCTGGTCACCGAGGCGACCCGGAAGGAGATGGCCCGAATGCTGAGCGAGATCCAGGGCGGCGAGTATGCCCGGAGGTGGATCGCCGAGAACCAAGCGGGCCGCCCCTGGTTCGAAGCCGAGCGCAAGCGGCAACGGGCCCACTCGATCGAGAGAGTGGGGGAGCGCCTGAGGGCCATGATGCCTTTCCTGGAGGCGGTCACCGTGAGCGAAGATGGCGAGCTGCGCAAGGCGGAGGCCGAGGCGCCGGTAGGAGCCGTTCGATGAAGCCGCGGATTAGCATCTTCGACACCACCCTCCGCGACGGCGAGCAGTCGCCCGGCTGCAGCATGACCCCGGCGGAGAAGGTCCGTTTGGCACGGCAGATCGAGCGACTGGGGGTCGACGTGATCGAAGCCGGCTTCCCGGTGGCCTCTCCCGCCGAATGGGAGGCCGTGCACCGAGTGGCGGGAGAGGTGCGGGAGGCGACGGTAGCCGCTCTCGCCCGGACCCGGGAGAGCGACATCAAAGCGGCGGCCAAGGCGCTCGTCGGGGCGGGGCGGCCACGGCTGCACGTCTTCCTGGCCACCTCCGAGATCCACCTCCGTCACAAACTGAAGATCAGCGCGGCGGAGGCGCTCCGTCAAGCGGTGGCGGGCGTCCGACTGGCCCGCTCGCTGTGCAGCGACGTGGAGTTCTCGGCCGAGGACGCCTCCCGCAGCGACTATGGCTTCCTGCGCGAGGTGCTGGGCGCGGTCCACGAAGCCGGGGCCTCGGTGCTGAACGTGCCCGACACCGTGGGTTATGCGCTGCCCGACGAGTACGCGGCCGTCATCGCCCGCTTGTGTGCCGACCTGCCCTCGGCCGTGCTCTCCACTCACTGCCACAACGATCTGGGTCTGGCGGTGGCCAACTCCCTGGCCGCGGTCCAGGCGGGGGCTCGCCAAGTGGAGGTCACCGTGAACGGCGTGGGGGAGCGGGCCGGCAACACCTCGCTCGAGGAGTTCGTGATGGCGCTCCGGGTCCGCCCGGATCAGCTCGCCTACCGGACCGGCGTCCTGACCGAGCAGATTGCGGCCACCAGCCACCTGTTGTCTTCCATCACCGGCGTCTGGCCTCAGCCCAACAAGGCCATCGTGGGCCGCAACGCCTTCGCCCACGAGGCAGGCATCCACCAGCACGGCGTGCTCAACAACCCGCTGACCTACGAGATCATGACCCCGGCCAGCGTGGGCGTCGCCGAGTCCAGCCTGGTCCTGGGCAAGCACTCGGGGAAGCACGCGGTGGAGTCGCGGCTCAAGACCCTGGGCATCGACCTCCGACCCGAGGAGGTGGAGGAGATCACAGGAAAGGTCAAGGAGCTGGCCGACCGCAAGAAGTTCGTCTACGACGAGGACCTGCTGGCGCTGCTGGCCTCGGCGCCCGAGCGGCCAGCTCGTTTGGTGCGCTACCAGGCGGTGTCCGGCAACCAGATCATGACCACCGCCAGCGTGGAGGTGGAGGTGGACGGAAGCCGGCGCAGCGCTTCGGCGGTGGGCAACGGGCCGTTGGACGCGGCGCTCAAGGCAGCCGATGCGGCGCTGGGCCTGGACCTGGAGCTTCTGGAGATGCACACCCGGGCGGTGACCGCCGGCAAGGACGCGCTGGCCGAGGTGGTGGTGCGGGTGCGCCACCAGGGCGTGGAGTCCACCGGCCATGCCGCCAGCACCGACACCCTGGAGGCGACGCTGAAGGCCTACATCTCCGCGGTGTCGGCGGCGCGCAGCATCCTGCGGGCGGCGTAAGGCGCCCTGATGAGCGCGAAGCCCCTTACCCTCTTCGAAAAGCTGTGGGACGCCCACATCGTCAAGCCGGCCACCGCCGAAACCCCGGCCACGCTCTACGTCGATCTGCACCTGGTTCACGAGGTGACCTCACCCCAGGCCTTCTCGGTGCTGCGCGAGCGCGGGTGCAAGGTGCGCCGTCCGGAGCGCACCAAGGCCACCATGGACCATGCCATCCCGACCCTGCCGTCGAACGGCGGTGGGCCGTTCGCGGCGGTGACGGCGGAGGCGCTGGCGCAGATCGGAGAATTGGAACGGAACTGCCGGGAGTTCGGAATCGAACTCTACCCGCCGGGGCATGAGCGGCAGGGAATCGTGCACGTGATCGCCCCCGAGTTGGGCCTCAGCCGTCCGGGCATGACCATCGTGTGCGGCGACAGCCACACCAGCACCCATGGAGCATTAGGCGCGCTGGCGTTCGGTATCGGGACCAGCCAGGTGGCCCACGTACTGGCCAGCCAGTGCCTGCTTCTGGAAAGGCCGAAGACGCTGGCGATCGACGTGGGCGGTCGGGTTCCCGCCGGCGTCACCGCCAAGGACCTGGTGCTGGGTTTGATCGCCCGGCTGGGGACCGGGTGCGGCACCGGTCATGCCGCCGAGTTCCGCGGCGAAGCCATCCGGGCTCTCTCCATGGAAGAGCGGATGACGGTGTGCAACATGGCGGTCGAGATGGGCGCGCGGGCGGGGATGGTGGCCCCGGATGAGGCGACCTATCAGTACCTGGCGGGTCGGCCCTTCTCGCCGAAGGGTGCGGCCTGGGATGCTGCGCTCGCTCGCTGGCGGAAGCTGCCGAGCGATGAGGGCGCGGTCTTCGACCGCGAGGAGAGCTTCGACGCGGGAAGCCTGGCACCCATGATCAGCTACGGCACCAGTCCCGGGATGGCGATCCCGATCGACCATGCGGTACCCGATCCCGGCAGCGACGCCTCGCTCCAGAAGGCGCTTGGCTACATGGGGCTGGTGCCGGGAGAGCGGCTGCTGGGGCGGGCCATCGACGTGGTCTTCATCGGGAGCTGCACCAACTCGCGGATCTCGGACCTGCGTCTGGCGGCGCGCGTGTTCGCGGGACGGCGGGTGCCGTCGAGCCTGAAGGTGCTGGTCGTGCCGGGTTCACGGCAGGTGAAACGGCAAGCCGAAGCCGAGGGACTGGATCGGATCTTCCGGGAAGCGGGGGCCGAGTGGCGGGACCCCGGCTGCTCCATGTGCCTGGCCATGAACGGAGACAGGTTGGAGCCGGGGCAGTATGCGGTTGCCACCAGCAACCGCAACTTCGAGGGGCGCCAGGGCTCGGGAGGCAGGACCTTTCTGGCCAGCCCGGCCACCGCCGCCGCAGCGGCGGTGAGCGGACGTATCACCGATCCACGGGAGCTGTTGTGATGCCAGAGCCGATCCGCCGCCTCGAGTCCAAGACCGTGGTGTTGCCCATCGACAACATCGACACCGACCAGATCATCCCGGCCCGGTTCTTGACCGTGACCACTCGCCAAGGCCTGGGACCGCGGCTCTTCGCCGACTGGAGATACGACGCGGAGGGCCGGCCGCGGCCGGAGTTCGCGCTCAACCGTCCGCAGGCCGCGGGTGCCCAGGTGCTGGTGGCCGGCCACAACTTCGGCTGTGGCTCCTCGCGGGAGCACGCGCCCTGGGCCCTCGCCGACGCTGGCTTCAAGGCCGTGGTCGCGACCTCCTTCGCCGACATCTTCCGCGGCAACGCGCTCAAGAACGGCCTGCTGCCGGTGCAGGTGGACCAGAAGACGCACGGCAAGCTGCTCGCCGCTCCGGGGGCGCTGGTGGTGATCGATGTCGAGGCGCAGACCATCGCCCTCGGCAGCCACTCTGCCCCTTTTCCGCTGGCGCCCTTCGCTCGTTACTGCCTGCTCCAGGGCGTGGACGAGCTTCAGTTCCTCTTGTCGCAGGAGCCGGCCATCGCTGCCTACGAAGCGCGGCATGCCGGGGAGGTGTGAGATGACGGCCCCAACTGTGGCGGTCTTGCGAGGCGACGGCATCGGCCCCGAGGTGATCGACGCCGCCCTCTCGGTGCTGGGTGCATGCCTGCCGGTGAAGGTCCGCGAGGCCGAGGTCGGGGGTGCGGCCATCGACAAGAGCGGCGATCCCCTGCCCCCGGAGACCCTGGAGGCCTGCCGAACCGCCGATGTAGTCCTGTTAGGCGCAGTGGGCGGACCCAAGTGGGAGGGGCCCCTGCGCGCCGAGGACGGCCTGCTGCGGCTGCGCCAGGGCCTGGGCCTCTACGCCAACCTGCGGCCGGCGCGGTACCTGGGGCTGCCCACGCCGCTCCGCGAGTCGCTGGTCCGCCAGGCCGACCTGCTGGTGGTCCGCGACCTGGCCGGCGGTGTCTACTTCGGGGAGCCCCGCGGCATCGACGGCGAGCTGGCGATCAACACCTGGAGGCAGACGGCGAGCCAGGTGCGGCAGGTGGCGGAGATCGCCTTCAAGGCGGCGAAGCGGCGCAAGGGGCGGGTGACCTCGGTCGACAAGGCCAACGTGTTGGAGGCGTCTCGACTGTGGCGGGCGGTGGTTGCCGAAGTGGGACGGCAGTACCCGGGCGTGGAGTTGGAGCATCGTTATGTGGACGCCATGAGCTTCGAGCTCTTGCAGTGCCCTGAGCGCTTCGACGTGGTGCTGGCCGACAACCTCTTCGGCGACATCCTGAGCGACGAGGCGGCGGCGGTGGTGGGCTCCATCGGCCTGCTGGCCTCGGCCTCGCTGGGCGACGGCCCCCCCCTCTTCGAGCCGGTCCACGGCTCGGCGCCCACCCTGGCCGGCCGCGGTATCGCCAACCCCACGGGGGCGATGCTGTCGGTCGCCATGTTGCTGGAGCATGGCCTGAAGCGGCCCGACCTGGCCCGCACCGTGGAGGAGGCGGTCGTCGCCACGCTCCGGGAGGTGCGGACGCCCGATATCGGAGGTAGCGCCTCCACTCGGGAGTTCACTGCGGCGGTGCACACGAACCTGTCCCGGGCGGGCCGGACTCAGGCGGTCCCAGAGGACGTGCTGGCGTCGTACGATTGGGGCGTGTAGCTGGACGAGTGCGCTAAGTGCTGGATCGGAGGTCAGTATTTTTGGGCCGGGCAGAGCACGGGATCCCGGCGTGCCGTCTCCCCCAGGGCCCAGCCCGCCATGCACATGGCCCAGAACCCGGCAGGGAAGACGCCCACACAGCAGAGCAGGATCCCGAACTGGGCGATGAAGTTCCCTACCAGCTGCAACACCAGCGAGAGCAGATAGTTGAGCGGATTGCGCCGGATGAAGCCGATGTTCTCCTTCACCTGGAAGCCGGCTGCGAAGTCGTTGGTGATCGCCAGGCGGACCAGAGCGGATGGGAGGTAGACGAACAGGAGCAGCGAGGCCAGCAAGATGGCCCCGTAGAAAGCCATCACACCCAGGACTCCCAGGGCTTCCAGTCCACCGTGCGATCCCTTGCCTCCGGCCGCCGCCGAGAAGCCGAGCAGCAGTACGCCAAAGGGACACCCGAGTATCAGCAAGAGCCCCAGCGCGTAGACGATGTTGACGACAATGAGCTTCAGCCCGTCTACGAAGAGGCCGCCGAAGTCGTCCCACTCGGGCAGCGGGCGGGACTCGCCCCGGGCGACCCGCTGGATCAAGCGCATCTGGTAGCCGAGCAAGAAGATGGCGCCCACCACCAGGATGCCCAGCAGCCCGAAGGCCGAGCCGATCAGGACCTTCTTGACGGCGTCGGGGTCTTCCTTGATGAAGGTGAAGGCGCGACCGAAGTCGAACGTGCCGCTGGCGGCGGCGGGCTGGGTGGGGCTGGCCATGGGCTATCCTCCTGAACCTGAACCGCCCCACGCTACGTTCCTCCGCCCGCCCAGTCAAATCGAGGCGGGG
>DATECU010000096.1:0-4490 GCA_035286745.1 Vicinamibacteria bacterium | reverse complement strand
TCCAGTTCTCGCTCTTGGGCAGCCGCCGGAAGGAGATGAAGAGCACATCGGCACCGCGAACGGTGTCAGGGTGTCGCCTGACCACGACGCCCGCCTCGTTGGTCAGGACGCGGCCCAGGTTAAGGCGGCGATTGTGGCTTTCGAGAAGGAAGAACGCGCGACCCGTGATGCGGCTGCGCTCGAATCCACCAGGCGACATGCGGACAATCTCCCCCCTGGACCAGCTCGCAGGGCCCCAGCACGGGCGCGATGCGCTCGAAGTCGTCAGCCGTGATGGCAACCGTCGTCGGCATGGCAGGTGGGGAGCGGACCGGGCCCGCTCCTTGTATTATTGTACGATGGCCACAACTCAGAAGGGCCGGTAGTGAGCCGGGCCCGCGCCGAAGAGCCGCGGCTGGCTCCCGCCCCCGCCGACAGCCGCTTCCGGCTGGTGAGTGATTTCGAGCCCAAGGGCGACCAGCCGCAGGCCATCGCCGAGCTGATCGAGGGCCTGGAACGCGGAGACCAGCACCAGGTTCTGCTGGGCGTCACCGGCAGCGGCAAGACCTTCACCATCGCCTCGGTGGTGGACAAGGTCAACCGACCCACCCTGGTGCTGGCTCACAACAAGACGCTGGCGGCCCAGCTCTACCAGGAGTTCAAGAGCTTCTTTCCGGAGAACGCGGTCGAGTACTTCGTCTCCTACTACGACTACTACCAACCCGAGGCTTACGTCCCCCAGTCGGATACCTACATCGAGAAGGAAGCCACCATCAACGAGGAGATCGACCGGCTGCGGCTCTCCGCCACCCGCAGCCTGTTCGAGCGGCGAGACGTGATCATCGTGGCCTCGGTGTCCTGCATCTACGGGTTAGGCTCGCCGGAAGCCTACTACGGGATGCTGCTCTTCGTGCGCCAGGGCGACACCCTGGATCGGCGGGAGCTGCTGGCCAAGCTGGTGGACGCCCGCTACGATCGGAACGACGTGGACCTGCGCCGCGGCACCTTCCGCGCCCGTGGCGACGTCATCGAGCTGGTGCCGGCCTACGAGGAGACGGGGATCCGGATCGAGCTCTACGGCGACCAGGTGGAGTCGATCGCCTCCTTCGACCCTCTCACCGGCAAGACCCTCGGCCGTTTGGCGCAGGTGGCCATCTATCCTTCGAGCCACTACGTGACGCCCCGGCCCCGCCTGGACCAGGCCCTCTCCACCATCGAGGCCGAGCTGCTCGATCACAAGCCGCTGCTGGAGCGCCAGGGCAAGCTCCTGGAGGCGCAGCGCGTCTACCAGCGCACCATGTTCGACCTGGAGATGCTGCGCGAGGTGGGCCACTGCCACGGCATCGAGAACTACTCGCGGCACCTCTCGGGGCGGGCGGCCGGCGATCCGCCGCCCACGCTTCTGGACTACCTGCCCAAGGACGCGCTGATGGTGATCGACGAGAGCCACCAGAGCGTTCCCCAGGTGCGGGGCATGTACCACGGCGACCGCCAGCGCAAGACCACGCTGGTGGAGTACGGCTTCCGCATGCCCTCGGCCCTCGACAACCGCCCGCTCAACTTCGAGGAGTTCGAGGCGCGTTTGGGCCAGGTCATCTACGTCTCGGCCACCCCGGGGCCCTACGAGCTGGCCAAGGCCAAGGGCGTGGTGGTTGAGCAGGTGATCCGGCCCACCGGCCTCATGGACCCCCAGGTCGAGGTGCGGCCGGTCAAGGGCCAGGTCGACGACCTGTTGGCCGAGATCCGGCTTCGGGCGGCGCGCAACGAACGAGTGCTGGTCACCACCCTCACCAAACGCATGGCAGAGGATCTGACCGAGTACTACCACGACCTGGGGGTGCGGGTGCGCTACCTCCACTCCGACATCGAGACCCTGGAGCGGGTGCGCATCCTGCGCGACCTGCGACTGGGGGAGTTCGACGTGCTGGTGGGCATCAACCTGCTGCGCGAGGGGTTGGACCTGCCCGAGGTCTCGCTGGTCGCCATCCTGGATGCGGACAAGGAGGGCTTTCTGCGCTCGGCGGGCTCGCTGATCCAGACCATGGGTCGGGCCGCCCGCAACCTGTCCGGCACCGCCATCCTGTACGCGGACCAGGAGACCGACTCCATGCGGGCCGCCCTGGGCGAGACCAACCGCCGCCGAGCCCTGCAGCAGGCGTATAACGAGGAACACGGCATCACCCCGGAGAGCATCCACAAGCACATCGGCGAGCTGCTGGCCAGCGTCTACGAGGCCGACTACGCCTCCATCCCCCAGGTCGCGGAAGCCCCCGAGGAGCGGTACCGCACCCTGGACGAGCTGGAGAAGGAGATCAAGGTCCTGGAGAAGCAGATGCGGGAGGCAGCCAAGGCGCTGGAGTTCGAGAAGGCCGCGGAGCTGCGCGATCGCATCAAGACCTTGCGCTCGCGCGAGTTCGGGCTGAAGTAGGCGCATGGCCGAGGGCCCCAAGCGATCCCTGGCGGCCCTGGGCTGGAACCAGCCGTTCGAGCAGGCCCTTGCCGCGCTCGGATCTCCCGGGCTGGTGCCCGCCCGGGTGGCCGCGCAGTACACCCATCTCTACCGGGTGTGGACCGAAGATGCCGATCTCCTGGGTTCCATGGTGGGCCGCTTCCGGGTCGAGGCGGAGAGCCCGGCGGACTACCCGGTGGTGGGGGACTGGGTGGCGGTGGCGGCGCGACCGGCCGAGGGTTCGGCCACCATCGAGGCCGTCCTGCCCCGCAGGAGTCGTTTTGTGCGCAAGGTCGCCGGCGACCATCTGCAAGAGCAGGTGGTAGCCGCCAACGTCGACACCGTGTTCTTGGTCTGCGGCCTGGACGGCGACTTCAACCCGCGCCGCATCGAACGGGCTTTGGTCTTGGCCCAGGAGAGCGGGGCCCAACCGGTGGTAATCCTGAGCAAGGCCGACTTGTGTCAGGAGGTGCCGGCGCGCCTAGCGGAAGTCGAGCGCTTGGCCCCGGGCGTGCCCGTGCATGCGGTGAGCTGTCGCTCCGGCGCAGGCCTCGCCGACTTCGAGCACCACATGGGGCCGGGTTCGACGGTCGCGCTCCTGGGTTCGTCGGGCGTCGGCAAGTCGACCCTGATCAACACCCTGCTCGGCGAAGACCGGCTGAAGACGCAGGCGGTGCGACGCCAAGACAGCCGAGGGCGCCACACCACCAGCCACCGGGAGCTGTTCCTGCTGCCGTCGGGTGCCCTGATGATCGATACCCCGGGGATTCGGGAGCTGCAACTGTGGTCCGAAGGGTCGGCGGTTCGCGACACCTTCGACGAGGTTGCGGAACTGGCCGAGAGCTGTGCCTTCCGCGATTGTCGCCACCAAACGGAGCCGGAGTGCGCCGTGGTTGCGGCGGTAGGCGCGGGGCGGCTGGCCGAAGAGCGGCTGCTCAGCTACCGCAAGCTGCAAGGCGAGAGCGAGGCCCTGGCGCGCCGCCGCGACGTCTTCGCCCGCCAAGCCGAGAAGCGCCGCTGGCGTTCGATCCACAAGAGCCTGCGCCACCTCAAGCCCCGCGGGTAGCCGGCAGTCCCGCGGCAACGTCCTTGCCGCCGGTTTGTGGCCGTGCGCGTGAACGTGTCCCATCCGTCTGCCACGCCACACCCGGTCTCCGGTGGCCCGCCCGCGGCCGAAGGGATGAGGCGGAATCACGGCCACTGCCCGACACACTCCAGGCTCGGACCGCCGCCGCCTACGGAACGGACGGCTCGCGCAGCGCGCTCCCCGGTCCCGGAGCGAGACCCGTGGGCTCCTCGTGCCGCGGCGTAGAGCCGCAGCGATCGAGGACGCGCTGCCGCCAGGTCCTTCGAGATCCCGAGAGCGGTCAAGCTGAAACGCGTCGCCTTCTCGAACCCACCGCCGTTCACCGCGCAAGTGCCTCGCACAACGGACCAAACGCTGGCTGACGTGAGCGAGGCCCTCGAAGGCGGCTTGGAGCGGCACCGGCATGAGTGGGCCTCTACAACCCCCGGTCGTCTGGGCCATGCCTCGAAAGCGAGCCATGACGGCCACGAAGGATGGTCGAAGAGGGTGACCTGGAGCGGCGTGCACCGGAGCGCGGTGCCGGCGAAGCTGGCGAGGTCCTCACCTCACGAATCCAGGGGACGCTCCCGGAAGGAAGACGGGTGGGCGAGCGCCCTGATCGAACGGGATGCGGTCGACTCGCACAACCGGCGCGAGGCCGTGTGACACTTCCGAAAACCGCCACAGGCCACGTCCTGGTTGACTGCGGGTGCGGTATTCATACGGATCTTGCAAGAGCGATCCTCCGTGTGCGTTCTTGACGCTCCGTCGTTGTTCGGTCTAGCATCCCCGAGCGTTTCCTCTATGGGATAGCCAACGTGCATTCGTTGAGTCTGGAGCGTTCCCCGAGTGACCCGCCGCGCCATGGCTACGGCCTGGGTGGCCGCTTTGGCGCCCTGGGGTGTGTGCCAGCAGGCCACCCGTCGCAGGCTCGATGCGTCGAGGAAGGGCCGGTGGTGAGGCGGCGACGACCTTGGGCCGGTCCGTCGAGAGGGG
>DATECU010000095.1:0-2792 GCA_035286745.1 Vicinamibacteria bacterium | reverse complement strand
GCCGCCTCCAGCATCGCCTCGTTCCCTGCGGAGGCGGTCCGGGTGGCGTAGGCGAGGAAGCCGGGTACTCCCAGGCCAAAGCCCAGGAAGACGGTAAGCAGCGCCGAGGGAATCGCCGTGCTGGCCATGGGCAGCCGCCCGTCCCACTCCGGAAAGAGCCGGCGCGGGAGCAGGTTCGCGAGCGTCCCCAAGACGAGAAGCCCCAGGAACCGGGCCGTGCCCGCAAGCTCCCGAACCGCGCTCTGCATGGCCTTCACCTCACGCTACGGGCGGAGCACCTCGAGGGCCTTGCCCACCTTGGTGAAAGCGGCGACCGCGCGGCCGATCTGCTCCGGGGTGTGGGCGGCCGAGATCTGCACCCGGATCCGCGACTGGCCTCGGGGAACCACCGGGAAGAAGAAGCCCTTCACGTAGATCCCCTCGTCGAGCAAGGCCCGTGCGAAACGCTGGGCCAGCGGGGCGTCCTCCGGCGCAAAACGGGTGAACATGATCGGCACGATGGGATGCACTCCGGGCTTGATCTCGAAGCCGGCGGCCACCATCTGCTCCCGGAAGAGCCGGGTGTTGCCCTCCAGCCGGTCCCTGAGCTCGGTGGTCTTGGTGAGGAGGTCGAGTGCTCCCAGGGTGGCGCCGGCTACCACCGGCGGCAGGGTGTTGGAAAAGAGATAGGGCCGACTGCGCTGGCGCAAGAGCCCGACGATCTCCCGGCTGGCCGCGATACAGCCTCCCGAGGCTCCTCCCAGCGCCTTCCCGAAGGTGGTGGTCAGGATGTCGATGCGCCCGGCCACGCCGCAGTGCTCCGGAGTGCCGCGACCGGTCTTGCCCATGAAGCCGGTGGCGTGGGAGTCGTCGACCAGCACCAGCGCGTGGTACCGATCGGCCAGATCGCAGATGGCCGGAAGCGGCGCCACGTCGCCGTCCATCGAGAAGACCCCGTCGGTCACGATCATCCGGAAGCGGCAGCCCTCGGCCTCCTTGAGCTTCGCCTCCAGGTCCTTCATGTCCGCGTGCTCGTAGACAAAGCGCTTGGCCTTTGAGAGCCGAACGCCATCGATGATCGAGGCGTGGTTCAGCCGGTCGGTGACGATGGCGTCTGCTTCACCCAGGAGCGGCTCGAAGACGCCGCCGTTGGCGTCGAAGCAGGCCGCATAGAGGATGGCGTCGTCCATCCCCAGAAACCCCGCCACCTTCTGCTCCAGCTCCAGGTGAAGCGCCTGGGTGCCGCAGATGAAGCGCACGCTGGAGAGGCCGTAGCCCCAGTCATCAAGGGTGCGGTGAGCGGCCGCCAGCAGTTCCGGGTGCCCGGAAAGCCCGAGGTAGTTGTTGGCGCAGAAGTTGAGGACGGTTCCCCGGCGGTCCCTGACGGTGATCTCCGGACCCTGGTGGCCCAGGATCGGCCATTCCTCCTTCCACAGCCCCTGCTCGCGAATCTTGCCCAGCTCTTGGCTCAGGAACTCCCCGAAACGCGGATCCATGGCACCTCCCGAGGGCCGATTCTACACGCGGCGCCCGAAGTGAATTCGGTCGCCGCTGTGAAGCGGGGGGCTCCCGCCCCCCGAACCCCGGACCCGAAACGCAACGACTTCTGGCGCCACGTATCTTCGCCGCCGCCCCACCGCCCCGAGGTCACAGACGCTCACCGGATGGGCTAAGATCCGCGGGCGAGGTTCAAGTGCCCCAGCGGCTCGTGGTCGGCATCTCGGGTTCTAGCGGTGCCATCTACGGCATTCGCCTGCTCGAGGTCCTGAGGGCCAGGGCCGAGGTCGAGACCCACCTGGTCATCAGCGCGCCGGGCAAGAAGACCATCGCCTACGAAACCGACTACTCGGTGAAGGACGTGGAGGCGCTCGGCCACGTTGTGTACGACAACCGGGATGTGGGCGCGACGCTGGCCAGCGGTTCCTTCAGGACCGCGGGCATGGTGATCGTCCCCTGCAGCATGAAGACGGTGTCGGCCCTCGCCACCAGCTACACCGACACCCTGCTGGCGCGAGCCGGCGACGTCACCCTCAAGGAGGGACGGCCGCTCATCGTGGTGGTCCGCGAGTCGCCGCTGCACCTGGGCCATCTGCGGCAGCTCACCGCTCTGGCAGAAATCGGTGGGATCGTTATGCCGCCGATGCCCGCCTTCTACCAGCGTCCCCAGACGGTCGCCGATATCGTGGACCACACGGTGGCCCGCATTCTCGATCGGCTGGGTATCGCCCATGCCTTGGCTCCCGAGTGGACCGGGCTCAGGCGCGGCGAGGACCGAGAACCAGCATGAGAACCCGCCTCCTCCTGGTCGCCGCCTTGGCCGGCATCGCCCTGCTCGCCGCTGCCGCAGGCAGTCCTCCGGCAGTCCAGGTCTCGGGCCCGAGCCCGTTTTCGCGCTGTGCGGAGGACGAGCCCGCTCGCCAGCCCGGGTCCTTCGCTCCCTCCACTGAAGTCGAGCCGCGACTGGCGGTCAACCCCAGGAACCCGCGCAACCTGGTGGGCACCTACCAGCAGGATCGCTGGGACAACGGCGGGGCCCGCGGGCTGGTAGCTGCGGCCAGCTTCGACGGGGGGCTCACCTGGACCACCGCCCCCATCCCCGGCCTCAGCCGTTGCAGCGGCGGCACCTACGATCGGGCCACCGACCCCTGGCTGTCCTTCGCGCCCAACGGTGACGTCTACCATGTAGCCCTGGCTTTTGATGGGCAGGTCACCCGCCGTTCCCAACTCCGGGAACCGGGGATCGGCCGCGAGCGCCGGCCCCCCGAGGCGGGCGGCGGGTATCAGGCCAACGCCCTCCTGGTCAGCAAGTCGCA
>DATECU010000094.1:0-8292 GCA_035286745.1 Vicinamibacteria bacterium | reverse complement strand
CGAGCGGGCCCAGGCCCTGGTGTCGCTCGCGGCGGAGAAGGCCGGTCCCGGCGTGGTTCTGGCCCCTCTCGGCGGTGGCTACACCCCGGAAGGGGTCGAGCATCGACACGTCAGCCTGCGGATCGACGCCGCGGCCCGGGTGGCGCACCTGACGCTCAGGGCCCCCGAAGCAGAGGAGCCATCGACCGCCGCGGCCATGAGAGAGCGGGGCAGCGATCTGTGGGCTCTGCGCGCCTTCCGAGAGCTGGACGACGTGCTCCTCGATCTCCGCTTCAACCGGCCCGAGGTGGGGGTGGTGGTCCTGGAGACCCGAGGCGATGCGGCGCGGGTGCTGGCTGTGGACGCCGCGCTCTGGTCGGGCCGCGGGGACTGGTTTGTGAGCGAGGTCTTGCATCACATGAAGCGGGTGCTGAAGCGGCTGGACCTCACCGCGCGCAGCCTGCTGGCTGTGATCGACCGCGGCTCGTGCTTCGCCGGCTCGCTCTTCGAGCTGGCGCTGGCGGCCGATCGCTCCTACATGCTCGACGCCGCAGGCGGCCCTACCCTGGCCACCAGCCAACTCAACCTGGGCGCGCTGCCCATGTCGAATGGGCTCACGCGACTCGGCACTCGCTTCCTGGCCGAGCCCCAGCGGGCGGCCATCCCACCCGGCGAGACCTACGATGCGGCGGTGGCGTTGGAAGCGGGCCTGGTGACCTTTGCCCCCGACGAGATCGACTGGGAGGATGAGGTGCGTTTGGCGATCGAGGAGCGGGCCAGCCTCTCGCCCGACGCCCTAACCGGCATGGAGGCCAACCTGCGGTTCGCCGGGCCGGAGACCATGGAGACCAAGATCTTCGGCCGGCTCTCGGCCTGGCAGAACTGGATCTTCCAGCGGCCCAACGCGGTGGGGGAGAAGGGCGCGCTCACGCTCTACGGCAAGCCCGAACGCGCCCGCTTCAACTGGACCCGAACGTGAGGTGAGTCGATGTCGAACGTTGACCTTTCCGCCAAGATCCCCAACAACGTGGACCTGGACCGGGACGCTCGCCTCCAGCGGGCGCTGGAGCAGTGGCAGCCCAACTATCTCTCCTGGTGGCGGGAGATGGGGCCCGACAGCTTCCAGCAGAAGGACGTCTGGCTGCGCACGGCGGTCTCAGTGGATGCGGAGGGCTGGGCCCACTTCGACTACGTGAAGATGCCCGACTATCGCTGGGGCATCTTCCTGGCCGACGCCGAACCCGAACGGAAGATCGGCTTCGGCGACGCCCACGGCCAGCCGGCCTGGCAGGCGGTCCCCGGCGAGCATCGAAACGCGCTCCGGCGCCTGATCGTGACCCAGGGCGACACCGAACCCGCGAGCGTCGAGCAACAACGACTGCTGGGTCACCTGGCGCCTTCCCTCTATGACCTGCGCAACCTGTTCCAGGTCAACGTGGAGGAGGGCCGCCACCTGTGGGCCATGGTCTACCTGCTGCACAGCCAGTTCGGTCGCGACGGCCGCGAGGAGGCGGAAGCCCTCTTGGAGCGGAGGAGCGGCAACCCCGACAAGCCCCGTATCCTGGGCGCCTTCAACGCGCCTATCGAAAACTGGCTGGACTTCTTCATGTTCACCATGTTCACCGACCGCGACGGCAAGTATCAGCTCCTGGCCCTGGCCGAGAGCGGGTTCGATCCGCTGGCCCGCACCACCCGCTTCATGCTGACCGAAGAAGCCCACCACATGTTCGTGGGCGAGAGCGGTGTCGAACGCATCGTCCAGCGCACCGCCGAGCTGATGACGCAGGCGCCGAACGAGGACGTGCGGGCGGTGGGAGGCATCCCGTTGGACCTGGTGCAAAAGCACCTGAATCTCTGGGTCGCCCTCTCCCTCGACCTCTTCGGAGGCGAGGTCTCCTCGAACGCGGCCTCCTACTTCGCCGCCGGCCTCAAGGGCCGGGCCAACGAAGAGAAGCAGGCGGACCACCTGGCCCTTTCCGACGTCTACCGCATGCCGGTGATGAGGAACGGCGTGTTGGCCGAAGACGAGGTTCCGCTCCGCAATGCCATGAACGAGGTGTTGCGCGACCAGTACGTCGAGGATTGCCAGCGCGGGGTCGACCGCTGGAACAAGCGGCTGGCCGAGGCGGGGCTTTCCGAACGTCTGCGGCTGCCCAGCAAGCGCTTCTATCGCCACATCGGCCTCTACGCTGAGCTACCCTTCGATCCCGACGGGCGCTTGCTCAGCCGGGAGGAGTGGGAGCGACGCAAGGGCGAGTGGCTGCCCACCGAGCAGGATCGGGCCTACATCAAGGCGCTGCAGCAACCGGTCCGGCAGCCGGGCCAGATCGCCAACTGGTTGGCCAAGCCGGCGCGCGGCATCAGGGGCCTGCCCTTCGAACACGAGTACGTTCGGCTGGACTGAAAAGTCAGCGGCGCCGCCGAGCCGGACCTCGCGGCCGCAGGGCAGCCGCCCTGTGCGCGGCGAGTGGCGGAACCGGCATAATGGGCCGCCCCATGAAGCGTCGATCGAGCCTGCTCGCCCTCGGCCTGTACGCCCTCCTCCTCTTCCCCAGCTTCTACCCGGTCTCCCGGCGGCCCTGGGACACGGTCGCCTACGTGGGGGACTCGCTGGAGAGCGCCTACATCGTGGCCTGGAACGTGCGTCAGTTCTTCCGCGCGCCGGCCCACCTCTTCGACGCCAACATCCTCCATCCGTTGGGTCAGGCCCTCGCGTTCACCGACCACCGCCTGCTGCCGTCGCTTCTGGTTGCGCCCGTGATGTGGGCGACCAACAACCCCGTGCTCGCCGCCAACGTTGCGGTCGCCCTCGGCTGCCTCCTCGCCGCCATGGGAGCTCGGCATCTGGGGCGGGTGCTGGGGCTTGGCCTCCTGGGGTCCTGGGTCGCGGGAGCCCTCTATGGCTTCCACACCTACCAGATCAACGAGGCCCCGCGGCTGAACATCGTGTTCCACGGTTTCATCCCGCTGGCCCTGGCCGAGCTCGTGGGCTGGCTGAGGACCGGGACCCGCCGGCACGCGTGGGCTCTGGGTGGCTTCCTGCTGCTGCAGGGCCTCTCCTCCAACTACCATCTGCTCTACGCCCTGTTGCTGCTGGGACTCGTCACCCTGGGGGCGCTGGTTGCTCGACCGCGACAGGTCGTGCGCAGGCTCCCGCTGGCCGCCCTGACCGCCAGCCTGGCCGGCCTGCTGCTGCTGCCGATGATGGCGCCCTACTTGCGTTTGGCGCGCAGCCACCGGCTGAGCCGAGAGCTGCCGGCCGGCGTCGACCTCAACCACTACCTGACCACGGCTCCCGGCAACCTGGTCTACGGAGCCATCGGGGCCGAGGCCCGCTTGCAGCAGCAGGCCCCTCACTTCGTGGGCTTCCTGGCGCTCGGCCTGGCTCTGGCCGCGCTCTGCGCCTGGGGGTTGAGGCGACGGGAAACCGATAGCGCGAGCGGCCTCGCCCCGCGGATCTGGGTTCCGACGGCAGCCGCCGTGGGCCTCCTGTTCGTCGTCCTCTCGTTGGGCGCGGACATGCGGGCCTTCGGCCTGCGGCTGGGACCGGGTCCTTACCGCCTGCTCTACGACTGGATCCCAGGCTTCCGTTTGGTGCGGATTCCGGAGCGGCTGGGGCTCTTGGCCATGCTCTTCCTGGGCCTCCTGGCGGGCCGGGGACTCGATCTCCTGGCGTCCCCCGGACGGCGCTGGCTGGCCCTGGGCCTGGCGATCTTGGTCCCGGCCGAGCACTTCTCGGTGATCCTCCATACCGACCGCGTGCCCACGCTCAGCCGGAGTCCTGCCGTCTACCGCTGGCTGGCGGAGAACCCCGCCGGAGCGGTGGTCGAGCTGCCGATTCGTGGGGAGGCGCTGGTGCGCCGGGAGACCCTCGAGATGTACTTCTCGGCGGTCCACTGGCGTCCCCTCGTTCACGGCTACACCGCCTACCCGCCGCTGGTCAGCCGACTGCTGCGCCGTCTCGCGGCGGAGTTCCCCTCCCCGGCTTCTCTGGTCGCCCTGCGCCGGGTCGGGGTCGAGACCGTGGTGGTCCACCAGGGGCGACCGTTAGGCAAGGACCTGGTCGAGCGTCCGGACGTGAAGGCGGCCTCTACGGAGGAGCAGGCCCGCCGCCTGCAGCGGGCGGACCTTGACCTCTACGACCGGCTGCCTCGCGCGGTCGCCCGCGGCTACCTCCTGCCGCGGGCGCGCTTCGAGGGCCCGGGAGCCCGGCTCTTCGAGGCCACCGCCGATGAGGTCTACTCCCTGGCCGGCGCTCCGCCGGTGGCTGTGGCCCGATTCCCCGCGGGCAACCGGCGGCGTGACCCGCTGTGGCGCTATGCGGCCAAGCGAGGCCAGGCGGCGGACGCGGCGGACGCGAACCTGTCTACGGCGTGGTCGGTCCCGCGCCGGCTCCAGGGCGACGAGTACTTCGAGGTCCTCTTCGACCGGCCTCTGGCGGTGGCGGGCGTCGTGCTACCCCTGCGCCGCGACAGCGCCTTCCCGACCCGCTTTCGAGTGGCTGCGCGCGACCCCTCCGGCAACTGGACCGAGGTCTCGCGCTACGACGGGCCCCACGCTCTCCAGCTCCTGGACCGCGTGCTCGCGGATCCCGCGCACGCGGCCCTGGGCTTCGACCTGGGTGGCCGGGTGATGGCCGGCGTCCGGCTTCTGGTCGACGAGAGTGGGACCAGCGAGGACGGCTGGCGCCTCCCCGAAGTCGAGATCTGGGTGCGCTAGGCCGCGGAGCACCCTGGCAACAGCCACGCCCGAGACGGCCGGCGGGCCGTCTCGCCAGGATCGCCCGTCCCGCGTTATCCTTAGGCCTTGAACCGCCCGAAGGAGGCTGCCATGCGTAACCGGGTGTGGGCTTGGGTTGCGTTCAGCTGGCTCTTGGCTGGCGCACCGTCGGTGACGGCGGGCGACGACCCGGAGGCCAAGGTCGAGGGGTACGCCGAGTGGCGTCAGGGCCAGACCCTGGTGGTGGACGGCCAGCAGATTCGCCTGCGGTCTGGGGGCAAGTTCAAGGGAGAGGGGGAAGCCGACAGCTTCGACGCCATCCCCTTGGGCTACGAAGTCAAGGCCGAGGGGTCGCGTGGCCCCCGGGGGGTGTTGCTGGCCGACGAGGTGGAGGCCAAGCCTAACGGGCGCTCGCTGTTCGAGGGGGAAGTCAGGGAGGCCACCGACCGGGCCGAGGCCAGGTACCGCCGGGCCGGCCGCTACTACGTCGAGGACCGGCACCATCGGCGTAGGGTGATCGGTCGCCTGTACAGCTCGGGACCCGAGGTGGAGCGGGTGCGCCGCATCATGGACCGCCTGGCGCCGCCCTACCTGGAGCCCGACCGGATTCGCGTCTACGTCATCGACAACCCGGAATGGAACGCCTTTGCCATGGGCAACTTCTCCATCTACGTCTTCAGCGGGCTGCTCGACGACATGGACGACGACGAGGTGGCCATCGTGCTGGGCCACGAGCTGGTGCACGCCAGCCACGAGCACACCCGGCGCCAGTTCAAGAAGGCGATGTGGATTCAGATCGCGGCCCTGGGCGTCGCCGTCGCCGCCGAGAGCATCGACAACCGCCACAAGCGGGCGGTGGTGGACCTGCTGACCGTCCTGGGAGCCAGCGTTTGGGCCAACGGTTTCGGGCGCGAGCTCGAGGATCAGGCGGACCGTGTCGGCATGCGCTATGCGTACGAAGGCGGCTTCGACGTGAGTGTGGGCCCGCGGCTCTGGCATCGCTTCGCCCGGAGGTATGGAGAGCCCGGCAAGGCGGCCAGCTTCTTCTTCAGCAATCACTCGCGCTCCACGGCACGGGCCCAGTACCTGGAGCGGGAGCTGGCGCTCAACTACTCGGATGCCGCCGAGAACCAGGCCCAGCGCAACGCCCGGAACCAGCCCCCGCCGGAGCCTCGGCCCGCAGGTCGGGAGCGGGAGCGGGAACCGGAGCAGGCGGACGCCGGGGAGGTGGAGGACGATCCGGCGGCGGCCCTGGCGGATGCCCGGTCCCAGGTCGTCAGGCGCATCAAGCCGGGCATGCCGCTCGCCGAGGTGCGGAAGCTCCTGGGGCCGCCGGCCAAGGACCTTCGGTCCGGCGCCCGTGCCGAATGGGTCTATCCCGAGGTGACGATCATCGCCCAGGACGCCAAGGTCACGGAAGTGCGCTATTGACGCGCATCCTGGTCTCCAACGACGACGGGCACCAGTCCGAGGGCATCCGGGCCCTGGCCGAGGCCATGGAAGGCCTGGGGGAGGTGTGGGTGGTGGCCCCCGAGATCGAGCAGTCGGCCGCCTCCCACGCCATCAGCCTCTATCGTCCGCTTCGGATTCGTGAGGTGCGGCCTCGCTGGTTCGCGGTGGACGGCACTCCCACCGACTGCTCGTACGTCGGCGTCAACCACATCATGAAAGCGGGCCGGCCGGATCTCATGGTCTCCGGCATCAACCACGGCCCCAACATGGCTGACGACATCACCTACTCTGGGACTGTGGCAGCGGCCATGGAGGCTTCCTTTCTCGGCATCCCGGCCATCGCCTTCAGTCTGGCCTCCCGCCGCAGCTTCGATTTCGGACCGGCTGCCCGCTTCGCCAGGAAGCTGGTGGTCGCAGCCCTGGCCCAGACGCTCTCGCCCCACATGCTGCTCAACGTGAACGTGCCTGCCGGCTGCGACCCTGAGGGCTACGTGATCACCCGGCTGGGGAAGCACTCCTACGGCTTCGACGTGATCGAAAAGGTGGACCCTCGCGGCCGCAAGTACTACTGGATCGGCGGCAGCGAATACCAGCACGAGGACATTCCGGGCTCCGACTGCAATGCCGTCTACCGCGACAAGCTGGTTTCGGTTACCCCTTTGCAGACCGACATGACCGACCAGAGCACCAGCCAGGCGGTGCGACGCTGGCCCATCGACGGCATGCGGAGAGTGCCGACCCTGGCAGGCTGAACCGGCGGGTGACGGTTCCGGCGAATCCCCAAGCAACCCTCGGGAGGTGTCATGGCAGCATACGTGATGGTGGAGGTCGAGGTGACCGACGCCAGCGGCTACGAGGAGTACAAGAAGCTGGCGCAGCACACGGTCGCCCTGTACGGCGGACGCTACCTGGCGCGGGGCGGCGAGGTGGCGACCCTGGAGGGCCCACCTCCGCTGGCTCGGGTCGTGGTGCTGGAGTTTCCGTCTCTCTCGCAGGCCAAGGCCTGGTGGGCGTCGCCCGAGTACGCGCCGGCCAAGGCCTTGAGGCAGCGCACCGCGCGCTCGAGGTTGGTCGCGGTCGCCGGCGTCGACTGAGGTCAGTCGGCGAGACAGAGCCCGACCCGGTGACCGAGACCCACGCCCTGGGCGCGGAAGCCGGCGGGCACGGCCTCGATGCGTTCGGCGGGGCTGGGCAGGCTGCCCCAGCCCAGGACCCGGGCCAGCCGGCGGTGAGCCTCGTCGTAACGCCAGGCGCGCGTGCCCTCCGGGGCCTCGACGCGCATCACCCAGACCCCATCCTCGTCTTCCACGCTCATGGCCCGGACTGAGGCGCCAAACGCTTTCTCGACGTCCTTCGCCGACCACAGCCGCGCCCAGGGGCGCGTCTCCGCCGCGCCGTGCCGGGGACAGGGGATGGCACTCGAGTCTCCGGTGCCCCACACGGCGTGGGAAGACAGTGGACGGCCACCGCAGTGGCTGGTCCACTGGCTGGGACCGGGCCGGCGAGCGGCTTCCAGGATCCGGGCCCATTCGGCATCGCCGAGGGTGAGGTCGGGAGCGCCTGCGGGTCCGGGGAGCGGAAGGGCCCGGCGCGGTTCAGTCCAATCCAAGTGTGGACCGCGTCCCACGAACCAGGCGCAGTGCGTGGTGTCGCAGACGTCCGCGCCCGCATGTCGCGCACCCCTTCCCAGGAAGCGCAGAACCGCTGCGCCCAACTCAGTGTGGTGCGCCGACGAATCGCCCGGCAGTTCGGCCATCGACACTCCCGCCACGTACTCCCGGCGGGCCAGGCGGGCGGTGAGACGCAAGCTCCCGCCCGGCCCCGCCCGGCAACTGAGCTCGGCCCGCAGCCGCCGGATCAGCCCCCACTCGGGAGCCTGGATCTCCAGAAGGCCGGCGCCCACCCATTCCTGCGGTCGGAGATCCAGGCTGGCCCCGGGTCCCAGGTAGCCGCCGCTGGTGGGGACCGGGGAGGCTCCCAGGTTGAGTACGCGCAGGCGGCGGGGAGCCAGGAGCTCGAAGAGCCGCACTGTCACCGAGTCGTCTGGGGCTGCGCGAAGACCGCCAGCTGGAGAGGCGCTTCTGTTCGCCTTCTGAGCGCCGGTCCCCGGCGAGCGGGCGGGAGCACCGGGCGCGGGATTCC
>DATECU010000093.1:0-8930 GCA_035286745.1 Vicinamibacteria bacterium | reverse complement strand
CGCCGCCGTGGGTACGCTTCGGGGCATGTGGAGCCAAGCAGCGCGGGTGGTGGTCTCGCAGGAACAGCGTGCTTTGCTGGAGAGCTGGCAACGTGCTGCCAGCACACCCCAGAGTGTGGCACTGCGCTGTCGGATCATCCTGCTCGGGGCAGAGGGCGTGTCCAACAATCAGATCTCGAAGCAACTCGAAGTCAGCCGGCCCACGATTCTGTTGTGGCGTCAGCGTTTCGAGGATGGCGGACCGCACGCCCTGACTGAAATCGCGCCGGGCCGCGGGCGGCCGCCCGTGATCGATGCGGCCAAGGTGAAGCGCATCGTGGAAGCAACGATCCGAACCAAGCCTCGTGCGGCCACGCACTGGAGTTGTCGGACACTGGCCACCGCCCAGGGTGTCAGCCCCGCCACCGTCCAACGGATCTGGGACGCCAACGGCTTGAAGCCCCATCGAACCAAGACCTTCAAGCTCTCGACGGACAAGCAGTTCGTCGAGAAGCTCAGGGATGTCGTGGGCCTCTATCTCAACCCGCCCGACAAGGCCCTCGTGCTGTGCGTCGACGAGAAGAGCCAGATCCAGGCCCTCGATCGCACCCAGCCGGGCTTGCCGTTGAAGAAGGGCCGCTGCGGCACCATGACCCACGACTACAAGCGCAACGGCACCACGACCCTCTTCGCTGCACTGAACGTACTCGACGGCAAGGTCATTGGCGAGTGCCTCCCTCGCCACCGCCACCAGGAGTTCCTGAAGTTCCTGCGGCGGATCGACCGAGAGTTTGAAGGGCTCGACTTGCACCTGATCGTCGACAACTACGGGACCCATAAGCAGCCCAAGGTGAAGCGATGGCTCTCTAAGCATCCCCGCTTCCACCTGCATTTCACGCCCACCAGTTCGTCATGGCTAAACCTCGTCGAACGGTGGTTCCGCGAACTGACCACCAAGCGCATTCGACGCGGGGTCTTTCACAGCGTGCCCGAACTGGTCGAGGCCATCGATGAGTACTTGGAAGTTCACAACCAGAACCCGAAGCCATTCGTGTGGACCGCATCTGTGGAGAAGATCCTGGAGAAAGTTCGTCGTTGTAAAGTCCTTTTAGAGACACTACACTAGCGATCCTCCAGACTCCGCCACAAGTACCAGCAGGCGATGCTGCGGTAGGGCCGCCAGGCCTCGGCTTTCCGGCGCATCCAGGCCGGATCGGGGAGCTTCCGCAATCGGTAGGCGATCCGCAGAGCCTTGCGGATGCCGTAGTCGTGGACCGGCAGCACGTCGGGACGGCCCAGCCTGAAGATCAGGAACATCTCGGCCGTCCAGCGCCCGATTCCCTTCACCTCGGTGAGCGCCTCGATCACCGCCTCATCCGTCAGCCGGCCCAGGCGCTGGAGCGGCAGCCCATTCCGGGTGTGCTCCGTCAGGTCCCTGAGGTAGGCGATCTTCTGGCGGGAGAGCCCCGCGCCGCGCAGCACCTGGTGGCTCGCCTTCACCAGGTGGGCCGGACTCAGCCTGCGGGTGCCCAACGACCTCAGCAGCTTTCGCTCGATCGATGCCGCCGCCTTGCTGGTGATCTGCTGGGAGATGATGGCCTGCGCCAGCAGGTGAAAGGCGCTGCTCCGGCGGTCGGGCGCAAACCGGCAAGGCCCCACCTCCCGCACGATGTCCGCCAGCATTGAATCGCAGCGACGCAGGTGCGCCGCCGCGCGGGCGAGATCGAGTGAGGGCATGGGCCAGAGCTTACAGGTTGCGCGGCGCGCGCCGCAATCCCGGAATGGCCTATACTCGGCGACCAGGGGGCAGGGCCCAGCCCCGCGCGGGACCTAGGCGATGGCTTGGTCAATCGAGGTTGCTCCCGATTCGGGGCGAGTGCTGGTGACCTTCCGCGGCCACTTGGCCGCGGAGGACGGGCGGGCGTCCGCCCAGGCCTTCCATGACGCCCTGGCGACCGGCCCGCGGGACGTGGTCTGGGATCTGCGCGAGATGGCCGACTACGAGGGCGAAGCTCGAGCCGCCTGGCAAAAGGCGCTCTGGCCGGTGCGCAAGAACGTCAAGAGCCTGGCCGTGGTCGGGGCGCGGCCGTTGATCCGGTTCGGCGCGGTCTTTCTGGCTTCGCTGATCGGAGCGCCCTGGCGGCTGCTCAAGAGCATGGAAGAACTGTAGGCCACCCCCGGTCCCCGGCACGGGCTATACTCGCTGCTCAGTTATCAGAAGCGGAGGCTTTCATGTCTCAGAGCGGTTGGGGCCAGGGCCCCGTGATCGACTTGTCCGGAGGACGCATTCGCCTCCCCGGCATGCCCACCCTGCCCAGCGGCTTGTGGCGGGTCGGGCTGCTGGTGGTGGGGGTGCTGGTGCTCCTGCTCACCGGCTACTACCAGGTGGAACCCGACGAGGTGGGGGTGGTCCAGCGCTTCGGTCGTTTTGTGCGCACCACCAACCCCGGGCCCCATCTCAAGATCCCCTTCGGGGTGGAGACGGTGACCAAGGTCCCGGTGCAGCGCCAGCTCAAGATGGAGTTCGGGTTTCGTACCCTGCGCGCGGGCAAGCAATCGACCTTCGAGACCACGCCGGAGGCCCGCGGCGAGGCTCTCATGTTGACGGGCGACCTCAACGTGGCCATGGTCGAGTGGATTGTGCAGTTCCGGGTCAAGGACGCGCGCGCCTTCCTGTTCCACGTCCGCGACGTGCCCGCCACCTTCCGCTACATGTCGGAAGCGGCCATGCGCGCGGTGGTGGGCGACCACGCGGTGGACGAGGTGCTGACCATCGGCCGCGAGGAGATCGCTCGCAAGGCCAAGGTCGAGCTGCAGGGCCTGTGCGACCAGTACAAGATCGGCATCGAGGTGCAGCAGTTGGTGCTGCAAGACGTCAACCCTCCCGATCCGGTGAAGCCGGCTTTCAACGAGGTGAACCAGGCGATCCAGGAGAAGGAACGAGCCATCAACGACGCCTGGGCCGACTACAACAAGGCGGTTCCCCGGGCCAAGGGCGAGGCGGAGCAGGCGGTGCGGTCCGCCGAGGGCTACGCCCTGGAGCGGGTCAACAACGCCGAGGGTGACGCCAAACGATTCGAGGCTCTCTACGAGGAGTACCGCAAGGCGCCGGCGGTGACCAAGAAGCGCCTGTACCTGGAGACCATGGCCCAGGTGATCCCCAAGGCGGGCCGCAAGCTGGTGATCGACGACAAGGCGAAGGGGATCCTGCCCCTGCTGCAACTGGACGGGGGGAAGCCGGAGGTGAAACAGTGAAGAACCTGGTGATTGCGGTCGGGGTGGCGTTCTTCGCCATCTTGCTGTTTGCTTCCGTCTACACCGTGCAGGAGACCGAGCAGGTCATCCTGACCCAGTTCGGCAAGCCGGTGGGGGGCGTGGTGGGCGAGCCCGGCCTCCACATGAAGGTGCCCTTCATCCAGACCGTGCACAGCTTCGACAAGCGCTGGCTGGAGTACGACGGCGACGCCAACGAGATCCCCACCAAGGACAAGAAGTACATCTGGGTCGACAGCTACGCTCGCTGGCGGATCGCCGACCCGCTCCGCTTCTTCCAGGCGGTGCGCGACGAGCGCGGCGGCCAGAGCCGGCTCGACGACATCGTGGACGGAGAGACCCGCAATGCGGTGGCCTCCTACGACCTGATCGAGGTGGTGCGCTCCAGCAACCGGCCCTTCCAGGTGACCGAGGAGTTGGCCGGGATCGGCGCCGCCGAGGCCATGGCCGAGGTGAAGGTGGGCCGGGAGAAGATCGCCGCCCAGATCCTGGAGAAGGCGGCCAAGATCACGCTGGAGTTCGGCATCGAGCTGAAGGACGTGCGCTTCAAGCGCATCAACTACGTGGACACCGTGCAGCAGAAGGTCTTCGAGCGCATGATCTCCGAGCGCAAGCGCATCGCCGAACGCAGCCGCTCCGAGGGCCAGGGCCGGGCCGCCGAGATTCGCGGACAGAAAGAGCGCGACATGCTGGCCGCCAGCTCGGTGGGCTACAAGACGGCGCAGGAGAAGAAGGGCGAGGCCGACGCCAAGGCCACCGCCATCTACGCCCGCGCCTACAGCCGGGATCCTGAGCTGTACCAGTTCCTGAAGGCCATGGAGACGCTCTCCGCCACCATCGACCCCCAGACCTGGCTCATCCTCTCCACCGACTCGGAGCTGCTGCGCTACCTCAAGACGACGGAAGGGGGCCGCTAGTAGGGCCGCCTCCTGCCACCTGCGCCGGCTCCGGCTCCGCCCGGGTAAGCCGGCGCAGGCCAGCCGTCCGACCTACGGCGCTTTGGGCAGAGCCGGCTTCTTGGATCAGTTAGGTGCCTGGGGAGCGCCGGCCTCCCAGACCGGGGGCCGCATCGTGCCGAGCAGCCCCTCTCGCCCCAAGAACGCCCCCAGCCGCTCCGCCAGCAGGCGATGTCCGAGGTGGTTGGGGTGGATCAGCTCGCCGAAGAGGCGGTCGTTTTCGGGGTAGCTGCGTTCGGTAAGCTCGGCGATCTCGAGGTAGGGAATCCCCCTTGCCTCGGCCGCGCTCTTGAGGGCTGCTCGATGAGCCGCCATGTCCTCGGCCTCGGCCGGCGAGGACACTCGGTCGCGGTAGACGGGTCCCACCAGGACCACCCGCGCCCCTTGTCGTGAGGCCAGCTCGGCCATCGCCAGGAGGTTGGACACGTACTCCTGCCGGGGCACGCGTAAGGTGCCGCCGGCGGGAGGCCCCGCCGGGCGGCCGCGCAGGCGGTCGATGCGATGGCGCAGCCGCAGCAGGGCCTGGCTTCTTGCCGTGAGGCCCCGGGCCAGTACCCGCAAGCGATCGGCCGGCATGGCGTCGCGGTCGGAGACGGCTCGCCGGCAGATGTCGTTCCAGCCGAAACAGGCGGTGACCAGGTCGGGCGCCAGCCAGTCGATGTCACGCCGCAACCAGGCCAACCCCTGATAGCTCGAGTAGCCGGGGACAGCGAGGGGAATCACCTCGATCTCCCGACCCGGGTTGGCCGCTCTCAAGGCCTGTTCGAGGAGCCCCGGGTAGGGGCGCCCGGAGGGCTCGTCGTCCTGAGGGCGCTCGGGAAAGCGGAGCGGCACCCGATAGCCGAAGGTGACCGAATCCCCCAGGCACACAACGCGGTAGGCGCCGGCAGGTTTGCGGCCGACCGGTCGAGGGTAGCGGAGGTGCTGGGCGTTGGTGGTGACCCGGGTGAGATCCCACGGCGCCTCCGCGAGATGGGGCCGGAGCCGCCAGAAAAGCAGGGGGTCCCCCTCGTAGATGCGAGCGTTGCGGCGATCCGCCAGATGGACTCGCCGGTCGGTGGCCGTCAACAAGACCTCCAGGCTGTCGATCGGGCGCAGGGTCAGGCGAACCAGGGCCTCGGCGCCCAGCAGCATCGCGAAGAAGCCGAGGTAAGGAGCTGCGAGATAGGCGATGCGACGCCAAACGGAAAGGGACCGGCGTGGCGGCAGGATGCCGAGCCTCCTCAGGGCTGGTAGAAGTTGCGGGGCCAGGCGTGCTGGGACAGCTGGGCCAGAAGGCGCGGAGACAACTGGCGCCCGTCGGAGAGGGCGGCGTTGCGCTCGACGTTGCCCACGCTGCGCATGCCGGGGATCACCGTCGAGACCGCGGGGTGGCTGAGGCAGAAGCGAAGTGCCAGCTCGGCCAGGCTCTTCGCCTCCTCGCCCAACAGACGCTCCAGGGCCTTTGCGTGCTCGAAGACCTGCTGCTTGCGGTCGCCCCGGAAGTAACGAGCCCGGAAGTCGCCGGCGGGGAAGCCGGATTCGCGGGTGATGGCGCCGGTGAGGCCGCCCTCATCGAGAGGCACTCGGGCCAGCACACCCACATCGTGCTTCAGGCACAGCGGGAGCAGCTCCTCGGCCGGGGTTGGATCGAAGATGTTGTAGATCACCTGAACGGTATCGAAGATCCCCGAGGCCACCGCCCGGAGGGCGCTGGCCGGCGCGTGGTCGTTGATGGAGATGCCGGCGAAGCGCAGCTTGCCGGCGCGCTTGAGCTTGTCGAACGCGTCCAGCCAATCGCCCTCCCCCAGGAAGGCGTCGTGCCAAACGTGCAGTTGGAGCAGGTCGAGTGCCTCCAGGCCGCTGTTCCGGAGGCTCGACTCGCAGCTAGCAACGATATGGTCCCCGGGGAAGACCTCGCCGACCGGCACCGCCGGCGAAGCCGGCCACCTGCCGTTCTTGGGAGGCACCTTGGTGGCCACCACGATCGTCTCCGGCCGCTCGCGAACCAGCTGGCCCACCAGACGTTCGCTGTGGCCGGGGCCGTACGCGAGGGCGGTGTCGATCAGGTTCACGCCCAGATCGATGGCGCGGTGGAGGGCGCGCAGGCTGTCGGCGTCGTCGGCCCCCACCCAAAGGGCCTTGCCGATCCCCCAGGCCCCGAAACCGATCTCCGACACCTGGAGGTTGGTGCGGCCCAGCCTGCGTGTCTTCATATGGGAGAGGAGTCTCCCGCGGAGATCCACCGAGCGTCAAGCGCCGTGCCAGAATGGGGGAATGACTGGCTGCCGACCCTGGAGCCTGGCGCTGCCTCCCCTGCTCCTGCTGACGGTGGCGGCCACCTCGTGCCGGGCTCCCGGGCCCCCGCCTAACGTAATCCTGGTTTCCATCGACACCTTGCGCGCGGACCGCCTCGGCTGCTACGGCGCGAGCGGCGCGGAAACGCCCGCCATCGACGGGCTGGCGCGGCAAGGGGTCCTCTTCCGCCACGCCTATGCGTCCCTGCCGCTCACTCTGCCCTCCCACGCCACCATGCTCACCGGCCTGGAGCCGGTCGCCCACGGTCTGGTAGACAACGGCATGTCCACCGCGAACCTGGGCGCTCCCACCCTCGGCGAGCGCCTATCGCAGGCCGGCTACGACACCGGGGCCTTCGTGGCCGCCTTCGTGCTCAACCGCATCTTCGGCCTGGACCGGGGCTTCTCCAACTACGACGACGGCCCCCCGGAGGAGACGGAGCTCAGCGGCCTCTTCACCCGGGTCGCCGACGCCAGAGAGAGAGTGGACCAAGCCCTGGCCTGGCTGGGGCGGACGAGGTCGAGCCCCTTCTTCCTCTGGCTCCACCTCTACGATGTGCACGCCCCTCATGAGCCGCCGCCGGCCTTCCGGCAGCGTTTTGCGGCTAACCCATACGACGGGGAGGTGGCCTACGTCGACTCCCAGGTGAGCCGCCTCCTGAGCTTCCTCAAGTCGCGGGGGCTGGAGCGCAACACGCTCTTGGTCTTGACCTCGGACCATGGAGAGAGCCTGGGCGAACACAGCGAAGAGACCCACGGCCTCTTCGTCTACGACGCCACCTTGCGAGTCCCGCTCATCATGCGCCTACCTGGTCGGCTGCCCGCCGGCCGCGTGATCGACAGCCCGGCGGCCCTCGCCGACCTCTCTCCCACCATCCTCGACCTGCTCCACTTGCCGCAGAACCCAACCCACCAGGGCAGGGCGCTCTTCGGACGGAAGGCCCGGGGGGAGCGCACGCTCTGGGCTCAGTCCGACTATCCGGAGCGACAGTACGGCTGGGCCCGGCTGCGATCGGTGCGGCGGGGCAGGTGGAAGTACATCGAGGCGCCCCGCCCCGAGCTCTACGACCTCCAGGCCGACCCCGGAGAGCAGCGTGAAGTCGGCTCCGCCTTTCCGACCGAAGCGCGAACCTTGCAGGCGCTGGTCCGACGCCAGGAAGACGACCTGCGGAAGGCGCGGCCGCTAGTGCCGGCGCAGGAACCGGACCCGGAGACGCGCGGGCGACTGGCGGCCCTCGGTTATGTGTCGGCTCCGGCCCCCAGGTCGACGGGCCTCGATCCCAAAGACGGGATCTCCCGGCTGGCCTCCGTGGAGCGAGCCATGGCCGCCCTCCTGCAAGGGGGCCCCGCCCTCCGCGAGGGGGAGGGCCTCTTGCGCCAGGCCGCCCTTGATTTTCCCCAGCACGGGCACATCCAGGTCAGCCTGGGCCGAACGCTGGAGCAACTGGGGCGCCTGGGGGACGCGGAGGCCGCCTATCGCCAAGCGGCGCAGCACGAAGAGGCCAGGGCCCAGGCGCTGGGACGACTGGTGGCGCTCGCCGCCCGTCAGGGGGACGCCGCGAAGGAGGTCACAGCGGCCCAACAGCTCACCGAGTCCTTCCCCCGACACGCGGCCAGCCGGCGGCTCCTGGCCGATGCCTTGAACCGCGCCGGCCGGTTCGCCGAGGCGGAAGCCGCCTATCGACAGTCGCTGGAGCGTGACCCCCAGGCCCGTTCGGCGCGCGTGGCCTGGTGCCGCTTCCTGTTGGCTCGCGCGCGGGTCGATGAAGCACGATCCACGGTGACCGTCCTGGTCGCCGAGGACCCCGATGATCCCGAATCGCTGGCCCTCAGCGGCCTCTTGGCGCAAGCCGAGGGGCGTCTGGCCGACGCCCTTCGGTCGTTTGACGCGGCGATCGCCGGGCGGCCCGATGGGTCGCGCTTCCTGGTCGACCGGGGCCTGGCTCGTCTGGAGGCCGAGGACCTGGCCGGTGCCCGGAAGGACCTGCAGCGGGCGCGGGCCCTGAGCCCGAGCGACGTTCAAGCCCGGCGCTCTCTCGAGCGGCTGCTGGCGGCCAGGCGGCGCTGACGGGTCAGTCGTTCGGCGGAAGCGGTGCAGCCGCGCACGCCTGAACGGTCGCCTGGTCTCCAAAGCCTTGAGCGAGCCCAGCCAGGGCTCGGAGTGGTTCCGCTCCCCCGGCCCGCGCCACCTTGATCGCCTCCTCCGCCGCCGGCCGGCCGGGTCCAACCTGTCCTTCGGCAAGAGCGGCCTGGTAGACGAACTCCGGCCGCTCCGGGAAGACGCGGCGGCCCAGAGCGGCACGGCGGCCGGCTTCGGCAAGCCGGCCATCCTGAAGGTCGATGGTGGTGAGCAGGATGAGCGGGTCCCTGGCCGTGGGGTGGGCGGCCAGGGCGCTCTCCAACTCGCGGCGGGCTTCCTCCCGCCGCCCCTGGCGAAGCAGGGCTA
>DATECU010000092.1:0-31267 GCA_035286745.1 Vicinamibacteria bacterium | reverse complement strand
TGGCGGGGATTCTGGTGGAGGGCGTCTCCGGGGGGGGTGGGATCGAGGCCGCGATCGTGGGTGTGGGCGTGAACCTCCGGCTGGCGCTGGGAGGAACGGCGGAGGAGGTCCGGCGGGAGGCGGTCTCGGTGGAGGCGCTGTCGGAACGTCTGGTGTCCCCGGTCGAGGCGGCGGCTTGTGTCGTGGGTCGCCTGCGTGCTTGGTATGATGTGCTGGGTCAGGACGCCGGGAAGGTGACCCAGGCCTGGCGGCGGCATTCGGTGCCCTGGTGGGGGCACCCCGTCGAGGTGCGATCCGGGAGCGACGTGGTCCGGGGCATCGCCATCGACATCGACGAACGGGGCGGCCTCACCGTGGAGCGGGAGGACGGGTCCCGGGTCGTGCTGCTGGCGGGTGAAGCGCGGGAGCTGCGGCTGGCCCGTCACTAGGCAACGACCCCCAGGGACAAGGGACGACAATGGCTCTACTACTCACCATCGACGTGGGCAACACCAACACGGTTCTGGGCCTTCATCAGGGGACGGAGCTCAAGAACCACTGGCGTCTCACCACCCGCCGGGAGCAGACCGCAGACGAGTACGAGATCCTGGTGCGCAACCTCTTTTCGGCGGCCGGGCTGACCCCCGCTGACGTGGCTGGGGTTTGCCTGGCCAGCGTGGTGCCGCCGCTGACCCCGGTGCTGGCGGCCCTGTGCCGGCAGTACTTGGGGCAGGAGCCGCTGGTCATCGAGCCTGGCGTTCGCACCGGCATGCCGATCCTGTACGAACCCCCGGGAGACGTGGGGGCGGATCGCATCGTGAACGGGGTGGCCGCCTTCGCCGCCTACGGGGGGCCGGCGATCGTGGTGGACTTCGGGACCGCCACCACCTTCGACGTGGTGAGCAAGAAGGGCGAGTACGTGGGCGGCGTCATCTGCCCTGGCGTGGGCATCAGCTCGGAGGCGCTGTTCCAGCGAGCGGCACGCCTGCCCCGGGTGGACGTCAAGAACCCGGGCCGGGTGATCGGCCGCTCGACCGTGGCCTCGATGCAGGCCGGGCTCTACTTTGGTTATGCGGCGATGGTCGAGGGCCTGATCCTGCGCATCAAGGCCGAGCTGGCGGAACCGGCGCGGGTGGTGGCGACCGGTGGGCTGGCGGAGACGCTGGCCGGGGACATCCCTTCGATCGAGGCGGTGGACGGCGTGCTCACTCTCACCGGGCTCCGGCTGATTTTCGAGCGCAACCGCACCGCCCATCGGGCGTAAGGCCCCTTCTGGCCTGACGAGAGTGGATCCAGAAGCCGCCTACTACCAGACGGTCGAGGAGGTCTTCGTATCGCTTCGAGGGGATCCGCTCTTCCTTGCGAACCCCGACTGGTTGCTGGTGCGCGAGTGGCGGGAAGCCGGGATCCCGCTCCGCATCGTCTTGCGCGGCATTCGGGACGCCCTCGACGCTCACGCCCACTCCTGGGGCCGCCGCCGCAAGGTAAAGGGCCTGGCCTACTGCGCGCCCGAGGTGGATGCCGCCCACCAGAGGTGGCGTCGGGCGGTGGCGGGTGGCGGCGAACCGGTCCGGGATCGGGCCCAGGTGCTCGGCGACTTCGCGTGCGCGCTGGAGAAGGCTCAGGGCCTGGGACCGGCGAGCCGGCGCGAGGCGGTGGAGCTGGCGGCGGCGCTCAGAGCCAAGGGGCAGGAGGGCGCCGAACTCATGACCCTTGAGCCGTGGCTCCAAGAGCGAGAGGGGCAGCTCCTCGATCGCCTGCGTGAGGACCTGGGACCGACTGCGGTCGGCGCCGTCGAAGAGGAGGTGGAGGCGGTGCTGGCCCCCTACCGGACGCGCATGCCCGAGAAGGTGCTGGCCTCGATTCGCACCGAGTCGGTGGCTCGTCGGTTGCTGGAGGCTCACCGCCTGCCTCGCCTCAGCTTCTTCCACGTCGGCGCATGAACCACGACGGCTTGGACCGGGGGGACACCTGCGAGGTAGTGGTCGAGAAGGCCATCTACCGGGGCCTGGGACTGGCTCGCCATCAAGGTCAGGTGGTCCTGGTCCGGCGCGGACTGCCCGGAGACCGGGCGAGAGTGAGGGTCGAGAAGGCAGGACGGGGCTTCGTCGAGGCCGGCATCGACGCCGTGCTGGCCGCCGCTCCCCGCCGCAGCTCCCCTTGCCCGCTGTTCGCGCGCTGCGGCGGCTGCGCCTACCAGGACGTCGACTACGCCCGCCAGCTCGAGTTGAAGCAGGCGATCCTCAGGGAATCGCTGTTGCGAGCGGGAGCGCCGTGGGAAGGTGACATCGAGCTGCACGCCTCTCCCGAATCCGGGTGGCGGACCCGGGCCACCCTCCACCTGGGGCCGCTGCCGGACGGGGGCACCGGCCTGGGGCTCCACCAGCCCGGAAGCCATCGCCTGGTCGATCTCTCGGTCTGCGAGCAGCTCACCCCGCTGCTGCAGAGAACCCAGCGCGCCCTGCTCGACGGCCTGCGCGACCACCCACACCGGGCCCGGGTTCAGCACATCCACTTGGCGCAGGGTTTGGCGGAGGATGGAGTGGTGGCCGTCCTGGACGGCGACCTCGATCCGCCGAGCGCGGCTTCCTTCGCTTCCCTCGGCCGCTCCGTACCCTGGCTCAGCGGCCTGGGCGCGGTGTGCAGCCGAGGGCCTTTCGTCTCGCTGAACGGGTCGCCGTACGTCCACTCGACGGTGCTTGGCCACCGGTTCCGTGTCCACGCCCGGGCGTTCTTCCAGGGTAACGGCTTCTTGGTCGAGGAGCTGGCGCGGACGGTGAGCGAGCTGCTTCCGGCGGGGGGGACGGTCCTGGACTTGTACGCCGGGGTGGGCCTCTTCTCGCTCACCCAGGCCCCCCACGCGGAAGCGGTGGTGGCGGTGGAGGGCAATGCCCATGCGGCCGCCGATGCTCTGGCCAACGCCCGAAGTGCGGGTCTGAGCCACGTGCAGGTTAGGCGCGGCGAGCTGCTGGAGAGCCTGCGCCGTATTCCGGCCCGGACCGAGGAGCGGATCGTGCTCGACCCTCCCCGCACTGGGGCCGGCCCCCGGGTAGTGGAAGCCATCGTGAGGCGCGGTCCCGCCGCCGTGGTCTACGTGTCCTGCGATCCGCCGACTCTGGGACGCGACCTGGTGCTCTTCGGGAGGGCCGGGCTGGTTCCCGACAGCGTTCATGTGTTCGACCTGTTCCCGGATACCTTCCACCTGGAGACGGTGGTTCGGCTGACCGCCAGGTCCGGGTTGTGACACTTTCCTAGAGTGTCCCGCCCGGCCATCGGGGGCGGTCTCCTGGCTTGTATCCTCGGCGGGTGCGACGCCCGCTTCTGGCGCTGGCCGTTCCCCTGGGTCTCGGCGCCTGGGTTGGGGCGGGGCTGGGCCTGGCTGCTGCGAGTCTCCTGGTCTTGCTGGCGGCGCTCCTCCTCGGCCTGGCTCTAGCGTCCAGCGCCCGCGGCGCCCTGGCCGCGCTGGCGGGGGCGGCGCTGGCGGCTGGCGCCGCCGGCGCCGCCGCGGAGACAGCGCGCTACCAGCAGGCCCCACTTCTCACCTGGGTGGATCGACAACCGGAAGCAAGCCGTCCGGTGCGTCTGACCGGAGAGCTGACTCAGGATCCGACGCAGGAGCCCGGTCGCTGGTCGCTGGTCCTGAGCGTGGAATCGCTGCGGGCGGAGGGTGGAGAACAGGCGATGCGGGGTCGAGTGCGGATCGAGGTGGGAGGCCAGGCGCCTCGTGCCGACCTGGCGGCAGGGGATCGGGTCGGGGTCTGGGCGCAGCTCCGGCGGCCCCGGGGCTTTCTGAATCCAGGGTCCCGGGACGCCCAGGTGCAGGCGCGGCTGGCTGGGGTCCACGCCGTCGGCTATTGCAAGAGCCCGTCGCTGGTGCAAGTGCTCGGTCGCGCTCGGCTCCCTTTCTGGCGGAGTGGACCCTCGCGCGCGCGGCAGTGGGCGCGAAGCAGGATCAAAAAGCACGTGTTGCCGGGACAGGAGGAAGCGCTGGTTCGCGCCATGGTTCTCGGGGACCGGGACGGCATCGATGTCGATACGGCGGACGCGTTCCGCGCCGCCGGCACCTACCATGTGCTTGCCCTCTCCGGCGCCCAGGTGGCGCTGCTGGCGGTGGGACTGCTCGCCGGGCTGCGCTGGCTAGGGCTGGGGCCGCTGGCGACCGCGGTCGCGGCCTCCATCTCCCTGGCCTTCTACGCCGCGTTCGTGGGCGGCGAGGTGCCGGTGGTGCGCGCGACCGTGATGGCGGTGGTGTTCCTGCTAGGTCGCGCCATCGACTTGGATGCCGACGTGGGCAACCTGCTGGGTCTGGCCGCGGGGTGCCTGCTGGTTGAGCGCCCTTCGAGCGTACTCGAGGTGTCGTTCCAGCTCTCCTTCGGGGCTACCCTGGGGCTCATCTTGCTGGGGCCCCCTCTGGCCTCGATGCTGCCCCGGTTGCCGCTGCGAGCCGAGTTGGCGGTGGCTGGCTCGGTGGCGGCCCAGGCGGCACTCCTGCCGCTGCTGCTCGCCCACTTCCATCGACTGGCGCCGGCGGCCGTCGTCCTCAACCTGCTGGCGGTGCCGCTGTCCGGGGTCGTCCTGGCGCTCGGCCTGCTGTTGCTGCTGACGAGCGGACTTGCCCCGGCGGCGGCCCTGGTGGGGGATCTGGCGTGGATGGCCGCTCACGCCCTGCTGCGCTCCGCCGATCCGGTGCAGGCATGGTCATGGCTCGACATGCGATTCCCCAGCCCGCCGCTCTGGGCCGGCTGCCTGTTTGCTTTGGGCCTGGGCTTGCTGGCGGGTCGCCGGCCCCGGGCCTGGCTGCTGGTTCTGCTGGGCGGGCTCGGCATTCTCGGCCGACCGCCCGAGCCTGGCGATGGCCGCCTCCACCTTACGGTACTGGATGTCGGGCAGGGCGATGCCCTGGTGGTTCGATCGCCCCAGGGCCGAGTGTGGGTGATCGACAGCGGCGGTTCCTACGACGGGCGGTTCGACGCCGGGGAGTCGATCGTTGCGCCTTACCTTTGGTCGCAGGGGCATCGCCGCATCGAGGGGCTGGCTCTCACCCACGCCCATCCCGATCACCTGGGCGGGGCACGCTTCCTGCTTCGGGCGTTTGGGGTCGGCGAGGTGTGGGAGGGCGTGGCGCCTCGCCACGATCGTACCCAGGAGATGCTGGAGCAGGCCTTTCGGCGGACTCCGGCCCATCGGGTTTCGGTGGTCCGCGGCATGCGCCGGCTGTGGGACGGAGTAGAGATCGAGGTCATGGCGCCGAGGCCCAAGGGCCGACCGCCCTGGACCACGCGCAACGACGACTCGCTGGTTCTGGTCATGCGTTGGGGTGGGGTGTCGCTGCTGCTGGCCGGCGACGTGGAGGCCAAGGCGGAGCAACTGCTCGTCTCCGACGGTCCGGTCGACGTCCTCAAGGTCCCTCACCACGGCAGCCGATCCAGCAGCAGCCCGGGCTGGGTGGCCGGCGTCAGGCCGCGAGTCGCCATCGTTTCCGCAGGGTTTCGGAACCACTTCGGACACCCCCATCGGGAGGTGGTGGCGCGCTACCAGGCGACCGGAGCCTGGGTGCTGCGAACCGACCGGGATGGGGCAGTCACGGTGTCGACAAACGGCCGGGAGGTGTGGGTGCGGACGGCGCGGGACGGGATCGAACGAATCCGCTGAAGGTCCTGCGCGAGAGGCTCTTGCAGAGGGGTTGGCCTATGCTAAGATCCATCGCCCGCCGGTGAACGCAGAAACGAAGGTGCTCTCGCCGGTCCGGAACTCTGCCGACGGCGCCCGGGACCTTCGCAAGAGCCCCCGGCGGCCGCGGCTATGACCGAGGACACGAAGGCCTTCACCGTCAAGGACCGCCGCCACTTCAACGCCACCGGGGAGGCGCGGGACGAGGCTGCGGCCGCCCAGCCGGCCCCCGAGCCGCTGGCGACGCCATCCGAGGAGCCGAGAAGGCCCGAACAGCCATCGGCAGCGCCTCACGAATACCCCGCCGACTTTAGCGGCCTGGTGGTCTCGCTGGCCGCCCAGGCGGCATCCTTCCTTGCCAACCAGCCCCCGGAGCTGGTCGGAGCCCAGGCCTTCATCCACCTGATCGAGGTTCTGGAGGACAAGACCGCCGGGCGGCGCACTCCCGAGGAAGACCGGCTGATCGAGCGCCTGCTGTTCGAGCTGCGCATGGGTTTTGTAGCGCTGCGCCGGAGTTCTGGGGCGTGAGGCGCTGGCTCAGCGCGCTGGCCATCGCTGGCCTGGGTGTGCCCGGGGCATGGGCGCAGGGAACCAAGGTCATCGACGTGCGAGGGACCCGCCCTCAGGTCGCCAACAGCTTTGACGTGCTCTACGCGGTCTACAAGAAGGCTGCCGATCGAGGTGACGCCGAGGGGGCACAGGCCGCCTTACGACAGGTCCGGCAGCTGAGGGTGGAGAGGAACATCCCGAGTCTGGAGCCGCTGACCCTGGCGGTCGTCGGAGAAGGGCTGGCGAGCCTGGGCAAGGGCGAGACCGACCGGGCAGAGGAAGCCTTCAGGAATGCCCTGACCTTCGACCCGTCGCTGCCGGACGCCCACTTCGCCATGGGGCTGGCCCAGTTGCGTCGGGGACCGCTAGGCTTCCTGCCGGCATTCAAGAGCGCGATCGGCGGCCTGATGGCCCAGGTCTCGACGCTGCAAGGGCGCCAGCACCTGGCGGCGTTCCTGGTCCCGGTGGCTCTGGTGGCGCTCTTCACCAGCTGCTTCATCCTCGCCGGTGCCCTGCTGGTCCGCCACGGTGGTCTCTTCTTGCACGACATCGAGGAGGCGCTCGGTCCGGTCTACGGGCGTCCGGGGGCCCGGGTGGTGTTCGCTTTCGCCTTGTTCCTTCCGGTCCTGCTGTTCCAGGGGTGGGGCTGGCTACCCTTCTTCTGGCTCGCCATCCTGCTCCCGTACCTGGCCACCACCGAACGGGTGGTGTTGCTGCTACCGGTCGTCTTCTGCCTGGGAACCGGCCCGGCCTTGAACGGCCTGGAGAGGCGGCTTCACGCCTTCGAGAATCCCCTGTTTCGGGCCGGGCTCATCTCGGTCGAGGGGGCCTCGGACCCTGGCGCCCTGCGGACGCTGGAGACCGCCGTCAAGGAGATGGGCGACGATCGCGATCTGGTTCTGCTGCTGGCGGCGCAGTACAAGAAGGCCGGCCGCTACGACGACGCCACGGCCATGTATCAGGGCCTGCTCGCCAAGAACGCGGGCGATGCGGTAGCGCTCAACAACCTGGGCAACCTGGCCTTCGCCTCCGGCGAGTTCCAGGCGGCGATCGCCCGATACAAGCAGGGAATCGAGGTGTCGCCGGCGACCGAGGTGCTGGCCACCCTCTTCTACAACATGCAGCTGGCGCACCTGCAGAAGTTCGAGTACCAGCCGGCGCAAGAAGCCCGATCGCAGGCCGACCGCCTGGCGGGCGGGATGGTGAGGTCTTACGAGAGCGTCTGGAAGTACGACAAGGGGGATTACGCGGTCGTCGACTTGATCCTGAGTCCCGAGGAGCTGTGGAGCAAGTTCGAGGGCACCCGCCTGGGGGTGGCCCGCAAGAACGTGGCGGGTGCCAAGGCCCCGGCCTCAAGCCCCTTCAGCCCGGCCTCCTTGCTCAACCCTCTGGTCTTCTTCCTGCCGCTGGCCGTGGTGCTGGTGGTGGTGCTGCGCTGGTGGCGCGGCCAGCGCATGTTCACCACCGCCTGCGTGAAATGCGGGACCCCGTTCTGCAAGCGTTGTCACCTGGGGGTTTCCGCCGCCGGCCTGTGCACTCAGTGCCATCACCTGTTCGTGGTCCGGGACGGGGTCTCCGGCCCCGCCCGCAACCAGAAGCTGCTCGAGGTCCAGAAGGAGGACGCCAAACGCGAGTGGATCTTCCGGGGACTGTCGCTGCTGCTTCCCGGGACCGGTCATCTCTACGCCCGCAAGACCATCGTGGGCACCCTTCTGGTCCTGGCCTGGTCCAGCATCTTGACCCTGGGCTTGCTGACCGGGCGGGTGCTTCCCTTGACCGACGCCTCCTCGGCGGTGGAACGGCCGTGGGGGCTGGGCATTCTGGGGCTGCTCCTGGTCGTGGTCTACGTGCTGGCCAACCGGGCCCGCCCCGACTTCGACGTCCCGCTTCTGGTCGGCCGGGGAGCCGGCCGCCGCGGGCGGGCGGCCTAGGCGAGCCATGGCCCTCGAAGGGACCATCCGGGACTTCGGGCTCCCCGACATCTTCCAGCTCATCGGCCTGCAGCGGAAGACCGGGATCCTCACCCTGAGGAACGAAAAGGAGACGGTCACCGTCACCTTCGAGAACGGCATGGTGGTGATGGCCGACTCCAGCGCCAAACGATTGGAGGACCGGCTGGGCGGAGTCCTGGTCAAGCAGGGCAGGCTGGGCAAGGAGCGTCTGGAAGAGGCGCTGCAGACCCAGAAAGCCACCTTGCAGCGGCTGGGCCATGTCCTCACCACTCAGAACTACATCACCGATGCCGACCTGCGTGAGGCGCTCTTGGTCCAGGTGTCGCAGATCGTGTTCAAGGTGTTCCGCTGGCGCGACGGCGACTACCACTTCGCGCCGACCGATGCCGTGGAGTACGACCACGAACACTTCAGCCCCTTGAGCACCGACTTCATCATCATGGAAGGCATCCGGATGGTGGACGAGTGGCCCATCATCGAGAAGAAGATCCCTTCCCTGGACATCGTGCTCAGGCCGGTGGTCGACACCTCCCTGATCGAGGTGAAGGCGGAGGGCGAGGAGGAGAGCTCGCGGGCCACGCCCTCGAACAAGATCCGGCTGTCTCCGCAGGAGGAGTTGATCTTCAGACGAGTGGACGGAACCCGGACCGTCCAGGGCATCATCGACATCACCGGGCTGCCGGAGTTCGACACCTGCCGGACCCTGTTCGACCTGCTGAATCGCAACCTCATCACCACCGTGGGGCGGGGGGCCCAGGCGGTTCCCGAGGCGGGCCGGGTCAGCACCGGGCCTTCGGCGGTCGCGGGTTATGCGATCGTGGCCGGGCTCTTTGTGCTGGCGCTGCTTGGGGGCGCATACCGCTTCCGTTCTCCGTTCGCGGTGACCGGGCTGCGCCCCTTCGTCTCCCAGTCCCGGGACCAGGTGCTCGACGGTGTGCTCAGGACCCGCTTGCACCGGCTGGACGCGGCGGTCCAGGCCTATCACCTCTTGCTCGGGACGGCGCCCCGGACGCTGGAGGACGTGGCCTTGGCGGGGCTGGTGGACCGCTCGTATCTCAAGGACCCCTGGGCGCGTCCCTTCCACTACGCGCTAACCCACGATGGGTACTTGCTGAGCGCGGTAGACGACAAGGGCAAGAACCTCCCCTCAACCCTGATCGAACGCGGGTTCCCCACCGAACGTCCGTAGCCGAGAGCCGACGAACAGGAACATGGAGATCTGCCACCTTGATGGCCCGGAGCCGCGTCAGTGGACCTCGGGGGCGGTGACGGTGGGCAACTTCGATGGCGTCCACCTGGGCCATCAGGCGCTGGTGGCCGCGGTGGTGGCGGAGGCTCGGCAATCGCACGGGGCGACCGCCGTTCTCACCTTCGATCCCCACCCTTCCCGCATCTTGAGCCCGGACCGAGCCCCGTCGGCGCTGATGACCCTCGATCAGAAGGCCGAGGCCTTGCGCGATCTCGGAATCGACCGCGTGGCTGTCTTGCGGTTCTCGGCGGCCCTCGCCCAGAAGAGCGCCGAGGAGTTCGCGCGTGACGTGGTGCAGCGGGCGCTGGGAGCCCGGGCGGTGGTGGTGGGCGCGAACTTCCGTTTCGGCCGCCATCGCTCAGGGGATGTGGCCCTGCTGGGAGAGCTGGGGCGCCAGTTGGGGTTTGTGGTTCGCGGCCTGCCGCCGGTCCTCCACGAGGGGGCGGCGGTGAGCAGCACCCGCATCCGGGAAGCTCTGGCTCGCGGGGAAGTGGAAAGCGCTCGGGCGATGCTGGGGCGGCCCTATTCCGTCGAGGGCCGGGTGGTGCGCGGCGAAGGGCGGGGTAGGGGCCTGGGCGTCCCGACCGCCAACCTGTCGCCTCACAACGAGACGTTGCCGGGAAACGGCGTCTACGCCTGCCACGTGAGCATCGACAGCGGCCAGCCGGCGCGGCCGGCGGTCGTCAATATCGGGCGCCAGCCGACGTTCGGGGGCAGCCAGACCACCCTGGAGGCGCATCTGCTGGGTTTCGAAGGCGACCTTTACGGCAAGTCTCTGCGGGTCGCCTTTCAGTCGCGACTCCGGGAGGAGCGCCGCTTCCCCAGCGCCGAAGAACTGGTGGCACAGATCCTGAGCGACATCGCGGAGGCGAAGGGAGTGCTGGTTTCGCCGTGACCCGGTCGGCCGCGGTATATTCCAGGGGGAGGAGAGCTTCCGACCATGGGTGAACTGACGGTCGAGACGCGGCACCTGGAGGGGGTCACGCTTCTCTACCCCCGGGGCTTCATCAATGCCCACAACGTGCGCCTGTTCGAGAGCGAGCTGCAGCGGGTGCTGGAACAAGGGCAGTTCAAGCTGGTGGTGAACTGCGCCGACCTCGCCTACATCGCAAGCGCCGGACTGGGGGCCATCATGGGCGCCATCGAGGAGATCCGGGATCACGGTGGCGACCTTCGGCTGGCCGGCCTGAACGCCACCGTTCTCAACATCTTCGAGATCCTGGGCATGCACCGCCTTTACCGGATCTTCGCCTCGGAGGCCGAGGCCATTCAGAGCTTCCTTTCGCTCGAAGGGCCGGCGGCCTGAGACGTGGCTGCTGGGGAAGGAGACCGCGGGCGGCGGAGCGGGACCCGGAGGCGAAGGCCGGCCCTGGTTCTCATGCTTCCCAGCCAGACCTGCTTCCTCTCCTTGGTCCGGGATCTCACCAAACGCATGGCGGAACTGGCCGGGTTCGACGAGGGTACGCCCGATCGCATTGCCCTGGCGGTCGACGAGGCGACCACCAACGCCATCGAGCACGCCTATCATGGCGCGGCGGATCGGGCGGTGGAACTGCGCTTCGACGAGCAGGGGCAGGAGCTGCGGGTGGAGGTGGTGGACAGCGGCCAGGGCATCGATCCCCGGGCCATGCCCCGCGTCGACCTCGAGCGCTATGCGAGCGAGCGCCGGCGGGGCGGCCTGGGGGTTCATCTGATGGGACGGATCATGGACTCGGTGACCTTTCGTCGCTCCGCCCGTCGCAACGTGTGCTGTCTGGTGAAACAAAAGCGCCCCGGCCCGCCCGAGGCCTGACCGCCGAACGGCATGGACACCCCGGTCGTCTTCGAATACCAGCGGGCCCTCGATGAGTTCCGCCGCGCGTCGCCGGCGGACAGTCCGTTTCTGAAGCGGATGTCGGAGCTGATCTCGCTTCTGGATATCACCACCAGCCTGAGCTCCAGCCTGTCTAGCCAGGAGATCCTGGAGGCCGCCTTGCTCATGGTCTTGGGCGAGCTGCAGTGCACTCGGGGTTGCATCCTGGCGCGAGCCGAGAGCGGGCGCTATCGGCTGCGGGCCGGTCGGGGCCTGCCCCCAGGGGCGGTTGGCGAGCTTGCCTTGGACTCGTTGCCGGAGGGGGAGGTGCTGCCGGCCGCGGCCGCCGAACGCGAGGCGGTGGCATCGCTGGGCCTCGAGGTTTTGTGTCCGATCCTGAGGAGCGGTCGCGTGGTGGCGGTGCTGGGTCTGGGTCCGCGGGCCGAGGGGAGGCGCTTCGGCCCCGGCGAGCTGGCCTTCTTGCGGAGTGTGGCGGCCTGCGCCGCCACCCCCATCGAGAACGGCCTCATCCACGAGGAGCTGCAGCGGGTCAACCAGCGCCTGTCGGTGAAGATTTTCCAGTTGCAGGGGCTGTTCGACATCAGCCGGGAGCTCACCGCCAGCCTGGACGAGGAGGCGATCGCCAGCTTGCTGGCCAGCACCCTGATGGGCCAGCTCACCGTCTCCCGCTGTGCTCTTCTCCTGGGGGGGAGTCAGGGCCTGCGCCTAGCGTATTCGCGCGGGATCAAGGGTGACGAGGGACAGCGACTGGAGGGTCCGCAGACGGCAGAGTTGGTGGCTGCGCTCAGGGGGCCCACGCCGGTGGACGGGCTCCCCGAGAGCGAGCTGCGCCGGCTCTTGATCGAGCTGAGACTGGGGCTTCTGGTGCCGCTGCGCTCCGGAGAGAGAGCGGCCGGCTTGGTGGCGGTGGGGCAGCGCGTTTCGGGTTTGGCCTTCAGCGACGAGGACTACGACTTCGCCCAGACCTTGGCCCGTCAGGCCATGGCGGCCTTCGAGGCCGCGCGCCTGCACCGGCTTCGGGTGGAAAAGCAGCGGCGCGACCGGGAGCTGCAGATCGCGAGGGAGATCCAACAGAGCCTGTTCCCCAGGAACTGGCCGGCCATTCCCGGCTTTGAGGTGGGGGCACGGTCGGAATCCTGCCATGAGGTGGGGGGCGATCACTACGACGTGATCCCCTTGGAGCGCGGACGGGTCGCCGTCACCATCGCCGACGTGTCCGGCAAGGGCACCCCGGCCAGCCTGCTCATGGCCTCGGTCCACGCCTGGCTGCGAGCGCTGGCGGGCACCACCTCGCCTCCGATCTTCATGGAGCGTCTCAACCGGTTCCTGTTCGCCAGCACCCAGGCCAACAAGTACGTGACGCTCTTCTACGCGGAGCTGGAGCCGGCAAGCCGGAGGCTGGTCTACGTCAACGGTGGGCACGTGCCTCCGTTCCTGGTCCGGGCCGACGGTCGCCTGGAGCGTCTGCTGGCTGGGGGGACTGCCCTCGGTCTGCTGGAAGAGGCGACCTACGAAGCCGGCGAGGTGCGCTTGGAACCCGGAGATGCCCTGGTGATGGTGACCGATGGCGCCACCGAGGCCAGCTCACCCCAGGACGTGGAGTTCGGCGATCAGCGGATCTTCGATAACATCTCCGGGGGCTGCGGCCAAGGCGCGACGGCTCTGCTGGAGCGACTGGTGGACGCCGTGCACACCTGGAACGGCAGCGCGGGTTGCACCGACGACCTCACGGTGCTGGTTCTCAAGGCCCAACACGAATCATGAAGCTGAACCTCTACAACACGTTGTCGAGCAGCATCCAGCCCTTCGAGCCCGAGAGGCCTCCCCAGGTTCGTATGTACGTGTGCGGGCCCACCGTCTACAACCGCGCCCACATCGGCAACTTCCGCACCTTCGTGGCCACCGACGTGCTCCGCCGCACGCTCAAGTACTTCGGCTACCAGGTGATCGAGGTCATGAACCTCACCGACGTCGAGGATCGGATCATCCGCTTCGCCCAAGAAGCGGGAACCGACCTCGCCGGCTTCACCGCCGAACACATCCGTGGCTTCGAAGAGGACATGGCCACCCTCCGGCTGGAGATGCCGGAGTATTGCCCGCGGGCTACCGATCACGTGCCCGAGATGGTGGAGCTGATCGGCCGCCTGATGGCGCGGGGTCACACCTACACCGCTGAGGGCAGCGTCTATTTCCGCATCGGGAGCTTTCCCGCCTACGGCCAGCTGTCGCGGCTGGACCTAACGGGTATCAAGCCAGGCGCCCGCGTGGACTCCGACCGCTACGACAAGGAGGATGCCCGCGACTTCGTGCTCTGGAAACTCAAGACCGACGAGCCGAAGTGGGCGCAGTGGGAGGCGCCCTTCGGGCCGGGTCGCCCGGGCTGGCACATCGAGTGCTCGGCCATGTCCATGAAGTACCTGGGCGAGACCTTCGACCTCCATTGCGGCGGCGTCGATCTCATCTTCCCGCACCATGAGAACGAGGTCGCCCAGAGCCAGGGAGGAACCGGCCAGCCCTTCGTGCGCCACTGGGCCCACGTGGAGCATCTGTTGGTCGAGGGCGAGACCATGTCCAAGAGCAAGGGGAACTTCTTCACCGTCCCCGATCTGCTGGCTCGGGGCCACCGGCCCCAGGCCATTCGCTATCTGCTCTCGGCCACCCACTACCGCAAGCAGCTCAACTTCACCTGGGAGGGCCTGCAACAGGCCGCGGCGGCCCTGGAGCGCATCCATGGTCTTTACCAGCGGTTGGGCGAGGTGGAGGAGAGCGGGCCGGCTTCCCCCGAGGTGAGGGAGGCCGAGGAGCAGGCGCGAGCCGGCTTCGATGCAGGCCTGGCGGATGATCTCAACACCTCCGAGGCGCTGGCGGCGGCCCACGTCTTCGTGGGCGCGGTCAATGCGCTGCTGGCGGCGGGCCGGCTGTCCCGCGAGGGCGCGAAGCTGGCGCGGACCCGGATCGAAGCCATGGATCGCGTGTTTGGTGTGTTCCTCCCCTCCGACCCGGACCGCCTGAGCTCGACCGAGCAGGCCCTGTTCGACGAGCGGCAGGCGGCTCGCGGGCGCCGCGATTTCAAGCGGGCCGACGCGGCCCGCGCCCAGCTCGAGGCCTTGGGCGTGCTGCTGGAGGACACCGCCAAGGGCACCCGCTGGCGGCGAGGGGGCTGAGTTGGCAGATCGCGCCGACCAGCTACCGTTGGGGGCAAGGGGGGAAGCGGTCGCCTGTCGCTACCTCGAGGCCAAGGGTCTGCGGGTCTTGACACGCAACTACCGGACCCGGAGCGGGGAGGTCGACATCGTGGCCCGGGACGGCGAGGTCACCGTGTTCGTGGAGGTGAAGGAGCGACAGGATGCCGAGCACGGCGAGGGCTACGAGGCGGTGACCATCGGGAAGCGGCGGCGGGTGATCCGGGCCGCCCAGAGCTATGCCGCGACCCACGGGCTGTGGGAAGCCCGACTGCGCTTCGATGTGGTGTCGATCGATTGGTCCGCAGGAGCCCCCTCGTTGCGTCACGACGAAGGGGCTTTCGATTCCCAGGGCCGCTGAGCGCGTAGCGATCAGCGATCAGCTTCCAGCTTTCAGCTACGACGAGCGGCAAGAGGTTGGAGCGCGCTGTAACCTGCCGTAGGTCCTGCGGGTTCGCTCTCCACAGCCGCGGACGCCATCCGTCGCTGACCGATGAGTGCTGAGCGCTGATCGCCAGGTTCCGCTAGGTCTTTCTGGTGAACCGTCCGGGGGGGTGGAGCGGGAAACGGGATTCGAACCCGCGACTTCGACCTTGGCAAGGTCGCACTCTACCACTGAGTTATTCCCGCGCCATCGAGTGACAGCGACTATCCTATGCAGGAGCCCCCGCCTCGTCAAGTGACGGCGAGGCTTGAGAGGCTTCGAGGCCTCAAGGGGCTGTGGGGGAGTCCGGGAGTCCGGCGTTCGGATTGACACGCGGCGCAGGGTTTCCATATAGTTACAGGGTTTGGATGGGGCTCGACCGTCACCTGGGCCCCGCTCAGTCGATCCGAAGCAGCTAATCTGAGGAGAGCTAGATGAAGCACCGTGGTCCCTGGAGGGCGGCGGTCGTTCTTGTGATCGCCGGCGCCACCCTCCTTCCCGCCTGCCGCCGCAAGCCGGCGGAGGTCAACGCCATCACCCCGAGCCTCGAGATCAGCCGAAACCGCGCCCCCCTGGGCAGCGCCATCGAGGTCACCTACACCTGGACCGTTGAGCCCACCGCCAAGAAGATCGGCCCGGACTACCGCGCCTTCGTCCACTTCCTGGACTCCCACGAGGTCATTCTCTTCACGGACGACCATACGCCGACGCCTCCTCCCACCTCGTGGGAGCCGGGTCAGACCTACACCTACACACGGACCGTGTTTGTGCCGATCGTGGCCTACGTGGGGCCGGTTGAGGTGCGGATGGGCCTGCAGCCGGTGGCTCGTGGCGAGCGGCTGGCCCTGAAGGGCGACGATGCCGGCCTGCGGGAGTACCGAGTGGCCAAGATGGAGTCCCTGCCCCAGACCGAGAACATCTTCCTGGTCTACAAGGAGGGCTGGCACAACCCAGAAGCGGCCGCCCACAACCCGAGCGTCGAGCACACCTGGACCAAGAAGGACGCGCTGGTCTCCTTCAAGAATCCCAAGAAGGACGTGGTGGTCTACCTGGAGGCCGACACCAACGCCAAGGCCTTCGATCAGTCGCCGGTCCTGACGGTGGCGGTGGGTGGCAAGACCGGGGTGGTGGTGCCGATCGAGAACTCGGAGATCTTCCTGAAGAAGATCCGGGTGAAGGCGGCGGATCTCGGCACCGAGGAGTGGGTGGATCTCAAGCTCTCCATGAACCAGTCCTTCGTCCCCAAGCTCAAGGGCGTGAACACCACCGACGAACGTGAGCTGGGCCTGCTGGTCTATCACCTGTACGTCGGCGAGGCCGACAGCTTGGGGAAGGTGTCGGCCGTCGATGCGGCACCGCTGCCTCTGGCGTCGCCGGCCGCCGGGCCCAAGGGCGCGGCACCCAGGCCCGCCGCCAAGAAGTAGCTGGACGGGGCGGGGTCTTGCGATCCCGCCCCTGACCCCCTCAGCTCTCGCCGCTGGCCTTGACCTCGAGGTCGAGGTGGAGGTTGAGGCGCTCAACCCGTTTGGCACCGACCAAGGGGATGACCAGCACGTCTCTGAGCGGCGTGGTCCCGGTTTCCCCTTCCAGCTCCAGATGCACTCTGACCCCGGTGACGCCCTTCATCCGGCGCTCCGGCACGTCGATGCTGGCCTTGCGCTTGACGTCTTGGCGCTGGCCGGGATCGGTAGTCAGGATCTCCTGGAGCCGCTTGTCCAGGTTCTTGGGGGAGCTGCTGGGGGTCTTCCTGACTCCCGTCATGCCCGTCAGATCGCGGAGCTTGGCCAGCTCATGCTGGATGTCGACGCTGGCCTTGGTGGGGACCGCCCGAACCCGGTGTTCGCCCGAGTCCTCCTCGGCGAACTCGAGGGGCACTTCCTCGGTGCCCCCCGGGGTGTCGGCCACCAATTCCGCCAACGGATCCGCGGTGGCGATGGGCGCCACGGTGAGGCCGGGACGTGGTGGCGGCGGTGGCGGGAGCGGGGCTACGACCGGCTCCAGCGGCGGGGCCTTCTTCTTGGAGTCCTCGGCGATCTTCTTGCGGACCGACTGGATGGCGAGGCGGGAGATGGTCTTGAGCGTCTCGAAGACGCCGACGCCGTGGAGGGCGGCGGCCTCGAAGCAGGGGGCGCTCCCCGGGTTCAGGGTGGCGTTGAGCTCATCGACGGAGAGGATGTTGCGGATGTCCCGCTTGTTGTACTGAAAGACGACCGGGACCTGGTCCATGCTGATGCCCAGCTCCGCCAAGTTCACCCGCAGGTTGCCCAGGGATTCGATGTTGGTCTCCCGGGCCGCCACCTGACTGTCGGCCACAAACACGATCCCGTCGACCCCCTTGAGCACCAGCTTGCGGGTGGCGTTGTAGAAGACCTGCCCGGGCACCGTGTAGAGCTGTAGGCGCAGCTTCATGCCTCCGACCACGCCGACGTCGAGCGGAAGCAGGTCGAAGAACAGGGTACGGTCGGTCTCGGTTTCGAGGCTGACCATCTCCCCCCGCGAGCCGGGGGCGGTCTTCTGGTGAATGGCTTGCAGGTTGGTGGTCTTTCCACACAGGCCAGGACCGTAGTAGACGATCTTGGCCGTCATCTGCATCGTTGTGTAGTTGAAGAACACCACAGCGCCGCGAGTTTAGCACACCGGGCTCAAGTAGCGCCTGAGGGTCGGGCCCGGCTGGTCCGGGGCTACGAGCTAGGCGCGGCCTAGAAAGCGATGCCGGCACCCACCGAGTAGCGGCGCTCCATGGACAAGAGCGGCTCGCCGGAGAGACCGTACTGCCGGAACTCGCCCTTCAGCACCGCCAGCCCGATCTTGATCTTGAGGCCGAGCACGAAGCACTTGAGGGTGCCGGTGTCGCTGTCCGTTCCCTCGGTCTGGCGGAAGAGGCCGACGCCCACGCCCCCGTAGGGCGTCAGAAACGCGATGGGCGGGGCCAGTAGGGCGCTGCCCGTGAAGGAGGTCATGGTGCTGTCGGGGCTCTCTCCCGCAAAACGTGCTGCCTCACCCTCGAAGCTCAAGACCGTGAACCAGGTTGACGAGAGAGCGGCCCCGTAGCCGCGGCCCCAACTGTCCACGGGGGCGGCGACGGCCACGAAGGCGGTGATGTCCCCGGCCTGGGTGGGGGGCGGACTGGCGGCGAAGGCGACCAGAAGGCAACCCAGGACGACGGCTGAGCTCCTCAGCATAAGTCATTATACCTCTGATGCTTACAGCGATCTTTCCGGGTTCGTTGACAGCCCAGGGAGGGGCGAATATGATGGTCTTGTCGGTTCCTCGTTCCCCCTCATCAGAGACGCCATGATCGCATACATCTCACAGAACGCCTTCTGGGGACTTCTGATCTCGGCAGTCGAGGTCTACAAGCGGGAGTGCTTCGGCCTGCTCATCGGTCACCTCGATCGGCAGGCGGGGAAAGAGATGTTCGTGGTCGAGCACGCCATTCCCTTCCAGAGCGCAGGCCGCAAGCACAAGGGGGTGGTGACCAACCCTCGGGCCCACCGCCGCATCGAGCGTTTTCTCGCCAACCTGCCGCAGATGTCGGTGATCGGCGACTTCCACTCCCACACCATGTGGGGCTACACCCGAGCCGCCAGCCACCCCAGCGAGACGGACCGAGAGGGCATGCAGGCCGACAACGTCTACGTGATCCTGAGCGTGAACGACCGGCTGCGCGAGGTGCCCTGGAACTACAACGACGACGGGTCGCTGTCGGGCACCACCGACGACCACTACTTCCGCCTCACCGCCTACACGGTCACCGCGGCCGGGGAGACGCGACGCATCGCCATCCTCTGCCCGTATGCGATCGGCTTCGACGCCCACCCTCTGCGCGCCGTGAAGTAGTTCCCAACCGCTCTCGCAGGACGAACACAAAGGACACAAAGAACGACGAGCGTTGCCTGGCCCCGGGTCGCCTAACGAAAAGCCGCTTCTCGCCGCCTCCTCCTCTCGTGCCTCTGTGGTTTCCGTTTCGTGTGGGTGCGGCCCTGGCTGCGTTGGTGAGTGAACGCATCACTCCTTCTTCCGCGGTCGCTCCGGGCCCAGCTTGTTGTAGAGGGTCTTGGGGTCGATGCCCAGCGCCTTGGCGGTCCGGCCGCGGTGGCCCTCGTTCTCCCGGAGCACGGTCTCGATGTACTCCCGCTCCATGTCGGCCAGCGTCAGCCCCGCCCGCACCGCACCCCCCTTCCAGTTCTGATCCTGGATGTCGAGCGGCAGGTCCGCCGGTTCCAGCGTGTCCTGGCTGCTCAGGATGGCGGCGCGCTGGATCACCATCTGCAGCTCGCGCACGTTGCCCGGCCAGGAGTAGTCCTGCAAGGTCTCGATCGCCCGGTTTGAGAGCTTCTTGTTGGGCGCGAAGCGATAGGCGAAGTGCTTGGCGAGAAGCGGGATGTCGCCCTTGCGGTCGCGGAGGGGGGGGAGCTTCAAGGTCACGCCGTTCAGGCGGTAGTAGAGGTCCTCGCGAAAGCCGCCGGCCTGCATCTCGCTCTTCAGGTTCTTGTTGGTAGCGGAGACGATGCGCACGTCGGCGCGGACCGGGCGTGTCGATCCGACCCGAAAGAACTCCTTGGACTCGATGGCCCGGAGCAGCTTGACCTGGACCGAGGGCGGAATCTCGCCCACCTCGTCGAGAAAGACCACACCTCGGTCGGCAACCTCGAAGAGGCCGGGTTTGCGCACCATGGCCCCGGTGAAGGAGCCCTTCTCGTGTCCGAACAGCTCGCTCTCCAGCAGGTTCTCGGGAACCGCCGCGCAGTTGATGGCGACAAACGCGGCCGAGGACCGGGGGCTCAGCCGGTGCACGGCCCGGGCGATCAGCTCCTTGCCGGTGCCGCTCTCGCCCTGGATCAGCACCGGCAGGTCGGCCTGAGCGATCCGCTCTAGTGAGGCCAGGATCTCCTTGAGTGCCGAGTCCTCGGTGATCAGTCCTTCCACCACCTCGTGGCGCTGGACGCGGACTTTGAGGGCCAGGTTCTCCCGCCGCAGGCGGGCCTTCTCGGCCGCCTTCAGCACCTGCACCTCGATCTCGTCCATGCGGGCCGGCTTGGTGATGTAGTCGTAGGCCCCCAGCTTCATGGCCTCGATGGCTGTCGAAACCGTGGCATAACCCGTGAGGATGATGGCTTCCATGGCCAGCTCTTCCTCGGCGATCTGCCGGAGCACGTCGATGCCGCTGCCGTCGGGGAGCATGAGGTCCAAGAGGGCCACCTCGAACTCGGAGTCCTTGAGGCGCTCCCGGGCACTCCCCACGGTCTCCGCTGCCACCGCCTGGTGACCGCGGCTCCTGAGCTCGTCGCAGAGGATCTCGGAAAGGGCCTGGTCGTCCTCCACGACCAGGACGCGCACGGACGGAGTATCTGGCATCTGGACTCCTCTAGCTCGCTCCGGGGGGGCTTGCGGTTGCGGGAAAGAGCAGGGACATGCAGGTTCCGGAGCCCGGCTTGCTCTCCACCCTGATGTCCCCGCCGTGGGAGGCCACGATTCCGTGGCACATCGCGAGCCCCAGGCCGGTGCCCTGGCCCACGGGTTTGGTGGTGAAGAAGGGGTTGAAGATCCGATCCAGGTTCTCCGGCGGGATGCCGGTCCCGTCATCGGTCACCGAGAGCACGACCCCGTCCTCTCCGTCGCGCCGAGTGGCCACTTCGATGTGGCCCCCGGCGGAGCTGGCGTCCAGCGCGTTCATGAGCAGCGCCACCAGCGCCTGACGCAGTTGGCTGTCGTCACCGTGGATCAGGGGAAGCCGTGGGGCCAGTTTCAGGTCCAGCGCCACTTGCTTGAGCTTGAGCTGGTGCCCCACCAGGTCGTGGGCCCGCTCGGCCAAGGCGTTCAGGTCGACCGCCCGGGCCTCCAGCTTGCGGACCCGGCTGAACTCGAGCAGCCCACCGATGATCTTCTTGCAGCGGAAGATCTCCTCGTCGATGGTCTTGAGGTAGCGGGGAAAGTTCTTGAAGGCGGGGACCGCCAGCAGGTCCGGACTCTGGGCCGCCTTGAGCAGGCTCTCGGCGCGCAGCGCGATGGAGGCCAACGGGGTGTTGATCTCGTGAGCAACCCCGCCTGCCAAGAGCCCCACGTCGGCCAGGCGGGCCGCCCGCAGCAGTCGCTCCTGCTGTTCCTTCTCGCTCGTCACGTCCTTGATGATGACCACCACGCCCTGGACCTCGCCGGCGTCGTTGCGGTAGGGCGAGGTGGTCACCTGATGGAGGCCCGGGAGCTTGCCGAAGCGAGCCTCATGAGTGCGCGGTTCGCCGTCCCTCAGGCTGTCGGCAATCGGGTCGAGCGAGGGCGCCAGCGGCGGGCCCAGCAGCTCGGCGTAGGGTGCTCGGACCACTTCCTCGAAGGGAAGGCCGAGGACCTCGGCCAGGCCGCGGTTGGCGCGCGCCACGATGCCGCTTCGGTCGAGGATGGCTACCGGATCGACGATGGCATCGAAGGCCTTCTCCCACTGCTCCTTGGCCTGGACGATGGCGCTCACCACGGAGGAGTGAGGATGTTCGCCGGCCCCCGTATTGACCAGGATCACCGCCGGCGGCGCGTGCGCCATCCGGCTCAGGGCTTCGGCGAGGGCGGGGGCGCCTTCGGGCGTGGTGGAGAGCAGGGCCAGGTCGACGTGGGCCGATACCAGGGCGGCCAGATCGTCGGCGCGGACGACCTCGAAGCGGTCGGCCAGGCTCGTGGACTGCAGGTCGCTTTCGGCATCCTCGCCCAGGACTCCAACCCGAAGCGGGTCACGACCCTGCGCCATGGCCGGAGTGTAGCACGGCCGGCACGCCCAGTCGGGTCTTCCTCCCGGAGCTACTCGACCGCGACCTTTCGGGCCTTCTTGCCGCTGTGCGGAGTGCGCGAAGCGTCCATTCTCTCCAGCTGCCACTGGCAGAGCAGGATGAGGCCCTCCAAGAGCTGCCGGCGCACCTGACGCGCCTTTTCGCGATCGATGCCGGCCTCCTCCAGGATCTCCGAGATCATGCAGCAGGCCTTCTTGGGTTTCGAATCGCTAGGCATGATCCTCCTTGGCGCCGAAGGCGACCCTCAGGTGCTGGCCCTGGAAGGCCGCCCCCAGAAGCTCCCGGCAGGCCAGGGTGCGGGGCAGCACAACGTTGCGTCTCTGATTGTCCACCTGGACCACCAGCTCGTCGCCCTGGGTCCAGACCTGGATCTTGTCCTTCTCGGCGAAGGGCAGGCGGATGTACATGGCGTAGCCGCGGCCTTCCTTCTTGATCTGCAGCGGCTTCTCCCGGTAGTAGACGTCGGTGGGGTCGCTGTCGCCGAACACCTCCTGGGCGAACTCGCCGAGCAGCGGCAACCCCACCATCTCGCGATCGAAGAAGCGGGCCTCGAAGAAGGGCAGCGGATCGAAGCAGCGGCGGGCCTCGGCCAGGTAGCCGGCCTGGAGGGACAGCCAGCGGTCGAAGTAGCCGGAGCCGGCCTCTTTGGGCAGCACTCGGTTGGCGATCACCGCGTCCACCGGGAAACCGAACAGGTTCAGGTAGGTGTAGAGCCGCTGCGATTCGTTGATCACCATTCGCTCCGGGTTGAGCACGATGCGAATGGTGCTGCGCTCGGGGTCCTGGAGCAGCGGCCCCATGCCTTCGAGCTGGTCGTAGACCGCCTTCACGGCGGCGAGAACGTCGTCCGAGGGCAAGGGCATGTCGGTCACCCGCTTGGCCACCGGCCGGACCGATCGCAGCACCGTGCGCTGGATGGGGAAGATGCGCTTGAAGTAGAAGTTCAGGATCTCCGGCGCCGACAACATCCGCACCGTCTCCCCGGTCGGCGCGCAGTCGATGATGGCGACCTGGTAGGCGCCCTGGTCGGCGAAGCGCTTGACCTTGAGCAGGCTGAACAGCTCGTCCATGCCGGGGAGGATGGCCATCTCCTCGGCCACCGCTTCGCCCACGCCCTGGAAGGTCATGAAACGGGTGAGCCATTCCTGGATCACCCCCCAGTGATCCGCCAGCTCGCGGTTGACGTCGATTTCCAGTGCATCAAGGTTAGGTGCGATGCGGGTGGGCTGACTGCCCACCGCCACCGCCAGAGCATCGGCCAGGCTGTGGGCGGAGTCGGTGGACACCACCAGCGTCCGCTTGCCCAGCGCGGCCGATCGCACGGCGGTGGCGGCGGACAGGCTGGTCTTGCCCACCCCTCCCTTGCCCGAGTACAGGATGATCCTCATGACCTACCCTCCGTGGCGCGCCCTGGGGCGCCGGGCCTTGCCCTCGCTCGAACCGCCCCCGGCTTCCGCCAGCATCAGCCCTCCCACCTCCCGGAGCCCCCGGAGGTCGTGGACATCGGCCTCCAGCTCGGGCACCAGCACCAGCGGCTCTCCGGCATCGACCTCCAGGCGGGCCAGGCTCTTGCGTTCGGCGCGGGCCAGTCGACGCTGATCCTCCAGGACCTGGGCTAGCCGGGCATCGAGATCGGCAGCCAACTGGGCCCGGGGTCCTCGGTCGGTAGGCTGGGAGCGGGTGGGATCGGGGTGGACCCGGTTCACGACCAGGCCCACGAAGGGCATCGCGCTGTCCCTCAGGCGGCGGTGAAAGTAGAGGGCCTCGTCCAAGGTGAAGCGCACCGGGCTGGCGACGAGCACGAAACCCGCCAGCTCGGAGCGCAAGAGAGCGTGGACCTTTTCCGCCCGCTCCTTGAACCCCTCGTACATGCCTTCGAAGGCCAGGAAGAACTCGGAGAGGTCTTGCAGGAACTGGAGGCCCAGGAAGCGGTCGGCCAGGCTGAGCGCGATGGCGCCGGTTCGCGTCGCCACCTTGAGGGTGAGCCGGCCCGCCACGAAGTAGGGCTTCAGGAACCAGCGCAGGACGCTGGCGTCCAGGAATCCCATCAGCCGGCCCGGGGCCTCCAGGAAGTCGAGGGCGTGGCGGGTGGGTGGGGTGTCCAAGACCACCAGGTCGAACCGCTCATCCTTCGACAGGTCCAGGAGCTTCTCCATCGCCATGTACTCGTGGCTGCCTGCCAGGGCTGAGGAGACCTGCTGGTAGAACCGGTTTCCCAGGATGCGGCGGCGCGCCTCGGCTCCTGAGGTGTGGCGCTCCACCAGGGTGTCGAACGTGCGTTTGGTGTCGAGCATCATGGCCCACAAGGTGCCCCGCGAGTCCGGCGCCAGGCGGGAAAGGTCGAGCCGCTTGGGTGTGTCGAGGAGGCGGTCAAGGCCCAGGCTGGTCGCCAGTCGCCGGGAAGGGTCGATCGTGCACACCAGCACCCGCCGTCCCGCCATCGCGGCCCAGAGCCCCAGGGCGGCCGCGGTGGTGGTCTTGCCGACGCCACCGGCGCCACAAACCACCAGGATGCGTCTCTCCCGCGCGGCCAGGGCAAGTTTGCGCGCTGCCGGCGCGCCGATGCGATCCCTCACGCCGCCTCCAGGCGATCGGCCAGCAGCCGGATGGCCGCCGGTCCGATCTCGTCCTGGAACAGGTAGGGCAGGCTGACCACCGGCAGCTCGACCGCCTGCCGCAGCCGCTTCTCGTAGAACTGGGTCAGCTTGCGCCGGCGGATGTGGTGGCGAGCGGCCACCAGGGCGGCGCCTAGCGAGGATCCGTCGGCCAGCCGCCCCCGGGCCTGGTCGGCTCCCAGCCGGAGCACCTCCGCCTCCTGGGCGGCGGTGAAACGGCGTTCGTGGCAGGCGTTCAGAAAGAGCGCCACCACCTCGATGCCGACCTCGGCCGCCGCGCTCTCCGTGAACTCCAGGGCTTCCACCACCGCCATCTCCTCGGGGACGGCGACCACCGCCAGGGCGGTGCGCGAGGGATCGCGCAACAGGGCCAGCAGGCGCCGGGCGTTGGTGCCTACCGGACCTACCGGTACCGCCTCGGCGGCGGCGCCGGGCACCTTGAGGAAGGAAAGACCATGCCCAGTGGCTGGCGCGTCCACCACCACCAGGTCGTAGCGGGGCCGGCGCGACCAGCCGTCCTTGGCCTCTTCGAGCATCATGATCTTGCCCAAGACCATGAGCTCCTTGAGCCCCGGGGCGGCGGCCAGAAAGCGGTGGTAGATGGGGTTGTCGAGGATCTTGCGGGCCAGCACCTCGAAGCGGACGGTGTGGCGGACGTACTCCTCCATCACCTGCGCCGGGTCCAGGTTCACGGTAAAGAGGCCGGGGAGGACCTCGGTTTCTTTTCGGCCGACCGGCAACGCCCCCAAGTAACGAGCAGCCTCGGCCACCGCCGGGGTGTCGATCTCGACCATCAGGACGCGTTTCCCTCGGCGGGTGGCGGCCAGGGCCAGGGCGCTCCCCACCACGCTCTTTCCCACTCCACCCTTGCCCGAAAGCACCAGTAGACGTCTTGTCAGGAGCTGGTCGAGGATCACGGCGGCCAAGCCTACCACGGGCCTTTGGGTGCCGCGATTTTGAAACTAAGATACCCCCTCAATGACCGGCGAAGAGACCAACCTGAGAGAGGAACCGCCCTCCCGCCAAGAGCGGGTGGTCATCGTGATGCCTGCGTACAACGCGGCCAGAACGCTGGAGGATACCTTCCGGGCTATCCCCAAGGGCTACTACGACGAGGTCGTGGTGGTGGACGACCACAGCCGCGACGACACCGTGGAGCGAGCCGAGAGCCTGCACCTCAAGGCCATTCGCCATCCCCACAACGTGGGCTACGGCGGCAACCAGAAGACCTGCTACATGGAGGCCTTGCGGGATGGGGCCGACATCGTGGTCATGCTGCACCCGGACGGACAGTACGATCCAGCCATCATTCCCGAGATGCTCCGGCCCATTCAGGAGGGGCGGGCCGACATGGTCCTCGGCTCCCGCATGATGGTCCCCGGCGCAGCGGCTCGGGGAGGAATGCCGCTCTGGAAGCGAATCGCCAACCGCTTCCTGACCACGGTCGAGAACCTGGCCATGGGCCGGGGCTTCTCCGAGTGCCACACCGGCTACCGTGCCTACAGCCGGCGGTTCTTGGAGACGGTGCCCTTCCTGCGCAACTCCAACAACTTCGTCTTCGACACCGAGGTCATCTTCCAGGCGGTCCAGTTCGAGCTGCCGGTGGTCGAGGTGCCCATCTCTACTCGCTACTTCTCCGAGGCTTCTTCGGTGGGGTTCAAGACCGGCGTTGTCTACGGCTTGGGAACCCTGATGACCGCCCTCCGCTTCCGCCTCCATCGCTGGGGCCTTCTCGCCTGCGACAAGTTCCGGCGCTAGCTTGAACCTCCGAATCGGCATCGCGGTCCTGGTCGCCCTCTTCCTGGGCCTGGACCTGACTCGGCCCTACGCCGCCCGAGGCCTTGAAGGCTGGCTCTGGTTGGTGGGCCTGGCCCTCTTGGCGGTGGTGGGGAAGTGGCTAGGTTCCCGCGGTGCCTCATGGCGTCAGGCGCTCCCTTTCCTGGCATTGGGCCTCATGCTACTCGCCACCGCCGTCGGCCAATCGCAAGAGCTGAAGAGCGACGGGATCCGATACTACGCCTACTGGCGCTCGGTGGCCTTCGACCTTGATCTCGAGGTAAGGAACGACTGGGCGCTCCTGGGTTTCACCCTGGACGAGCCGCCGGTTCTTCCCATCGGTGCACCGCTGCTCTGGAGTCCGCTTCTCTTCGTGGTACACCTGGGTCGGGAGGCCATCCGCCTCTTGGGAGCCCCTTCCCCCACCGGAGTGGAGCCGATCTACCAGGCGACGGCCTGCCTGGCCAGCCTGATCTACGGCGCCGCCGGGCTCTTTCTGCTGCTGGACACGCTCAAACGCTGGGTGCCGGCGGCAGCAGCCTTCTGGGCCACCGTCCTGGTGTGGGTGGGCTCGCCCCTGCGCTTCTACCTATCGGTGCTACCGGCCTTCGCCCACGCCGCCGAGTTCTTTGCAGCGGTTCTGGTGCTCAGAAGCTACCTCTGCCTGCGAGAGAAACCCGACGGCCGGCGCGGCCTGCTGGCCGGCGCCGCCTGCGGTCTGGCCTTCCTGGTCCGCTCCCAGGACGCGCTGGTGCTGGCCCTGCCTGGCCTCGAGCTGGTTTGGCGGTGGGCGCGAGGGCCAGACCGCCGGCCCCTGTCGTGGGCGGTGGGAGGGCTCGGTTTGGGGTTCTTGTTGGCCGCCTTGCCCCAACTGCTGGTCTGGCAGATCACTTTCGGGGTGCCGATCCTGATCCCTCACCAGGCCATTCATGGAGCGGCGTTCTTGCACGCGCAGCGGCCCGAGCTTCTGGCGATGCTGATCTCGCCCGGTGGCGGCCTGTTCACCAGCTACCCCGTGTTGCTCTTGGCCGGGCTCGGCCTGCTGGGCCTGCTGCGGCGTGACCACCGTTATGTGTTGGGAGCCATCCCGGTTCTCCTCGCCATGTGGTACCTGAACGCCTCCGTCTTCGACTGGTACCAGGTGCGGCGTTTCACCGGAGTGGTGCCCCTGCTGGCGCCGGGCCTGGCCCTGCTCCTGGTACCGCTGGTCCGGGCCGGAGTGCTGCCGCTGGGGCTCTTGGCCTTGCTGACCCTGCGCTACGATCTGGCCGTCGATTCGCTGCGTTCCACACCCGGCGATCCCGCGCCCCCCCGAACCGCTCTGACCACGCTGGCTGACGGCCTCGCCGCCGACGCCTATCGCATCATCGAGCCGGCCGCGCCGCGGGCCGCGGTCCGGCTGCTTGCGGCCTATACCGGGGAGGCGGTCTTGGCCGAGCCGGTGACCGAGATCGGGCTCGGTCGAGACACCACGCTCCTCCGCCTGCCTCGCCCGGCGCGGCACTTCTCCGGGGTGGAGGTGGAGGACGGGCGGGCCTGCCGGTGGATCTCCGCCCAGGACGCGCGGCTCTTCCTGCCGGTGGCCCAGCCCTCCGATGTCATCGTGACGCTGAGTGCGCGGGCTCTGGAGACGGTCGAGCCCCAGGCCGTGGAGCTGCTGTGGAACGAGGCGGTCGCCGGGCACTTGTCCATGGAGCCGTCATGGGTCCGCTATCGCTTCCACGTCCCGCGCAGCGCGGTGCGGGCCGGGACCAACGTCCTGTACCTGCGTTTCGAGCGGGGACCCATCTTCCACCGGATGCGAGGCCGCGGCCCCAAGGAGGTGCGGCCCGCCGCCATCGAGAGCCTCACTCTGCACCGAGGGCCCGAGTGAGGCTCGGTCGGTGCTAGCCTTGCGACCATGAGCTTCACGGTGGGGGACTGGGATCCCCAGAAGGTGCTGCTGCGATCGATGGTGGCCCGGCGCCGGGTGAGCCGCGTTTTGCGCAACAAGTTCGTGGCCGGGCTGCTGATCCTGATCCCCATCGTCCTCACCGTGAAGGCCCTGGCCTGGCTCTTCAGCTTCCTGGACGGCCTGGCTCAGCCGCTGGCGGTGTCGCTTCTGGGCCGGCCCGTCCCCGGCGTCGGCTTCCTGACCACCCTGCTCATCGTCTTCCTCGCCGGGCTGCTCTTCTCGAAGGGCCCGCTGCGTCGCCTGCTCGACGGCGTCGAGGACTTCCTGGACGACGTGCCGCTGGTGGGCACTGTCTACGGGACCACCAAGAAGGTTCTCGCCGGATTCGGCGACGCCGAGGGCGGGGCCGCCTTCCAGAAGTTCGTGCTGGCCCAGCTCCCCGGCCGGACCACCCCGGGCTTTCTGACCGGCAGCTTCGCGCTCACCCGCAAGGACGGCTCCTCGTATAACGTCTGCACCGTCTACATCCCCACCAACCACCTGTACCTTGGCGACCTGGTGGTGCTCCCCGCCGCGGACGTGATCGAGACCGATCTCTCGATCGAGGACGGCATCAGCGTCATCCTCTCGGCGGGGGCTTCGATGCCGGAGCTGGTGCGCGAGAAGTAGATCACGACCCGGCCTATCACACGGATCCGCAGCAGCCGGCCGTTGACTCCGGCGCCGGATCGCGGCATCATTGGCAAACAAAAGGCGAAAGTGGTCAGGCCCCCCCTTGTACCTCGAGCTGCACACGTCGTCGGCATTCTCGTTCCTCCGCGCTTCCTCGCTGCCCGAGGATCTGGTCGCCCGGGCGGCCGAGTTGGGCCATCCGGTCCTGGCCCTCCTGGATCGGGATGGGCTTTCGGGTGCCCCACGCTTCTTCAAGGCGGCGCGCCAGGCGGGGATCCGCCCCATCTTCGGCGCCGAGTTGACGCTTCAGGGCGGGGGTTTCCTGCCGCTCCTGGTCGAGTCCCAGGCCGGCTACCGCAACCTCTGCCAGCTCATCACCGCCATGAAAGCCGGGGTTCCGAAAGGGGAGGGCCGGCTTGCGCTCTCGGCGCTCCCCGGGCGGACCGCCGGCTTGGTGGCACTGGCTGGGGCAGCGACCCTGGGGACCAAGCCCGATGGGGAGCGTTTGGCGGCGCTCTTGCGGGCCTTCGGAAAGGACCTGGCGATCGAGATCCAGCGCCACCGGCGCCGGTCGGACGAGGTGGCCAATCCGGCCCTGCTCCAGGTGGCCGAAGCTCACGGCCTCTTGGCCGTGGCCAGCAACGGCGTGCGCCATGCGCGGGCCAAGGGACGAGCCCTGCTCGATGTCCTCACCTGCATCCGCGAGAAGAAGACGCTGGCCAGCGCGGGCCGCCTGTTGAGCGACAACGCCGAACGGCACCTGAAGGCTTCGCGCCAGATGGAGGCGCTCTTCCGCGACCGGCCGGAGCTGATCGCAAACGGCGAAGCCCTGGCTGACCGGCTTCGCTTCACCCTGGACGATCTGGGCTATCGCTTCCCGCAGTACCCGCTGCCCCCGGGAGAGACGGAGTTCTCGTACCTCTGCGAGGTGACCAGGGCCGGAGCGCAGGATCGCTATCGGCCCTACCACGACAAGGCGCGGCGGCAGATCGAGCACGAGCTGGCGGTGATCGGCAAGCTGGGCCTGGCCGGCTACTTCCTGATCGTCTGGGACCTGGTGAACTTCTGCCGGCGCGAGGGAATCCTGGCCCAGGGCCGCGGTTCAGCCGCCAACAGCGCGGTCTGCTACAGCCTGGGCATCACCGCGGTGGATCCGGTGGGCATGGAACTGCTCTTCGAGCGCTTCCTTTCCGAGGAGCGGGGGGAGTGGCCCGACATCGACCTCGATCTGCCCAGCGGCGATCGCCGGGAGCGGGTGATTCGCTATGTATACGACCGCTACGGCGAGCGGGGAGCGGCCATGACCGCCAACGTCATCACCTACCGCGACCGCAGCGCCTCCCGGGAGATCGGCAAGGTCCTGGGCATCCTGCCCCTCGAGATCGATCGGCTGGCCCGTTTCCACCGGTCCTTCGAGTACGTGGATCCTGAGGACACCCTGGAGCGCCGCCTGGGGGAAGCCGGCTTCGACAGGGAGGACCGGACGATCCGCCTCTTCTCCCGCCTCTTCGCGGAGATCCAGGACCTGCCCCGCCATCTGGGCCAGCACTCGGGCGGCATGGTGATCGCCCAGGGAGCGTTAGATGGGGTGGTGCCCCTGGAGCCGGCCAGCATGCCGGGCCGGGTGGTGATCCAGTGGGACAAGGAGGACTGCGCCGACCTGGGGATCGTCAAGGTGGATCTCTTGGGCCTGGGAATGATGGCGGCGCTTCAGGACAGCCTGAGCCTGCTCCGCGAGACGGGGGTGGAGGTGGATCTGGCTCATCTTCCTCCCGACGATCCCCAGGTCTACTCCCTGCTGCGAAGAGCCGATACCGTGGGCGTCTTTCAGGTGGAGAGCCGGGCCCAGATGGCGACCCTGCCCCGCATGAAGCCCGAGCGCTTCTACGATCTGGTGGTGGAGGTGGCCATCATCCGCCCCGGACCCATCGTGGGGCAGATGGTCCATCCCTATCTCGACCGCCGCAACGGCCGGGCGCCGGTGGTTTACCCGCACCCCAGCCTGGAGCCGATCCTGAAGCGCACCCTGGGGGTGCCGCTTTTCCAGGAGCAGCTCCTGCGCATGGCCATGACGGTGGCCGGCTTCAGTGGCGGCGAGGCGGAGGAGTTGCGACGGGCCCTGGGCTTCAAGCGCTCAGAGGCCCGGATGCGAGAGATCGAGGTGAAGCTCCGAGCAGGGATGAAAGCCCAGGGGATCGAGGGAGAGACCGCCGACGACATCGTCCGCTCCATCAGCTCCTTCGCCCTCTACGGCTTTCCCGAGTCCCACGCGGCGTCCTTTGCCCTGATCGCCTACGCCAGCGCCTACTTGAAGGCGCATCACCCTGCGGCCTTCACCTGCGCGCTTCTCAACAACCAGCCCATGGGCTTCTACCATCCCTTCACGCTGGTGAAGGACGCTCAGCGTCACCGCGTGAGCTTTCGCCCGGTGGAGGTGACCAGGAGCGATTGGGACTGCCGGCTGGAAGAGGGAGCGGTGCGGCTCGGCCTTCGTTATGTGGCTGGCTTGCGGCAAGCGGCCGGGGAGTCGTTGTTGGCGGCGCGGGCCGAGGGGGCCTTCGTTTCGCTCCAGGACTTCGTCGACCGCAGCCGACTCCGGCGGGGCGATCTTCAGAAGCTGGCCGAGGTGGGCGCGCTCAACGCTTTCGGCCTCACCCGCCGCAGTGCCCTGTGGCAGGTGGAGAAGGCAGGACGGCCTAGCGGACCGGTCTTCGAC
>DATECU010000091.1:0-10797 GCA_035286745.1 Vicinamibacteria bacterium | reverse complement strand
CCTGGCGCTGGCTCTCGCCTGGCGGGTCATCGGGTTGGCCGGTCCCTGGTCGGAGGAGCGGTTGTTCCCGCTGACGGGTCTGGCCAAGAACTCCCAGATCGACGAGATGGACGAGGGGCAGGCCTACAGCCTGACCCACGCGGTCTTCTTCATGACCGACTTCGGCTCCCGCCCCGCAGGCCTGCCCGACGCCGCGCGGACCAGCGTTGTGTCAAACGCAGAGCGCTGGGCCGCGGCCTTTGAGCGACGGGCCAACCACGACCTCTACGCCGAGCTGGCGCTGGCTTGCTGCTGCGCCGGGGGCGAGGCGGCCTGGGCCGAGGGCGGCCTGCGGGCGGTCCAGGCGGCGGACGGGATGGTCCCCGGCCCCGGGCTGCGCTCGCCGCAACTGCTGGCGGGGGTGACCGCCGAGCGCCGGCGCTTCCTGGAGAACTACCACACCACGCTGGCAGCGATCATGACCTCCCTTGCGGTGACGGTGGGCCTGGAGCGGCGCTGATGTGCGGGATCGCGGCGGTCTTCCATGCCGGTGGCCGGGTGGCGGAACAGACGCTGATGAACGCGACCCGGGCGCTTCGCCACCGCGGGCCCGATGGCCAGCAGTCCTGGCTTTCGTCGGATGAGGAGGTCGGCCTCGCCCACACCCGGCTGGCCATCATCGATCTCACGACCGGCGATCAACCCCTCGCCAACGAAGACGGCAGCTTGCGTTTGGTGGTGAACGGCGAGTTCTACGGCTATGAGGCCGTCCGCGGTCAGCTCCGGCAGGCTGGCCACCGGCTGGCCACCGCCACCGACAGCGAGATCGCCCTCCACTTGTACGAGGACCTGGATCACGGGTTTCTCGATCGCCTGCGCGGCGAGTTTGCCCTCGTGCTCTGGGATGAGCGCCGCCGCCGCTTGCTGGCGGCGCGGGACCGCTTCGGCATCAAGCCCCTCTACTACGCGACGGTGGGCGGTGCCCTTTACCTGGCCTCCGAAGTCAAGGCCCTGCGGGCCATGGGCGTGCCCCTGGCCTGGGATCGTGAGGCGGTGCAGCAGATGCTGCTGCTGGGGATCTTGTCCCCTTCGCGCTCCTTGTTCCAGGGAGTCTCCCAGATCCCTCCCGGGCACTGCCTGCTGGCTGGCGAGTCGGGGCTCACCATCGAGCGCTATTGGGACTTCCGGTTTCCGGGTCCGGATGAGCCGCCGCCGGCCGAGAACGACCTCGACATCATCCAGGACTTCCACTCGACGCTCGATGAGGCCGTCAGCCTCCGCCTCCGGGCCGACGTGCCGGTGGGCTGCTACCTGAGCGGCGGGCTCGACTCCTCGAGCGTGCTGGGCCTGGCCTCCCGGCACGCCAGCCAGCCCCTCGATGCCTTCACCGTGGTCTTCGACCACGCGTCGTACGACGAGTCGGCGGTGGCGGAGGAGACGGCTCGGCTGTGTGGTGCCCACTGGCACCCGCTTCGCATCGGCTACCGGGACCTGGCCGACCACTTCGCCGACACCGTTTGGCATGTGGAGGGCCTGCTCGCCAACGGCAACAGCGTGGCCAAGTTCCTGCTGAGCCGCGCGGCGGCCCAGGCCGGGATCAAGGTGGTTTTGACCGGGGAGGGCTCCGACGAGGTCCTCGCGGGCTATGCGCTCTTCCAGAAGGACCTGGTCCCGGCCGCCGGCGGTGCTTCCAGCCTGGGGTCGGGATTCGGTTTCATGCCCGCCTGGCTCGCGGCCCAGATGGCAAACGGCGAGCGACACCGCTCGCTGCTGGCTCCCCACTTCCTCGCCGAGGCGGTGGCTCGGAACGGGCTGAGCCAGCTTCTTCATGAGCTCGACCCGCCCGCCGCCCTGGGGACCTGGGACCCGCTGCCGCGGTCCCTGTACCTGTGGGCGAAGACCGTGCTTCCCAACTACGTCCTGGCGGCCGGGGGCGATCGGGTGGAGATGGCCAACGCGGTGGAAGGGCGGCCGCCCTTCCTGGACCACCAGGTGGTGGAGCGGGCGGCCCGGCTTCCCTCGCGGCTGCTCTTTGCGGGCGGCACCGAGAAGCATGTTCTGCGCGAAGCGGTGCGCCCTCTGCTGACCGACGCCGTCTACCGGAGGCGCAAGCAGCCGTTCCTGGCTCCACCCGCTTCCCTGGAGTTGGCGGGTCCGTTCTTCGAGTGCCTCCGTGAGCTGCTCTCGGGGCCAGGGCTCGACGCTTTGCCGTTCTGCGATGCCGGCCGGGTGCAGGCCCAGGTCGAAGGTCTGGCCAGCCAGCCGCCAGCGCTCAGGGCAACGTTAGACTCAGTGCTGATGAAGATCGCCAGCCTGGTGGTGCTGGGCCAGCGCTTCCGCCTCAGTGCCTGACGGCAGGGCAACCCAAGAGGCGCGAGATGACGATGAGAGGCGCGCGGCTGCCCCTCACCCTATCCCTCTTCCCGCAAGCGGGGAGAGGGGAGTTGCTTGTGCGTCACGGCTGTTGAGAAGACAGCGAACTCCGCTTCTCTGGGCCTCTGTGTCTCTGTGGTTTCTTCGTCGGGGCGCCTACTTGAAACCGAAGCGGTGGAGGGCCGCTTCGACTTCCTTCAGCAGGTCCTGGGCCTCGCGGAGATCCTCTCGAGTGCGCCTGACCACGTCGCTCCAGCGGCTCTGGCGGTCCTCCAGGCGCTTGCGCCCGTCGCTCACGGTGTCTTCCAGGTCGTCGAGCAGCTTTTCGAGCGTGGCGCCGTTGCCTTCGAGCCGGGTGAGTTCCTGCTCGAAGCCGTCGCTGCACGCCTTGAGGGCGCGGTTGGTCGCGTCTTCGGTGGCCTCGCTCGCCTGATCGAGCACGGCGCGGATCTCGGCCTCGGTCTCCACCAACTGCTCGAACAACTCGCGGGACCGGGCTTCGATGGCCACTACGAACTCGCCGGTGATGGTGGCCGTCAACTCCACCGCCTCCCGCTCGACCTCCTGCTGGGTCTCCCTGAGCTCGTCGACCAGGGCCCCCCGAAGCAGACCTTCGGTCTCGGCCACCACCTCGTCGACTTCGACCTGGACCGCCGAAAGCCGGGTGCGCAGGCTCTCCTCGGCCTCATCGGCCTCGTCCAGCGCGCCTTCCATCCCAGCCTCGATCTCTTCTAGATCGGGGCCCATGGTGTCCAGGCTGGCTTGAGTCTCCGTGAGCTCGCGCCCCACCTCGCCGTGCAGGTCGTCGAGGCTGGTGCGCAAGCCGCCGAGAGCGCCTTGCGCCGCCGTCTTGGCGGCGCCCAACTGCCGGCCCTCGAGGGCGGCGCGCTCCAGAAAGGCCTGGGTTCGCTCGCGAAGGGCCTCCCACTCGTGGTCCAGGCGAGCCTGCGCCTGCGTCACCTGGTCGCGGATATGGGCGAAGCGAGCCTGGGCCCGATCGGCGGCGGCCAGCAGATCGCCGACGGTCTCGATCGCCTCGCGTGCGGTTTCGTCCAGATCGGCCACGTTTCGCTCCTAGAACGGGATTCCAACCAGGCTGGCGGCGCTCCGCACCGACTCGATCGCGTGCTTCAGCGAATCGACCCGGCCCTCCAGGTCCTCGAAGACCGGAACCAGGTCCTTTCGCGCGCCCTGGCTCTCCTGGCTAGCCTCTTCAAGCTCGTGATCGAGGTCGCGGAGACCCTCGGCCACCCGGTCGGCGGCCTTCTCCAGGCTCTCCCGAAGCGCGAGGGCTCGGCTTTCGGCGTCCTCGGCCAGGCGCCCCAGATCTTCGCGCAGAACGCTCTCGACTCGTTCGGCGCGTTGGGCGAAGGCGGCGGTGAGCGAGGCCAGATCCTTCCTCAGCTCCTCCAGATCCCGTACCCCGGCGGTGCACTGGGTCTCGATCTGGTGGCCCATGGCCTCGACGCTCTCCGCCAGGGCGTCGCGGGCCGCCTCGACCGAGGTTGCGACTTCCGAGGCCTGGGCTATCCCGGCCTCCGCCGAGCCCGAGATCTGCTCGCCAGCCGAGGCCAGGCGGCCGGACAGCGTCGCAAAGAGCGCCTCCAACAGGCCCGCCCTGACCTCCCGCTCCTCCCCCAGGGCGTTGGCCCGCCCCGCCCCCAACTGGAGTTGCCGCTTGCCCATTTCGGCCGAGGATTGGGAGAGCTTGTCCTCGAACGACCAGGCGGGGTCCTGGAGCACCACCGGTAGGTCATCGTGAGCCTCCAGCAGCGTCACTCCTTCCCTCGACTCGCGCCTCAGGTCCACCAGGGAAGCCTCGAGCTTGGCCAAGAGGTCGCCGGCTTCGGCCTGCTTGGTCTCCAGGTCGTGAAGGAAGACGGCCGTCGCTTCCTTGAGCGATGCCTCCTCGGCGGCCAGCGCCTGGAGGCGGGCGGGGAGCGCAGGAAGCACCTCGTTCAGGCGCGTGAGAGCGAACTTCAGTGCCTCGGCATCCACGGGCGGCTCCTCAAGCGAAGGGATCGAAGACGTCCATCATCTCCTGCACGCGCTCCGCCACCTCGCGGGCCGCGGCCAGTTGTGGGGCGAGGGGGCCCAGTGCCGACACCGTGTCCCCGCCTTTCTCCACCGCGTTCCCGGTTTGCTGGTTCTCCGTCAAGAAATCACCGATCTCGTGCTGGGTCCGGGCCTCCTCCCGCTCCCGAGTGTGGAGCAGGTTCTCGATCGACCGCGTGGCCTCAGACAGCGCGTCCTCCCCAGCCCCGATCAGATCCTCGACGGTCGCCTCCACCACCGAGTCAAGGCGCTCGAACAGGGCGAGCACGGCTCGCCCCAGATCGTCGAGGAGACCGGCAAGGGTGGGCTCGACCTCGGCTTCCAGATGCGCTGCCAGGTTCTCGAAAGCGGTGCTTGCGTAGCGGGTGAGGCCTTCAGAGAAGAACGTGCTCACGGTGTCGAGCGTGGCTTGCGTCTGGGACGCCGCCTCTTGCAGTGCCGCCGCCGCCGTCTTGATCTCCGCCTCGCAAGAGAGCGCGACCTCCTCGGCCCCGGAACCCAGGTCCAGAAGCTGCGCTTCCAGGCCGCCGGCAGCCTCCATGCTGCGCGTTAGACTGTCACGGACCCCGGCGGAGCCGACCTCGAGCTGGTCTTGGGCCTTGGTGAACCCGGCCTTGAGGCCCTCTTGCGCGACCGCCAGGCCGCTCAGCACGGTTCCCAGTCGTTCGTCGGCAGTGACACCCGCCACCTGGACCAGAGCCCCAAGGTCGGCCGCGGCCTGCTGCTGCGCGGCCAACAGGTTGCCCGCCAGGGAACTGAGGGCGCTGGACAGGGCGCCGGTGTGGGAGGCGAGCCGCGACGCGTCGTCGGCCAGGCCATCCGCCCGGGAGTCGAGGTCGGTCTCGAACTCGGCGATGGTCCCCCGGGACACCTTGAGCAGGGTCAGGAACGCCTCCAGGTTGCCAAGGCCCTGGTCGTGCGCTGTGGGATCGGCCATCTCGCGTCCTAGCGAAGGTATTGCTTGACCTGATCGAGCGCCGGTTGCATCCGATCCAGAGTCCGGGCCACGTCTTCAACCGCGACCGTGACCTCGCTCAGTCGGCCGGAAGCGCGGTCGCGGCCCCGCTCGGAGAACCGCTCCAGGGCGGAAAGCGCGTCCCGCAGGAGCCCGGCGGCCTGCTCCAGGCTCTCGGTGGCGTCCCGGGACAGCTTCCGCTCCAGCCGGGTCCCCACCTGCTCGGAGAGGCTCTGGGCGGAAGCCTGGAGCTCACGCAACTGCCGTTCGATATCTGCGGCTAACGCGTCGTACAGGCGCAGGACATGCTGCATGTCGCCCCGCAGCCGGGCCTCGAACGCCCTGGCCTCCGCCAGCAGCACCTCCCTTCGCTCGGACACGGCACCCCGATTCTGCTCGGCCTGCTGGCGCAGGAGCGCCAGGCTTCCTTCGACCTGCCGCAGCCGCTCCTCGGCCTGGGCGTCAGCGTCCCGGGTGTGCTTTGCATAACGAGAGGTACTGGAGCGAGCGGTTTCCCCCTGCTTCATGAGCTCGTCGCCCAGCTGCTCCCGCTCCCCGCGCAGGGCGCCCAGGTCCTCTCTCACCCGAGACCCCAGCAGCTGCCCCGCCGCCAGCGTCTCGCGCGCCGAGCCCTCCACACCGGCCAGACGGCCGGTGGCGGTCGCGGCTTCTCGCCCCAGCTCCTCCTCGGCCTCGTCGAGTCGCACCGAGAGGGTGGCGATGAGTCTCTGGGTCTCGCCGACGCCCTGTTCCAGGCTCTCCTCCATGGACACCGAAGAGGCGGTGAGGCGGGACAGGACCTGGCGCAGCCGGGCCGCATCCGAGGCCAAGGCACCGGTTTCCTCGTTCGCCAGTTCCAGGAGTTCGTTGATCTCGGCCATGGTCGGCGCTCCGCTAGCAGGGCCTCGGTTCGCAGATGGAGACGATTCCCCTGGGCCGGAAGTTGGTGACCGGCATCATAGCTCAGGCCGAGCGGGGTTCGCCGCCGCCGGTGCCGTCACCGGGTGGCCGAGCCTTGTGGCAGCGAGCCGGCACCACAGGAGAGCGGGACCCAGGGGCCGGACATCCGGGCCTGGGTCCCGCATGCGAACGCGAGTCTCAGATGAACGTGAAGCGCTGGAAGAACTCCATCAGCTCTTCGATGGTCCCGATCACGGCATTCAGGCCCACGCTGGTGGTGTCGACACCGGTGTCGACGGCGTCCTTGCCGGCGCCCACCGCCTCGCCCGCGGTGTCGACGCCGCCCGACAGCGTTTCCAGAACCCCCGAGATGGTCTCTCCCAGTTGCATGATCTGCTCGAAGGTCTGGCGGTGCTGCTCGAAGCAGCCGCCCAGGGCTTCGGTCGCCGATTCGGTGGCGTTCTTGCCCGTCTCCTCCATCTTGTCCCCGAGTTGCTTCGTGAAGTCGGTGAGCTTCTCGGTGAGGTCGCTGTGCTTCTCTTCCATCGAGGGCACGGCCTCATCGGTGACGTAGGTCTTGAGCGCGTCGGTCCGCTCTTCGATCTCCGTCTGGAACTCCTTGAAGGCGTTCACGATCTCGTTTTCCAGGAAGTCGGACACCTCGGAGGCGGCCTTCTCCAGGTCTTCCTTGATGGAGTCGGCCTTCTGCTTCAGGCTCTTGGCGGCCTCGTCCACCTTCTTCATCACCGCTTCGACCTTGGGCTCGAGGTCCTTGACCGCTTCCTCGAACTCCTCGATCTCATCGTTGGTGTCGTCGACCTTTTCCTTGGCCTCTTTTGCGCTCTCCAGCACCTTGGCCTTCAGCTCGGCGATCGACTGCTTGGACTCCTGAACCTCGGAGTTGATGTCGTTGCGCTCTTTGCCCACCTGATCGATGAAGGCCTCGCCGGCCTCTTCGACGCTCTTCCAGTCCTGCTCCAGGGTCTCCTGGGCCTTCTCCAGCTTCTTCTCGACTTGCGAGAAGGTCTTCTCAGCCGTGTCGAACTGAGGCATCAGCTCCTTGATCTTCTCCAGGAGATCTGTTCCTGCCGTTTCGAGGTCAGCCACTTTGATCCTCCGCTCTTCTCAATCTGGTTAAGATGCCTGAGCCTACAGCTCGAGACCGACCAAGCTGGCCGCGGCCTTGATGGCATCGATGACGGTGGCGATCGGGTCGAGCATGCTCTCCACCTGGTCGAAGATGGGTTCCAGCGCCGAGCGCGAACCCTGCGAGCTCTCCTTGGAACCGAAGACCTGTTCGGCCAGGCCGCCCAGGGTCTCCTTGACCGTACCCATGGCTTCTTCGAGCAGACCCTTCAGCTCCTCGCTGATCTTGGACGTCATCTCCTGAACCATCTCGTCAACCTGCTGCTGGATGACGTTCTGGAGCGTGTCGGAGAGGTTGCCGCCCAGGGCCTCCTGGGCCTCGTTGGACTCACTCACCATCTCGCCGATCTTGCTCTCGGCCTCGCTTTGCAGCTCCTGCATCTTGGAGGCCATGTTGTTGATCTCTTCGTTGATCGCTTCCTTGGCCGACTTCAGCTTCTCCTGGAGGCTGTCGGTCTCCTCCTTGACGGTGTCCAAGGCGTCCGACAGCTTCTGCTTGCCATCCTCGACCTGGTCGCCGACGGCATCCATGGCTCCCTTGAAGTCGTCGGCGCCCTGCTTGACCTCGTCCAACTCGTCGGAGAGCTTCTCCTGGAGGCCACCCATGGCCTGCTTGAGCTTGTCGACGGCCTCCTTGACGTCGTTCCTCGCGTCTTCCATTTCCTTCTCGAGCTTCTCGATCGCGGTCTGCTCGAGTTGGTCAATGGCCTGTTCGAGGTCCTGGAGCTGCTGCTCGTTCTCCTTCTGGCACTCGTCCAGGGCGTCCTCGATCTTCTCGAAGAGGTCCTTGGCCTTCTTCTCGGTCTCCTCGAAGTCCTCGAGGGTCTCCTCGGCGGCCTTCTTGACCTCTTCTCCGCGTGCCACGACCTCCTGAATCTTCGGCGTCAGGGGCGGGAGCGCGTCCGAAACCTGTCCCATTACCTCAACAACGCTTGCCATCGTTCAATCCCCCATGAAACCCAAGGATCGCCTTGGGCTAGAAGCCGAGATTCAGAGCGTCCAAGAGGTCGTTGATCACGCCAACGATCGCCTTGCACGCCGCCAGGATCGGGACGTAGGGCGCCAAGGCCGTGGTGATGGCCTGGCCAACGCCCATCATGACGATGCTCTCAATCACGTCTTCGATCAGCTCCCTGACGAACTCCTCGATCATCTCCTTGAAGGCGTCCTCGAGCTGCTGCATCAGCTCGTCCTTGATGTTCTCGATGGCGTTGTCGAGGATCTCCTTGCCCATGTCCATGAGCTGGGTCCCGATGTCGTCGGAGCTGCTCGAGAACAGGCTGAAGCCCTCGGTCAGCGAACCCAGAATGTCCGTTAGGCCGGTCGAGATGTCCTGGTTGCCGCTGTCCAGGCCGTTCGAGAAGGTCTCGAAAGCGCTTTCGGCGGAGTTGGTGACGCTCTCACTGATGTTGTCGTCGACGTCTTCGAAGGTGTCGACGGTGTCGTTCCGGGCCGCTTCGGCGTCGCGCCGCAGGCCCTCGACGGTGTCCTCCATGCCGTCGAAGTCTTCTTTGGCCGAGTCCTCGAGGTCGCCGACCGTGCTGTCCACTTCCTCGACGCCCGTCGACACGGCCTCGTAGCCGTCGGTCGAGAGGTCGTCGAACTCCTTCTGGAGGTTGTCGCGATGGTCCTCGCACGCCTCGTCGAGATCGCTCTCGATCTCTTCGATGGTCTTGATGGCCTCGGCCAGGCGCTCGTCGACGATCTTGCCCACCGACTCGATGATCTGGTCCAAGCCCGCCAGGGTCTCCTGGTGGGTGGAGACGAACTTCTCGTTGAAGTCCGTGACCGCGTCCTTGAAGCCGTCGATCTTCTCCTCGGCGTCGTCCTCGGCCTTGTCCAGGGCATCCTCGATGTTGTCGAGCTTGTCGGAGGCCTCCTGGTAGGCGCTTGCGATCTCGCCCACGGTCGAAATGAAGGCTTCCAGCTTGTCGAGTCCGTCGTCCCTATCTGCTGCCATGACTCAACTCCTCTCCTCTCCTGGGCCGCTAGCCGAGGAACTGCCGGACCAGGTCGACGATGGGCTCGATGGCTTCCACCAGCTCGACAATGGCCTCGATTTTTTCGGTGAACTGGCCGATGCTGTCCTGAAGGTTGCCTCCGCACATGTCGGAGAGCTGCTCGAACAGCCCAAAGGCCTCCTGCAGGGGCTGGAAGTTCTCGCCCAGAGCGTCGACGACGGCCTGGGTGAACTTGTCGGTCAAGGCGTTCAGCGCCTCTTCCGCCATGTTGCCGAGGTTTTCCTGAAGGTCGTTCACGGCCTGTTCGCCGTCGCTCATCACCTTCTCGAAGTCCTCGACCAGGGAACCCAGCTTTTCCTTGAGGTCGCCTTCGAACTCGTCCATGGTGCCCTTGAGGTCGTCCTTCTTGTCCTCCAGGGCGCTCTTGACCTGATCCACGTGATCGTGGAACTGGGTCATCTGCTCCTGAGCCTCTTCCAGGTGCTTCTCAGCCTTCTCCTGGAGATCGCCGATGCTCTCGGAGAGCTTATCGAGCTCCTCCTCAGCCTTGTCCTGGGCGTCCTTGAGGGAGTCGTTCAGCTCCTTCTTCTGATCCTCCATCTGCTTGAGGATCTCCTGGACCTTCTCCAGCATCTCGTTCACGCGCTCCTCGACGTCGCTGGACTTCTCCTGCAGATCGCCCAGCTTGCTGCGCGTGTCCTCACCCTTGCTCTCCAGCCCCTCCTCGGCCTCCTTGATCCGATCCACCAAGTCCTCGAGAGCGTCGTGGAGCTTCTCGCTTTCCAGCTCCACCCGGTCACCCAGGGCATCGGCGCGGTCTGCCAGCGAATCGATCGCCTCGGACGCGCTGTCACACTCCTTGGTGAGGCCCTCGCACTCCCGAGCCGCCTGCTCGAACATCTCGTTGATTTCACTTGCCATGGCTCTAAGGAACCTCCTTACCCTGGTGAGAGTCACCCCGGGTCGGTTTTGCTCACGGCTCCACCGGTTTTCCTGAGGGCGGTGTGAGCGACGTCACTTTGGGGTGCGTAGCTCAATCAGGTTGGAAGGGGCACGAGGAGGCCCCGGGGCGGGCGTGGCGAGAGGGGGCTACGAGGTGACGGCGCCCGGGGACAGGACCTCGCAGGCAGTGCGCAGGTCCTGGATGTTCTTCTGGTACATCCGCTTGAGGCTGGGGGTGGGGGCGTTCGTCAATCGGATCTGGAAGTCGTTGTACATCTTCTGATAGCGACGGCGAACCTCGTCGGCCGGAGTCCCTGGCCACAGGCCGAGGATCTCGGCGGCCTCTGCGACCGCCATGCCCCCCACCGAGGGGGCGGGGGGTGCACCGGGCGGGGCCACCGGCTGCGGTGGCGCAGGCAGGGGGCGCGCCGGCTGAGTGGCCGGCGCCGGGGCAGTGTACGCGGGTTCCGCGGGTCGCCTTGGGGC
>DATECU010000090.1:0-35145 GCA_035286745.1 Vicinamibacteria bacterium | reverse complement strand
AAGAACGCGTCAAGGTGCATCCCAACCACTCCTACACGGCTTGTCAGCAAGGCCGATGCCGGCCCGACCTCCTGCCGGTAGTTCCTTGCAGGAGAGCATGTTGGGAGGGGGTGGCGAGTCTGGCGACTTAGCGCGGTGGCGGGGAATCGGACGCGTCCGAACGAGCTGTCCGAGTGGGGAACAGCAGCCCCACGGTGGTGCCTCGGCCGGGTTCGGTACGCACGCGGATGGCGCCGCCGTGAGCCTTCACGATGCCCCGGACCGCCGCCAGTCCCAGGCCTCGCCCCTCGAAGTGGGTGGTGAAGAAGGGATCGAAGATGCGAGGCAGGATGTCGGGCGGAATGCCGGGCCCGCTGTCCGTCAGGTCCACGGCCACGAAGGGACCGGGACCCGGCTCGTCGCCAAAGAGCCAACCGGTGCCGGCGCCATCGACCACCCAAGTCTTGAGAACCACCGTCCCCGCATGCTCACCCAGGGCTTCGGCGGAATTCGCCAGCAGGTGGATCAACGCCTCCTGGACATGGCGCGGGTCGGCCAGCACGCCCGGCAAGGCCGGGGCCAGCTCGGCCACCACCCGGATGCGGGTGGGCACCGCGGCCTGGAACAGGTCGAGGCTCTGGCCGATCAGGTCGGAGAGGTCGAGCAGGCTGGCCGACACCGGCTCCCCCCCGGAGAAGGACATCATCTGGTGCACGATGCGGGCCGCGCGTTCGGCGGCCTTGGCGATCTTGGCCACGTGCTCGGCGGGTGGACTGCCGGCGTCCAGCTTGCGCTCGGCCAGGGAGGCGTTGCCGATGATCACGGCCAGGATGTTGTTGAAGGTGTGGGCCACCCCGCGGGACAGCACGCCCAGGCTCTCCATCTTCTGCGCATGACGCACCGCCTCCTCGGCCTGCCGTCTCTCGGTCACGTCGCGCAAGACGACCAGCCGCCCCGAAGGGCGTCCATTGCGCCCGCGAAGCGGCGAGATGCGCAGCTCGAAGTTGCGTTCGACGCCCTCGCGGGCGAGGCTGATTTCCTCCCGCGCTTCCAGCACCTCGCCGTAGCGCTCCAGGAGGTCGGGCCGCCCGGCCAGCAGGCTGGCGACCGGATGGCCGATGGCATCGGGGGCCGCGCGCCCCACGATGCCGGCCGCCGCCGGGTTCATGTCGACCACCCGGCTCGCCGCGTCCAGGACCAAGACGCCGTCGGCCATGCTCTCGATCACCGCCTCGTGGGCCACCGGAACCAGATCCAGCAGGCCCAGCCGGAACAGGGCCCAGGCGATGAGCCCGCCGCTCCCGATGAAGCCGAAGGGCGTGATGTCGATCATGTCGGGCAGAAGGTCGCTGACGTAGATCACGTTCACCACCCAGGGGAGGAGGGCGGCTGCGCCTAGCGCTTTGGCCTGACGACGATAGGGGCGTGAGGCGCGCGACAGCGAGGTGAGGAGCAGCACGGTTCCGCCCAAGAGCAGCAGGTAGCAGTAGCCGGTGATCCACCAGAAGGCCGGCCCCCGGGTGTAGGTGTAGAGCTGGTAGCTGCCCCGGCTCTCCATCCAAACCTGCGCCCGAAGCAGGTGATGGGAACCGTTGGTGAAGGCCACCAGCACGGTGAGGGCCGCCGGGACCGAGAGCAGGGCGATCAGCGGGCGGGTCAGCCGCTGCCCATAGCCCGCATGCTCCAGCACGAAGAGCAGCCAGGCGGCGGGGGCGACGGACACGCCGGCCCAGAGCAGGTTGCTCGCGAGAAGGGCGGTCGCCAGCTCGCCGGCGTTCAGCTCCACGGCGTAGGCGATCGACCACAGGCTGACGCCGGCCATCATCACGGCGAAGAACGAGCTGCCGGGGACCGATCGCCGCCGCCACCCGGTCCAGGCCAGGAAGGCCGCCAGCAGGCCCCCCAGCAGGACCGGAACCGAGTAAGCGGCCGTCGCCCAGCGCATGAGGGCTATTGTGGCAGCTTTGGGGCACGGCCGGGGGCGGGCGGACGGGACCCACAGGTGGTCGTTGCATGGTCGCTGCATCCCACCCAGCTCAACGTGGTTTCCCTCATCTCCGCTCACCCCGACGAAGCCCTGCTGGCACTCAAGCTGTCGCCGGAACTCGTCGGTCCGGAGTTGAGGCTGGCGGCGGCTGTGAAGCTCTACGAGGTTGGACGCCTCTCCTCGGGCGCCGCCGCCCAGTTGGCGGGGCTCCCCAAGACCGTCTTTTTGGCCCGGCTCAACGACTTCGGGGTGGCCACCTTCAGGCTGACCGCCGAGGAGATCGAGGAAGACCTCAGGAATGCCTGAGGTCTTCGCCGACACCTCCTGCCTCCAGTACCTCTTTCAAGTTGGGGCTCTGGACCTGCTCCGGGATCTCTATCAGGGGATTCGGGTCCCAGCCATCACGGCCTGTGAACCACCGCCGCTTGGGGAGCAGCGAAGCTAGGTCCCCCGCGGCGAGGTTACTCCCGGCCCACTTGCTCCAGCATGGCGAGACGCTTGCGGAGAGCGGCGTTCTCCGTCTCCAGGAACTCCACGCTGGCCCGGAGCTGGGTGCTCTCGACCATCACCTTCTGGGCCAGGTCGACCTGGTCCGCCAAACGCCGCCTCTCCCCATCCAGCTCGTTGACGATGGTGTGGAGCTCTTCGATCTCGCGCCAGGGGACGCTGATGCGCTCGGGAGGACGATTGGCGTTCGGGAGGCGAGCCAGACCCGCGGACTCGGGCGGAACCGCTTGCGGATCCCTAACGAGAGAAGTGCGGGAGGCAGGCAGCGTCCAGTTTCCTTGGCTGGCCAGGTTGTCCCACCAGTCGTCCCAGGGTTGCCCTTTGATGGCGGCCATTTCATCCTCCCTCGCCCTGATCCCTGAGCAAGGGAGGTGCCAGCCGCGGTCCAGCGCGTAACTCACGCTCCGTCAGTGAGATGAGGGGAGCCGTCCCCAGCGGCGGTGTGTCCGGATTCCGGCGGAAGGCCGGCCAACTGCCGCGCCCCCTGTGCCGTCGTGGCCGCCTCCTGCCGGCGTCGGGCGGCTGATGGCTACTGGCGGTGGTGCCGGACCGCCTCCAGCACCTGGCCGGCCCTCTCCAGCAATTGGCCGACGTGGTATGGCTTTTCCAGGTAGGCGCAGCCGGTAGCGGCCAGGAGATCGGCGGTCTCGCCGCTGGCCACGTCGCCGGTGACGAAGAGAAAGCGTCCGCTGAGGGGCGGGCGCTCGGCGCACGCCAAACGGTAAACGTCGAAGCCGCTCAGGTCCGGCATGCGGACGTCGCTCACCACCAGATCGAAGTCGCGGTCGCGCAGGACCGCCAGCGCCGCCTGGCCGCTGGCCGCCTCTTCGACCAGCGAACCTTCCGCTTCCAGCACCTCGCGAGCGATCAGCCTGAGCGGGGTCTCGTCGTCGACCAGCAGCACCCGCCGGCCGGCGAACACGCCTCGATCCGGCGGGGGTGGGGTTTGGCCCGCCGCGGTTTGCTCGCTCACCGCCACCAGGGGCAGTTCCACGATGAAGCGGGCGCCGGCCCCCGGCGGGCTCTCGGCCCAGATCACGCCCTGGTGCTGGGCCACTATGGAGAAGCTGAGGGACAGGCCGAGACCGGTGCCCTTGCCCACCGGCTTGGTGGTGAAGAAGGGCTCGAAGATGCGGCCGAGCTTGTCGGGTGGAATCCCCGGGCCGTCGTCCTCGATCTCCAGGCGCAGGGTGGGACCGCCCCGCCGAACGCCGCCCTCGGAGAGGTAGGCGGAGCGTACCGCCAGCCGGCCCCGACCGTGAGCCTCCAGCATGGCTTGCTCCGAGTTGAGGACCAGGTTGAGGAGGGCCTGCTGCAACAGGTGGCCGTCGGCCAGCGTCTCCGGCAGCTCGGCCAACTCCTCGACCACCTCCAGGCTGGACATGTGCATCTCGGCGCCGCGCAGGGCGAGGGTGCGCCTTACGACGTCGTTCAGGTCGGTGGGCACCCGCTCCGGCTCGTGCTCGCGGGCGAAGGCCAGCAGGTTGCGCACCACCCTTCGCGCGCGCTCGGCCTCGGCGGCGATGGTGGCCAGGGCTTCCCGGGCCGGGGCCGGTAGGTCCTCACGGCGTACCAGAAGCTCGGCCAGCCCCAGCACCGAGGCCAGGGGGTTGTTGAGGTCGTGGGCCACTCCGGCCACCACCTGGCCCAGAGCCGCCAGCTTCTCCGACTGGAGCAGCATGCGTTCGGTGCTCTCCTTCTCGCGGCGCCGCTGCTCTGCTTCCATCTCTTCGGCGGCGCGCCGGGCCAGCAGGTTCAGGATGCGCAGGTCCTCGGCTCCGAAGCTGCGCTCGCGCCGATCCATGGCGTTCACGATTCCCACCACCTCGCCCCCCCGGTCGAGGACGGGGACGGCGATGTAGGTCTTGATGTTGCGGGCCACCAGAAAGGGATCCTCGGGGAAGCGCTGGCCGATGTCGTTGAAGATGGCGCTGTCCTTGGTCTCCACCACCACCCGGCAGGGCGTGTGGGCCAGTGGGAAGGTCTCGCCCGGCCGGTCCCCCACCTGGCTCACGATGGCCAGGCTGCGGATCAAGCCGTCCTCCAGCGCCAGCACACTCGCGTAAGGCGTGCGGAGCAGTTGCGACACCTGACGGGCGATGGCGGCGTAGGCCTGGGCGGGGGCTCCCGCCATCATCAGAGCCAGCTCATGGAGCTGCTCCAACTGCCGGCTTCTCTCCTTCAACCGCTCGTGGATCCACGCCTTCTCCAGGGCCAGGGCGGCGCGCTCTGCGAACGCCTTCAGCAGCAACACGTCCCGGGAGTGGAAGAGCCCCTTCTCGCGCCGCTGCAGGCTGAGCACGCCCACCACGCGTTCGGCGGCCTTGAGGGGGATGAGCAGCTCGGAGCCCAGGGGCACTGAGGCGGGCACGAACTGGGGGTGAGCGGTAACGTCGTCGACGCTCACGGTCTCGCCGCTGGTGGCGGCCAGCACCACCAGGCCCGGACCGTTCATGCGCAGCGTCTCGGGCATGCCCAGGCCGGGATCGGAGCAGGCCGCCAGCTGGAGACCACGGGCATCCTCGTCCAGGAGGTACACGGCGGCCAGCGCGTGGCCGAAGATGTCGGCCACCACCTGCACCACCCGGCCGGCCAGCGCTTTCACGTCCTCGGCCCCCAGCAGGCGTTCGGAGGCCTTGTAGAGCGTCTCGATCTCGGCCTGACGTTCCTCGGCAGCGCGTTGGGCGCGCCGTTCGGCGGTGACGTCGAGCAGGGTGCCCATGACCGCCGTCCGCCCCCGATAGGGGACCGGGAAGACCCGCACCTCGATCTCGATCGGATCGCCCAGCTTGGTGAGGCCGCGGGTCCCGAAGTAGAGATGGGTGCGGCCCTCCTGGAGCAGCCGGCGCCGGGTCTCCTCGACCTGGGGGCGGTACTCGGGGACCAGCAGGTCCTCCGGACGCAAGCGGCCGGTGATCTCCTCGGGGGAATAGCCGAAGGTGCGGGCCAGCGCCGGGTTCACATAACGGAATACGCCGTCCTGGATCAGGTACACGCCGGAGAGCGCGTTCTCGGAGAGGGCCCGGAACAGCTCGTCGGATCGGCGCAGGCCGTGGTAGAGGCCGACCAGACGGAGGGCCATGGCGGCCTGGGTTCCGAGCGCCCCGGCCAGGCGCGCGTCGTCGGCGTCGAAGCCAAGGTCCTTGTTGCCGGCGAGGACGGCTCCCGCTAGACGATCGTCGAGGAAGAGGGGGGCCGCCAAGAGGTTTCGGAGGCCCACCCGTTGCGCCGCCGCGCGTGCCTCGGCGGGCATGTCCCGGACCTGATTCGCGATCAGCGGCCCGGCCTCGGCTTGGTGCGGGCGGCCGAGTGGAAAGCGGAAGGCGTCCAGCATCTCGGCCTCGACCCCATGGCCGGGCAACTCGGGCTCGACGGCGCCGGTCTGGGGGGAAGCCTGAGCGAAGATGCAGAGCCGGGCACCGAGCGCTTCCGCCATCACCGTCGCCAAGCGGCGGCGGGTGTCCTCGGGCTCAGCCATGAGTGCCAGCGCTTCCCCGATCCGGCGCAGGCCCTCGATCTCACGCAGCTGACGCTGGCCCGAGGGGGCGGTATCCAACCCGGGCTCGCGAGGCGAGTTTGGCGAGCGATCGGTCACGGCGGAGCCACCTTACGACCGCGAGGGTGGTGGCGTCAAGAGTGCCCCGGCGACCAGCTTCGGCGCGGTGAGCCCTTTCGCCCCGAACTGGCGCGTTCTCCAAGGGGCGGCAAGCTGCTGCCGGAAGGGACCATGGACGTTATGAACGAGAAGGGCGTGGTGTGTCTGGCGCCGGCATTCGTGCTATAAGGCGCCATGCCTTGCCGGATCTTGGCCCCCGGCCCGCCCGACTCGACTCGGATTCCCAGGCGCCGTCAGCGGTGAGTCGTTCCTTCGATCTCTTCCTCTTCGCCACCGACCCGGAGCGCGTCGGGGAGGCGGCCGCGGCCGGTGTCGACGGCTTCGTCGTCGACTGGGAATGCCGCGAGAAGGCCCTGCGGCAGCTCCACGCCGACACCGAGATCAACCACGACACCGTCGAGGATCTGCGCCGGGTGAGGGCCGCCACCTCACAACGGGTTCTGTGCCGCCTGAATGCGTTCGACGCCACGACTCCGGAGGAGGTGGAGGCGGCGGTGGACGCCGGGGCCGACGAGATCCTGCTTCCGATGGTGCGAACCCCAGTCGAGGTGGAGCGACTGCTCGATCTGGTGAGGGACCGGGTCCGAGTGGGCATCCTCATCGAGACCGAAGCGGCGGTGGCGGCGGCGGCCCGCCTGGCGACCCTCCCCCTTCACCGCGTCTACGTGGGGCTCAACGATCTGGCCATCGATCGCGGGGCGGACAGCATCTTCGAGGCGGTCCTGGACCGGACCGTGGAGCGCCTTCGCCCCCGGTTCGGATGCCACTTCGGTTTCGGCGGGCTAACCTTGCCCGAGCGCGGCCACCCGGTTCCCTGCCGGCTGCTGATCGCCGAGATGGCGCGGCTGCAATGCGACTTTTCCTTCCTGCGGCGCTCGTTCCGCCGCGACACCAGGGGGCGGAGCTTGATTCACGAGATCCCGCGCTTGCGTCAGGCGCTGGCCTCGGCGCAAGGGCGGGATGTGCCGGCCATGGTGCGCGACCGGCAGGAGCTGGAAGAGGTCCTCGGGGCCGTGGGCCTGACCTTGTGAGCGTTTGGCGCGGCCGCCGGGTGCTGGTGACCGGTGCTTCCGGGTTCATCGGGGCCAGCCTGGTGCGAGCCTTGCTCGAAAGGGAGGCTTGCGTTCACGCTTGGGCTGCTCCCCAGGGCTCGACCTGGCGTCTTGACGAGGTTCTCCAGCGGATCGCCGTCGACCGCGTCTCCCTCTCCGATCGCGCCGGCGTCCTGGCCGCCGTGGAGCGGGTGGCGCCGGACGCGGTGTTTCACCTCGCCGCCCGCGGTGTGCTCTCTTCCGAGGAGGCCAGCCAGGAGATCCTGGCGACCAACGTCCTCGGGACCTATTGGTTGCTCGAAGCCTGCGTGCCCCTTCCCCGGACTCGAGTGGTCCTGCTGGGCGGGGCCTCGGAGTACGCGAAGCAAGATCGGCCGCTCAGGGAGACCGACCCGCTCGAGCCGGCGACCTTCTATGGAGCATCCAAAGCTGCGGCGACCCTCATCGGCCAGCAGCACGCGCGACGGCACGGCCTGCCGATCGCCATCTTGCGTCCCTTCACGGTCTATGGCCCGTGGGAGTCCCCGCGCCGTTTGGTGCCGGCGGCCATCGCCGGCCTCCGCGAGGGAAGGGAGATCCCGCTCACGCCCCCCGGGATCCGCCGCGACTTCGTGTTTGTCGAGGATGTCGTCGAGGCCTGCCTGGCGGCGGCGGAGCGATCCCTGCCGCCGGGAGTCATCTTGAACGTCGGCACCGGCATCGAGCATTCGAACGAGGACGTGGTGAATCTGATCGGCTCCCTGCTCGGGCTTGAGGCACGCTTTCGCCTGGGCGCGGTGCCTCCTCACGCCGCCGATCGGCCCCACTGGGTGGCCGACCTCACGACAACGCGGCGGCTGTTGGGTTGGGAGGCGCGCCACAGTCTGGAGCAGGGGCTACGCCGCACCCTCGATTGGTGGACGGTCCGTGACCCCCGACCGACGCAGCAGCAGGCGATCCGTTGAGCGCGCTATCGGCCGCGTCCGCCCACGGGACCTGCCCCGACATCAGCTTTGTGATCCCCGTCTACGGCAACGCGGGAACCGTCGCCGATCTCTACCACCGGTTGGCGGCGACTTGCGCGGCCTCGGTCCTCTCCTATGAGGTCATCTTCGTCGACGATGCCTCGCCTGATGAATCGATGCGGGTGCTGGGCCGCCTAGCGGTGGACTTCGCACCGCAGGTGTCGGTGGTTCCTCTTGCCCGGAACGGAGGCCAGCACCGCGCCGTGCTGGCCGGCCTGGCCCGAGTCCGGGGCAGCCGGGTCGTCGTCATGGACGCCGACCTCCAGGATCCTCCCGAGGCGGTTCCCCGTCTGCTGCGGGGGCTCGACCAGGGCTACGCCGCCGTCTTCGCCGGACGCCGTGGACGGTACGAATCGATCGGGCGGCTGCTGACCTCCCGGGTCTTCAAGACGCTCCTGCACTGGCTCTGCCGCGTGCCGGCCGACGCGGGGATGTTCGTGGCCATGGACCACCGGGTGGTGGAGGTGTTGCTGGACGCTCGCGAGCCTCATCCCTTCGTGGTGTCCCTGATTGGTGCCAGTGGCCTGCCCCTCACCTCGATTCCGGTGGAGCGGGCGGCGCGGGAGGGAGGAGGCTCGGCCTACAGTTCCAGGAAGCGCCTGGCGACAGCGCTGCGGGCTCTGGGCACCGCCGCGGCCTGGCGCTGGCGCGGGCGGGACCCGGGATTCGCCGCCGCCCCCGCAGGCGATGCGCGTGAGGCGCACAATCGCCGCCAGCGCGCGTACTACGAGAGCGTTTCCAAGCGAAACATGTTGCCCTCCGGATCTCCCTACCTGCGGCGCCACGTCGAGGAGCTGCTGTGCTTCGCCGAGGTCGCACCCGGCGAGCGGGTGTTGGAGGTCGGCTGCGGGATGGGGCGCTACACTCTGCTGCTCGCCGAGCGGGGCGTTGCCGTGGAAGGCCTGGACCTCTCGCCGGTGCTGCTGGATCGCCTTCGCTCGTTCAGTCGGGGCGTCGCCGAGGTTCCGCTGCATTGCGCCGACATCGCCGATCCGCCCGTCTCGTTGCTGGGGGGCTTCGATGTGGTCGCCGGCCTCTTCGTTCTTCACCATCTTCGCGATCTCGAAGAGGCCTTTCGTTCGCTGGGCCGGCTGCTGCGCCCCGGAGGCCGCCTGGTGTTCCTCGAACCGAATGCGCTCAACCCGCTCTTCTACGTGCAGATGGCCGTGAAGCCGGGCATGACCTGGAAGGGCGACCGCGGCATCGTGAACATGCGCCGGGGGGTGGTTCTGCCGGCTCTGGAGCGCGCCGGTCTGGGTCGCGCTCGGCTTGCGCGCTTCGGGTTCTTCCCCCCGTTCCTGGCCAACCGTCGCTGGGGGCGGCGCCTCGAGTCGTGGTTGGAGCGGGTGCCGGTTTGGCGTTCACTGCTGCCCTTCCTCCTGGTCCGCGCCGAACGGGTGTGAGCCGGGTGCGACGCCTTGTGCGCGGTCTCACCTTGCTGGCGGCCGCCGCCGCGGTCGTGGTCTTGGCCGCCGTTGGCCAGGGCTTCGCGACCGCGGACGAAGCGTGGTTCCTGCAGGTCGTCGAACGAGTGCGCGGCGGCGACCTGCCGTACCGGGACTGCTATTTCAACGTCACGCCCTTGTCGCTCTACCTCGTCCGCGCCTTCGCCGCGCTGACCGGGAACGAGCTGCTGACGCTTCGCATGGTGACGCTCACCAGCTTCGCGCTCACCGCGTGGCTCGGCTCGACCCTGGCCGGGCGGCTTGGCCTCGGCGGTCCGGCTCGGGCCCTGGTCGCCTTGGGGACGCTGGCCTTCTCCGTGCAGCCGGCCACTCCCTACACGCCGCTGGCCATGGTGTTCTTCGCCGGCTGCTTCCTGGCCTCGCTCAGGGCGCCCGCGGCGCCGGCCTCCTGGTTCAGGTGGGCAGGCGCCTGGGCGGGCCTGGCCTTTGCGGCCAAGCAGAACGTGGGGCTGCTGGCCCTGCTGGCGGTTGGGGGTAGCCTGCTGGCTGTCGAGCGAGGGCGCGGCCGGCTTCGAGCGGCGCTGGGGGCGATCGGCGGCTTCGCCGGCACCGCCGTCTTCTGCCTGCTGCCGGTTGTCGCTCAGGGCGGAGGGCCCCGTCTTCTCCAGTACGGGTTTGTGGGCAAGACCACCTACCTCGAGGTCGCGGGAGTGCCCTACGTGAGCGCCCTCTGGCGTTTGGGCGCCGCACTAGGCGACCCCTTCGACCTACCGAGCCTCGGCCGCGCGTGGTACGAAGCTGCATTCCTGCTGCCGCCCCTGGTCTTCGTTGGTCTCCTGGTTGCGGTGGTGAAAGGCGGGGACCGCCGTGTCGACGGGACGGTGGTGAGCTTCACCCTGGCAGCCTGGGCGGTGGCGTTTCCGCGCTTTGGCTCGTCGCATCTGGGCTTCGCGATCCCGTTTCTGTTGGTGGGAGCCGGCCACGCCTGGCATCGCCTCGCCAGGTTGTTGCCTCCCCGGCTAGTCCGTGCGGCTGTGGCCCTGGCCTCCCTTTGGATCGGTGTGGGCGCCGGTGCGCGCCTCGTCGTCTGGGGCGCACGGATCGGCGCAGACGGTTGGGCATTCTCCGAACTCCCTCACTTCCGAGCCGTCGTGGTCCGTCCCCAGGAGGTGGCCCGCCTCCGCGACCAGCGAGACACCGTCAGCCGTCTGGGGGCGAACCGGCCGGCGCTGATTCTCGCCAGGAACTCCGGCCTCTTCTATCTGACGGCGTCTCTTCACAACCCGACGCCCTACGATTATCCCTATCGATCGGTGCTGGGCCCGCAGGGTGAGGCGGAACTGGTCGCCCGGATTGAAGACCGGAGCCTGACGCGGGTGATCGTCTTCGAGGAGCCCCCGGACCAGCAGAGCCCGCTGCGGGTGGAGAGGGCGGTGCGCGACCGGATGCGAGAGGCCGAGCGCGTGGGGGGCATCGCCCTCTTCGTCGCGCGCTGACCGGGGCCATCGGGTCGAGCCAGTTCATGGCCCAGTGCTTCACGGCAGGAAGCCCGACGCGGACCTCGACGCGGCGGTAGCCGGCGGCGGCGAGCCAGCGGTAGCATGGGTGTTGAGGTGAGGGGGGTGAGGGAGACGCCCGGTGAGTGGGAGGCGCGAACCGGCCTGAGTTATGCCCCGGTGCCGGGACTGCGGTTCCGAGGTCGGGTTCTGGCGCGAGACGAGGCCTGCCCCACCCTGTTCCGCTTTCCGGGGGCCGAGGCGCTACTGGCGTTTCTGGAGTCGCGGCTGGCCTTCTTGGGCGTGCCGGGGAGCCCCGTCCTCTGGCTGAGCGCCAGGCCGATTCGCGACGATCTGCCCTCGGTTGAGCGCTTCGGCAGCGTCGTCCTCCTGGAACCGCTGCGGGCGAACCCGGTGCTGGGTCCGGAGCCCGGTGTCTACCTCGGGGATAACCTGGCCCTGGACCGCCTCGGTCCTCTGGTGTGGGCTCCGCCGTCGGCGCTCTCCAGCGACCTCGACTGGGACTCGGTGCGGACCGAGGCGGAGGCTCGGGCGCTCCTGGGTGGGGGCTGGGACGGCGAGCGCGCGGAAGCAGAATGGCGGCTCCGAGCGCACCTGGAGGAGCGGTCAGCTGGCTCCAAACGAAAACGGGGTGCCCCGGTTGGGACACCCCGCACGGCTCATCGACCGGCGCCTGGGCTCAGTAGAACCCGTCGCGGAAGATGAGGTCGCAACTCGGGAAACGGAAGCTCACGATCCGCGTCTGCCAGCACCTGTAATTGCTGACGGTGCAGGTGGGCGGCGTGTTGGTGTAGTACTCCTGGGTGTACCAGAACGTGCACTCGTCCCCCGGATCCACCGACATGGCGGAGTAGTCGCCCCAGCGGTAGGCGGAGGTGGTCTGCGAGTTCGATCCGGCCCGGGCGATGGCCTCACCCTGGGCCAGGCCCGATCCCGGCGGATCGGTCACCAGGCGTCCAGCGTAGTAGATCGAGGGGAAGACCGTGGTGGCATTCGATGCGCTGTAGCCCACCCCCAGATTGCCTACCGCATCGATGGCGGCGCTCGCCATCCAGCGGTGGGTGGCGTCCGGCGCGTGCGTGCCCTGGTCGTAGATGGCGAAGGGCCCCGGTGTTGGCGAGAGCGGGCGCCTGAGCTCGTACCAGCGAACGGCGGCGTGGTCACCGCCGGCGTCAACGGTGTGGGCGACGGCCATCGAAGCATGCGTCCCGAAGTGGCGGTAGGCGAGGCGGCTCATGAAGCGATCGGAAATGGCGTCGACCGGGTTCATGGTCCCGGCCGCCGGCGGCACGGCCGGGGGCTGCGGGATGCAGTTCCTGGCGTAGCCGCACATGTCGGGATCCCAGGGCGCACCGGGAACATCCGCGTGCAAGGTGAAGGTGGAGCTGGCGGGTGTCACGAAGTTGGGTTGGAATTCGAAGATCCGCACGCCATTGATGGCGTCGCCCCAGACGGTCGAGAGCGGGTAGGCGAAGTAGCCAGGCGTGCCCGCGGGCGGCGGCGGTCCGTCGAGGTCTGCCGGGAGCAGCCCGCCGATGCTGGGATTCATGAGGTTCAGGTCGAAGTAGATGTAGCTGGCGGCCGGGTTGCCGACCAGCATCTGGGCCCGGTTGAACGCGAAGGCCCCGCTGCCACCCCAGGAGCCCGCCGGCATCACGAACTGGTGGTCCATCATGAAGTAGGCGGTCGGCCAGACGCCGAAGTGGGGGTAGTCGTTCAGGATGTTGGTGCCGGGCATGGTGAACTCATACAGCCAGTAGGCGCCCGTGGCATCCGCCGTCTGCGAGACGGCAATGCACTGGTAGAAGGGGCCGCTCGGGTAGCTGGGCAGTGCGAACTGCGAGAGCAGCCAGCGGTTGGCCAGGTGGTCGTAGAGGGCGATGGGGTCGCCGTCGTCGTTGGCGGCGCAGTTGCCTACCGACCACAGCGAGCTCATGCGGATGGGGCCGACCAGCGAGGTGCCGTTCTTGTCCCAGATCTGGAACAGCGAGTTCACGGTCTGGACGTACTGCGTCCGGCCCACATCGCCGTTGGTGTCGGGGGGTACGATCGCAGCCCCCAGGATGGTCTGGTCGCTGGCGGCCGCCACGCCCTCGAACGAGGTGATGACGGGCGGCATGACATTCGGCGCGCGCCGGCTGGCCTCGACCAGCGGATCCTGGAAGCCCTCGGGCCGGGGTGCCACGATCTGGCGCACGGGCGGGTTGCGGCGCTTGCCCGGGGGATCCGGGTTGCGATCCTTGGGGTCGACGCTGGCCGCAGGCGGCAGGCTGCGGACCGGCGGCGAGACGGCGAAACCACTGGCTTGGACGACGACCGGTTGAAAGGCGGGGGCGGCCGGTTTGACCGGCTTCTCGCCGGTCTGGGCCGCAACGGCGGGGAACCCACCCACGGCACCCACGAGAACCAACGCCCCTGCACGAAGAAGAACGCCTCGACTCATCTCCGATCCTCCTTCGGCTCCGGCCCCAGGCCGAGCCATGTTCGCTCCGCGCTCCCGGGGTTCTGGCCTTGGCGGGGTTGGCTCTGGGGGCTTGGTCGAGCCGGTCCGGGGAGGCGAGTCGGGTGATGGTAGCCGGGCGCCGCCGGGGCGTCAAGCTCGGGGGCTTGAGGTTCCAGGGGGGCATCGCGGTCGACGGGGCGGCGGTCGCTGTGGTCGAGGACTGCTCCTCTCCCCCGCTTCGATCGCTCCCCCTACACCCCCTCCCCGGCGGCGTGGGCGGAGGACCAGGCCCACTGGAAGTTGAAGCCGCCCAGCCAGCCCGTCACGTCCACCACCTCCCCGATGAAGTAGAGGCCGGGGACACGCCGCGCTTCCATGGTCTTGGAGGACAGCTCGGCGGTCGAGACCCCACCGGCCGTGACCTCGGCCTTGGCGAACCCCTCGGTGGCCTCGGGCACGATGCGCCAGGCGTGGAGGCCTTCCGCCAACCGGCCGATCTCGCGGTCGGAGAGCTGGCAGATCGGTCGGGCCAGGCCCTGACGCCGGCACCACCACTCCGCCAAACGCTTGGGCATGGCCTCGGCCAGCAGGGTCTTGAACTCGGCGCGGGAGCCGCGCTCTCGCTCGTCGCAGAGCCGGCGGGCGATGTCGGCGCCTGGAAGCAGGTCGAGCGTCACCGGGGTCCCGGCTTGCCAATAGGACGACACCTGGAGGATGGCGGGGCCCGAGAGCCCGCGGTGGGTGACCAGGGCCCGGTCGCGAAAGCGCGCGGAACCGCAGCGGACCTCGACCTCGAAGGCGACGCCCGCCAGCGGACCGAGGGCCTCACCTTCGCTGCCACCCAGCACCAAGGGGACCAGGGCCGGCCTCGGGGTCTCGACGCTCAGGCCGAAGCGCCGTGCCAGGCGATAGCCAAGGTCGCTGGCACCCAGGGACGGGATGGAGAGGCCGCCGGTCGCCACCACCAGGGCCTGCGAGCCGAAGCGCCCCTGGCTGGTGGCGATGGAGAAGAGGTCGTCCCGGCCCACCTCGTCCACCCGGCAGCCGGTCCGCAGGTGCACGCCGCCCGCCCGGCACTCGGCCAGCAGCAAGGACACGATCTCGCGGGCCGAGCCCTGGCAGAAGAGCTGGCCCGGCGCCTTCTCGCGGTAGGCGATGCCGTGCTTGTGGACCAGCCCCAGGAAGTCCCGGGGCGTGAAGCGGGCCAGGGCCGACTTGGCGAAGTGGGGGTTCTCGGAAAGGAAGTGGGAGGGACCGGCGTTCAGGTGGGTGAAGTTCGCGTGGCCGCCCCCGGAGATCAGGATCTTGCGCCCCGCCACGTCGTTATGCTCGAGGACCAGCACGCGACGGCCGCGCTGGCCGGCCACCGCGGCGCAGAAGAGACCGGCGGCCCCGGCCCCCAGGACCACCACGTCGTAGACGCCGCTCGGATCCGGGGACAGGGCTCAGGACCGCTTCAGGCTCTTGGCCAGGAGCAGCAGGTTGCGGCCCCCCTCGCTGCCGTACACCACGCGGTCCATCAGGCTGTGGATGAGGAAGGTCCCCCGGCCGCCTTCGGAGATGGAGAGGGGGTCCTCGGGATCGAACTCGATGGGCTTGGGCCGGCGACTCGCTTCCGGCACCGGCAGGCCGTCGTCCAGGATCCGCACCTCGACGCCGTCGGCGGCGAGGCTCAGCCGGACCTCCACCCGATGGCCCGCCTCTCCGCGGTAGGCGTGGCGCACCGAGTTGCTCACCGCCTCCACCACCGCCAGCTCCACGTTGTAGGCGTCGCCCTCGGAGATCCCGGCCTCTCGGCAAGCGCGGCTTACCGCCTCGCCTACCGATGCCACCTCCTCCAGGCGACTGTCGATGCTCAGCTCGACCAGGCGCGTCACGACCCGACCCCCTGGTACTCGAAGGCCAGCAAGGAGACGTCGTCTGAGGGAGGGGCCCCCGCCGAGAACTCGCGCACGGCCCGATCGATGGCCTGGCAGCTCTCCTGGAGCGAGGTCCGCCGTTGGCTGCGGACCAGCTCCTCGAGCCGGGCCGTGCCGAACAGGGCGCCGCCGGGCTCCGCCGCCTCGGTCAGGCCGTCGGTGTAGAGGAACACTCGGTCGCCGGGGCCGAGCCGCCGCTCGCCACGGTCGAAGGGGATGCCGCCCAAGCCGATCAGCGGTCCGCCCTCCTCCAAGTGCTCGATGGTGCCGTCGGTCCGCTGCAAGATGGGCAAGGGGTGGCCGGCTCCGCTGTAGCGCATGAGCCCAGTGGGCAAGTGAAGCACCAGATAGACGATGGTGAAGTAGCGGTCGAAGCGGGAGAGCGGGAACTCCACGTCCAGCTCGGCCAGCACCTGTTCCGGGGGGGTGATGGCAACGCCGTCGGTGCGCCTCAAGACGATGCCGGAGCCGGGGGAGAGGCTCTGGGAGGCCGAGACCGCCACCATGGCCGCCGGCACCCCGTGGCCGTTGACGTCCAGGATGTAGAACGCAAGGTGCTCCTCGTCCAGACGGAAGGCGGTGAACACGTCGCCGCCGATGGTGGCGCAGGGCTCGAAGACGGTTGCCAGCTCCAGGCCGGGAAAGCGCAGGTCGGGCCGCGGGATCAGCGCCTTCTGGATGTCGGCCGCCGCCTTCAGGTCTTCCTCCAGCGCCTGCTGCTTGTCGAGCAGATCGCGGTTGAGCTTGATCAGCGACTGGGTCAGGCGCCGCAGCCGGAGCTGGGTCTCCACTCGGGCCTGAACCTCGGCGTTGTCGAAGGGTTTGGCGATGTAGTCGGCGGCGCCCAACGAGAGGCCCTTGACCTTGTCGGAAGCCTCGCCGAGAGCGGACAGGAAGATGATGGGGATGTCGGCGGTTCGGGGATCGGCCTTGAGCTCGGCGCAGACCTCGTAGCCGTCCTTGGCTGGCATCATGATGTCGAGCAGGATCAGATCCGGTGGGTCGCCCCGAACCGCCGCCAGCGCCTGCACGCCGTCCCCGGCGACCGCGTACTCGAAGCCGGCCTTCTTCAAGATGGCGGCGAGGATCTTCTGGTTGATCAAGGTGTCGTCGACGATCAGGACCTTCTCGGCCATGCCCTTGCTCTGGACTATACTCCAGGCCGGGTGAGCCGATAAACGAAGGCCATGGTGAGAAGTCGCGGGCTCAGCATCTCGCGAGGGCATCCGCTGCCCCTGGGCGCCAGCTTCCGGCGCCAGGGTGTGAACTTCGCTGTCTACTCGGGCCACGCTACCGCCGTCACCCTGGTGCTCTTCGAGCCGGGCGGCCGGGAGGCGCTCGCCTGCTGGCCGCTCGACCCGCGCTACAACCGGACCGGAAACGTCTGGCATGCCCTGGTAACCGGGATAGGTCCTGGCGTTGAGTACGCGTTCCGCGCCGACATGAAACCGAACCCGAGGCCGGCGGTGCACCGCTTCGATCCCGACCTGCTGCTGCTCGACCCCTACGCTCGGGCGGTTTCGGGAGCGCCCTCGTGGGGCGGTCCCCCGGGACTGCGCCCACGCCGCGCCCGGGTCGAAGGCGAGGAGTTCGACTGGGGCTTCGACCACCCGCTCAATCATCACCTGGCCGATTCCATCATCTACGAGGTCCACGTGCGGGGCTTCACCGCCCACCGGAGCTCGGGAGTGAGCCAACCCGGCACCTACCGAGGCTTGATCGAGAAGATCCCCTACCTCCAGGAGCTGGGGGTCACCGCCGTGGAGCTGCTGCCGGTCACCGAGTTCGAGGAGACCGACCATCGGAGGGTGAATCCGCTGACCGGGCAGCCTCTGCTCAACTTCTGGGGCTATCAGCCCCTCGCCTTCTTCGCTCCCAAGGCCGGCTACGCCGCCAGCGGACCGGAAGGGGGGGAGGTGCACGAGTTTCGGGAGATGGTGAAGGCGCTGCACCAGGCGGGTATCGAGGTCATCCTCGACATGGTCTTCAACCACACCGGCGAGGGTGAGGAAGACGGGCCCGTGGTTTCCTTCCGCGGTCTGGATAACGCGACCTACTACCTGATGGACCGCCAGACCGGCAAGTACCTCGACTTCTCGGCCTGCGGCAACACCCTGAACTGCAACCATCCGGTGGTCCGCACCCTGATTCTGTCGTGTTTGCGCTACTGGGTCACCGAGATGCACGTGGACGGCTTCCGCTTCGACCTGGCGTCCATTCTGGGCCGGGACAGCGACGGGCGGGCGCTCGAAAGCCCGCCACTGCTGGAGATCATCGCCGCCGATCCCGCGCTGGCCCACACCAAGCTGATCGCCGAGGCGTGGGATGCGGCCGGCCTTTACCAGGTGGGGAGCTTTCCCAACTTCGGTCGTTGGGCGGAGTGGAACGGCCGTTTTCGCGACGAGGTGCGGCGCTTCGTTCGCGGCGACGCCGGCAGCGTTCCCGCCCTGGCCACTCGGCTCTCCGGCAGCGCCGACCTCTACCAGCACGACGGCCGGGCTCCCTTCCACAGCGTGAACTTCGTGACCAGCCACGACGGCTTCACGCTGGCCGATCTGGTGGCGTACAACGACAGGCATAACGAAGCGAACGGGGAGGATGGAAAGGACGGGCAGGCCGACAACCTGAGCTGGAACTGCGGAGAAGAGGGACCTACCCGCTCCCCTGAGCTGGCGGATCTGCGCCTCCGGCAGCGGAAGAACTACGCCGCCATCTTGCTGCTTTCCCAGGGCGTGCCCATGATCCTGGCCGGTGACGAGATGGGCAAGAGCCAGGGGGGCAACAACAACGCCTACAACCAGGACAACGAGATCTCCTGGCTGGACTGGGGCAGGAAGGACGCGGAAGGGGAGCTGTTCCGCTTCTTCTGTCGCCTGATCGCGTTCCGCAAGGCCCATCCCGGCCTGCGCCGGCGCAGCTTCGCCGAGGAACCGCCGGGCCGGCCCTGGGTGACCTGGCACGGTTCCCGGCGTGGGCAGCCCGACTGGTCGCCGGCGGCGCGCAGCCTGGGGATGCACCTTCTGAGCAACGGACAAGACGACGACATCTTCGTTATGCCGAGTGCCCACGAGCGGGCTTGCCGGGTGGAGCTGCCGGAGTTGCCGGGATCTCGCCGCTGGCGACGGGCTTTCGACACCGGGCTCCCCTCGCCGCAGGACGCAGCGGAGGTGGGGCAGGAGGCGGTCCTGGAGGACCAGACCGGCTACCCGGTAGGGCCGCGCTCGGTGGTGGTCCTGGTGGGGCGCTGACCGGGGGTGGTAGGATCGAGAGGCTTATGAACATCGAACTGAGCGACCAAAACGGGCTCCTGGTGGCCAAGGTCCTGGACCGGCGTCTGGACGCCGCCGCCGCCCCCGACCTCAAGGCCAAGGTGGGCGACCGGATCGACAAGGGCGCCGGCCGCATCGTTCTCGACCTAACGGAAGTTGAGTTCGTCGACTCCACGGGCCTGGGTGCGATCCTGTGGGTCTTGAAGCGGTTGCCCGGCCAGAGCCTGGCCCTCGCCGGCTGCCGCCCGTCCATCGTCGAGCTTCTGAAGCTCACCCGCCTGGACCGTGTGTTCAAGCTGTATCCGACCCCCGTGGAGGCGACCGCAGCGCTGGGGGGGTAAGGGCGCGAACGGTAGCGGTCAGCGATCAGCACTCAGCATTCAGCTACGAACTGCTGGCCAGGCGGGGGTTAGGACGCGACCGGTAGCACTCAGCGGTCAGCACTCAGCACTCAGCAACGGACTGCTGGCCAGGCCTGCCGCTGGGGCCGCTGTCCGTAGCTGATCGCTGAATGCTGATAGCTGATCGCTGTCCTAGTCCCCTTTCGCCGCCTGACGAATGGCGGCGGTGATGTCCTCCATGGGGACCGGCTTCCTGAGCCAAACCCGGATGCCCAGGCCGGAGCCCGTCTCTTCGTCGAAGGCCACGCTGCCGCTCATCAGCACCGCCCGCACCGGCAGACCCTCGTCCCGCAGCAAGGCCAGCACCTCGCGCCCCTTGAGACCGGGCATGTGCTCGTCCAGGAGCAGGACATCGAAGGGCCCCTGGGTTCGGTAGGTGGCAAGGGCGGCCAGGCCATCCGCTGCCGGCTCGACGGCGAACCCCTCGCTTTCCAAGGTCTCCAGCAGGACCTCCCGGAGCGCGTCGTCGTCCTCCGCCACCAGCACCCGGATCGTCATCGCCCTCAGGTTACCACGCGCCCGGCGCGCCCGGACCCTGGCCTCAGGAGGCGGAGCAGCCCGGCTCCGCCCTCAGCTTTCCAGGATCTCGATCAGGATCTCGCCGCCGGCCCGTGCCGCCAGGGCCTTGCTCAGCACCCCCAGGAGCGCGTCCCGGGCCACCGGCTTCCGCAGGTAGCCGACTGCACCTAGCTCGCGACAGCGGGCCGCGTCGCCCCGCTGGGCCGTGCCCGACATCAGCACCATGGCAATCCCCGAGCCCGCCTCCTGTTCCAGGATCCGGCGGGCCAGGGCGAAGCCGTCCAGCTCGCCCATGTGCGGCTCCACCAGCACCAGATCGACAGGAACCGCGGCCCGCCGGTGCCGCTCCAGGATGCTCAGGGGTTGCCGGTCGGGGGGAATGGCGAGCACCTCGGCGCCCCACTCGGTCAAGGTGCGCTCCAGGTGCTGCCGGTTCGTGGCATCGTCATCGACCACCATGACCCGGGCGCCCCGCAGCAGAGCCGGGTCCCCCGGGGGCACCGTCTCGCTGGAAGGCAGCGTCTGGTAGCGGGCGGTGACGTGAACGCTGGTGCCCTGCCCCTCCTCGCTCTCCAACCACAACCTGCCGCCCATGAGCTTCACCAAACGAGAGGCGATGGTGAGGCCGAGCCCGGTGCCGCCGTGGCGGCGGGTGGTGGAGCTGTCCGCCTGGGCGAAGGCCTCGAAGATGGCGCTTAGCTTGTCGGCGGGGATGCCGATACCAGTGTCACGCACCTGAAGGTGCAGCAGATGCGCCCCGTCGGGCTGCGGCTCAGCGTCCGCGCTCAACACCACCTCGCCGCGGGCGGTGAACTTGACTGCGTTGTCCAGCAGATTGCCCAGCACCTGAGCCAGCCGATGGGGATCGCCGAACAGGCGGTCCGGTGTGCCACCGGCCACCTCGAGCGCCAGGCGCAGGCCCTTGCCCTCGGCCGCGGTGCGCACCGCGGACAGAGCCTGTTCGAGGGTCGCCGGCAGCGAGAAGTCGACCTCCTCGAAGTCCAGCTGGCCCGCTTCCAGCTTGGAGAAGTCGAGGATGTCGTTCACCACCTTGAGCAGGCCCGCCGCCGAGGAGCGGACGGAATCCAGGTACTCGCGCTGCTCCGGATCGAGGGCGGTGCCGAGCGCCAGATCGGTCATGCCCAGGATGCCGTGGAGCGGGGTCCTGATCTCGTGGCTGACGTTGGCCAGGAAGTCGTTCTTGAGTCGGCTGGCCTCCTCGGCGCGGGCCCGGGCCGCCTCCAGCTCCTCGGACTTCTCCTTCAGCTCGCGGATCAGCTCGCGTGCCATCCGGATGGCGCGGGTGGTGCGGTTCCGGAGCACCTCCGCCGGGTAGGCGGTCAGCGCCACGTAGAGGCCCACGCTGTAGAGAATCAACGTCTTGGTGAGCACCGCGGGCCAGGCGACGGGGTGGCTCGTCAGGTGCAGGAAGGCCATGAGCAGCAGGTAGACCAGCACGCCGGCATGGGCGAAGAAGCGCACGCGTTGGGCGGTGGTGTGGGTCTGGTCCGCCACCCGCGCCAGCAGCAGGAAGAAGAGCCAGCTCCGGTCGCCGCCGGTGATCAGGATGGCGTAGGCCACCACCACTAGGTCCAGGCTCAGGAAGAGCAGCCCCAGTCGTTCTGCGCGCGCAAAGAAGAGGGCGAGGATCGACCAGGAAAGGCCGGCGTAGGCTGCCAGGACCAGGGCGAAGATGGCGAAGTCTCGGCCGGACAGGGTGTCGGCGAGGTAGCGGTCGTGCAGCAGAACCAGCACCGCCAGCATGGCGAAGCCGGCCGCGCGCAGCCGGGGGATCTCGACCGTGTGGAGCCGGTGCGCCTGGCGGGCCTGGACCGACTCGGCCTCCGCCGGGTCGAGGACGATGGCGGTGTCGGGGGCGAGGCTTTTGACCGGCTCCTGGCCCAAGAAGGCCTCCTCGACTAGGTCAGATCCGCGCCGCTCCTACCGCCCGGCGTAGAGCACCAGCGCGCCCTTTACCCAAGCCTCGATCGGCGACCAGAAGAGGAGCGGCAGCAGGTTGGCGAGAGCGAAGGCTCCCACCCATGCCCGATCCAGAGCCGGGATCGCCAGCGCCGGCCGTGCCTCCTCGTCGGCGTCGATGATCATGGTCTTCAGCACCCGGGCATAGTAGTAGGCGGCCACCGCTGCGTTCACGGCGCCCACCACAGCGTACCACCAGAAGCCCGGTCCCTTCTCCACGATGGCGGCGAAGACGTAGAGCTTGCCCATGAAGCCGACCAGGGGCGGGATGCCCATGAGCGAGAGCAGGAAGACCGCCATGGCCAGAGTGAGGAAGGGAGCCCGCTGGTACATGCCCGCATAGTCCCGGAGGTCGAAGCTGCCGGTCTCCTGGTGAATGAGCATCACCACCAGGAAGGCGCCCAGGTTCATCACCAGGTAGGCGAGGAGGTAGACGGCCAGGCCGCGCGCCCCGTTCTCGGAGAGGGCCACCACGCCCATCATGATGTAGCCGGCGTGGGCGATCGAGGAGTAGGCGAGCAGGCGCTTCATGTTGGTCTGGGTGAGGGCCGCCACGTTGCCCACGGTCATGGTGACGACCGAGATCAGCATCAGGATGCCCTGCCAGCCGATGAGACCGCCGAGCGCCCAGGGGGCACCCTCCGGCAAGGAGAGGCCGGAGAAGAAGAAGCGCAGCGTGACCGCGAAGCCGGCGGCCTTGGGTGCCACCGAGAGGAAGGCGGTGACCGGCGTGGGCGCGCCCTGGTAGACGTCGGGACACCAGAAGTGGAAGGGCACCGAGGCGGTCTTGAAGCCGAAGCCGGCGATCACCAAGAGCACGGCCACGGTGGCGCTCCGGGTCTCTCCCGCGGTGAGGCCGGCGGAGAGCGCCTCGCGCAGGCCGGAGAGGCTGGTGGTGCCGGCCATGCCGTAGAGCAGGGTGAGGCCGTAGAGCATGACCCCGGTGGAGACGGCGCCGAACAGGACGTACTTGAGCGAAGCCTCGTTCGACATGCGATCGCCCTTCATGTAGGCGACCAGCACGTAGGAGGTGATCGAGAGCATCTCCAGCGACAAGTACAGCATCAGCAGGTCGTTGGCCGAGACCAGCAGCAGGTTGGCCAGGGTGGCCGCCAGCATCAGGGCGTAGAACTCGCCCTGGCCGAGGCCGGACAGCTCCCGCGAGTTGCGGAAGGTGAAGGCCAGCAGGACCAGCAGGCTGGCCGCGATCAGCAGGACCTTGAAGAAGGCCGAGAGCGCGTCGGTCGCCAGCATCCCGTGCCAGAGGACACCTAGCGATTGGGGAGCGACCAGAACCAGGCCCCCGGCGGCCAGCAGCCCGGCCACCGCCAGGCCGTGGGTGAGGCGATGGCGCTCGGGGAGCCCGCTCGCGTCCACCAGCACCACCGCCAGGATGGCCACCGTCAGCGCCACCTCGGGCCAGAACCCGCTCATGCTCACCAGGACGTCAGTCACAAACCCCTCTCACAGCCACCACAAACACACAAAGAGCACAGAGGAACGCGAGGTCCGGCTTGTTTCCGTTCCTGTCGCACTTCATCGTTTCTTTGTGTCCTTTGTGCCTTTGTGGTTCTTCCGTTCGTCGTTTCCGTTCGTTGCCTTCCCTGCCTCCGTGCCTCTGTGCCTCTGTGGTTTGTTCTATCCCCGGAGGATGTCGGCTTCGTCGAGGTTGGGCGTGCGCTTCAACCGGTACAGGGTGAGCACGATGGCGAGCGCCACCGCCACCTCGGCGGCCGCGATCACGATCACGAACACGGCGAAGAGCTGGCCGCCCAGATCGCCTCTCCCGAAGCGGGAGAAGGCGACCAGGTTGATGTTGGCCGAGTTCAAGATCAGCTCGATCCCCATCAGCACGTGAACCGCATTGCGCCGGGTCAGCACGCCCAGGATCCCCAGGCAGAAGAGAGCAGCCGAAACCACCAGGTAGTGCTGAAGCGTGATCACGCGTCTTTCCTCCGCCGCACGATCATGGCGGCGCCGATCAGGGCCACCAGCAGCAGCACCGAGGCCACCTCGAAAGGGAGCAGGTGAGAGCCCAGGAACGCCTCACCGATGGCCGCCGTGGTGGGCGCCAGGGGACGTCCCGGGCCGCTCGCCCAGCGGGTGCCGAAGGCCAGCCGCACCAGCACGAAGAACAAGGTCAGGGCGGCGATGGCGGCCGGCAGCAGGCGCGTCATCTCGCTCTTGAGATCCAGGTCGTAGAGCTTATGGGTGAGCATGACCCCGAACAGAAGGAGCACCAGGATGCCGCCCACGTAGACCAGGAGCTGGGTGGCGGCCAGGAAATCCGCGCCTAACAAGACGTAGAGGCCGGCTACCCCGAAGAAGGTGAAGAGCAGGGCGAAAGCGCTCTGGATCAGGCTCTTCGCCAGCACCACCACCGCCGCGGATCCCACGGTGATCGCCGCGAAGAGCCAGAAGACGGCAGCGTGCGCGCTCATGGCATCAGGCCTTGGCCGGGATCGCCGGCGCAGGTGCGGCCGGCTCCCCGCCTTCCTTGGCCGGGGCCGGCTTGGGGTTCACGGTCAGGAACTGGGCGTCCTTCTTGGCGAAGTGGTAGAGGTGCTGGGTGATGTCGGTGGTGGCGAACTCGTACTCGGGCGTCATGTAGATGCAGTCGGTGGGGCAGGGGTAGGTGCACAGGTTGCAGTAGCAACACAGCGACATGTCGATGTCGAACACCTTGACATCGAGCTTGATGGCCTGCCCGTTGGCCGCCCAGATGTTGGGGGACCCGGCCGGCCGCTTCTCGGCCTTGAGGCTGATGCAGTTCACCGGGCAGACCCGGACGCACTGGCCACAGCCGATGCAGTCCTCGTACTTCATGAAGAGGCGCATCCGGCTCTTCGGCGGAAGCTGCCACTTGGTCTCGGGATACTGCAGCACCACGGAAGGCGTGAACAGGTGCCGCCAGGTGATCTTCATCCCCACCAGTACGGTGAAGAACCCGTCCCACAGGTCGCGGAGCCACTCTCTCATGCCAGCTCCTGCACGCGCCGGCCGTGCCAGCGCCGGGCGGCCACCATCACATAGGCCAGGAAGGCGAGAAGCGCCAGACTGAGCGGCCAGCCCACATAACGATCCCAAGGGAAGCCGTCGGCTGTCTGGGGCCAGGTGAGCAGCCCGCCCACCACCACCACCAGGACGAAGGCGATGGGCAGGAGCACCTTCCAGGCCACGTGCATGAGCTGGTCCACGCGCAGGCGGGGGAGCGTCCAACGGAGCCACATCATGATGAAGACCAGGAACCAGGCCTTGGCCACCAGCCAGAAAGGCCCCAGGCTGAAACCGCCGATCGATTGCAGAGCCGGGTGGGGGGCCATCCAGCCGCCCAGGAACAGAACCGAGGTGGTGGCCGAGATCACCACCATCTCGGCGTACTCGGCCAGGAAGAACATGGCGAAGAAGAAGCCGCTGTACTCGACGTGGAAGCCGGCCACCAACTCGCTCTCGGCCTCCGGGATGTCGAAGGGCGTGCGGTTGCACTCCGCCATCCCCGCGGTGAAGAAGACCAGGAAGGCCACCGGCATCACCGGGAAGTAGCGGAACAGGAACCAGTTCTGGAGGCCTCCGCCCTGGGCGCCCACGATGGTCTGCAGGGACAGGCTGCCGACGATCATCACCACCGTGAGCAGGGTCATCACCGCCGGGATCTCGTAGGAGACGATCTGGGCCGCCGCCCGCATGGCGCCGTAGAGGGCGTACTTGTTGTTGGAGGCCCAGCCCGCCATGATCAGGCCCACCGTGGCCAGGCTGGCCACCGCGGAGACGTAGAAGAGGCCGATGTTGAGGTCGGCCCCCACCAGCCGTGAGCTGAAGGGCAGCACCAGGAAGGGCATGAAGGCGCCCACGTTCACGATGCAAGGGGCCAGGATGAAGAGCTTGCGGTCGACGCCCTTGGGGTAGATGGCTTCCTTGAACAGCAGCTTGATGGTGTCGGCCAGGGTCTGCAGCACACCGTAGGGGCCCACTCGCATGGGGCCCAGTCGGTCCTGCATGAAGCCGGCGATCTTCCGCTCGGCATAGACGTATAGCAGGGGCCCCAGAGCCATGAACAGGAAGAGCATGACCCCGGGGATGCCCGCGGCCACGGCGATCTGGGCCCAGGCCGGCCAACCGGCGAACCCGGGGTAGAGCGACTCGATGAGGCGGTAGGTGAACTGCATGGCGTTAGAGGCCGCTGATTGCTGATCGCTGACTGCTGATCGCTGACTGCTGCCTCACCTGTCGATCTCTCCCAACACGATATCGAGGGACCCGATGAGCGCGATAATGTCCGCGATCATCATGCCCTTGGCCAGGACGTGGAAGACGCTCATCGCCGTGAAACAGGGGCTCTTCACCTTCACCCGGTAGGGGTTGAAGGTGGCCCCGTCGGAGACCACGTAGTACCCGAGCTGGCCACGTGGCGCTTCGGTCCGGAAGTAGACCTCGCCCTTGGGCGGCTTGGCGCGCTTGGGCACCTTCTCGTGGACCGGCGTCCGCTCCATCTTCGAAAGCGCGTCGAGCGCCTGATGGAGGATCTTGGAGCTCTCGGCCATCTCGAGGGCCCGCACCAGGTTGCGATCGAAGCAGGAGCCCAGGGGGCCGAACTGCCCCTGGCCCAGGCAGATCGCGAAGTCGTACTTCTCGTAGCCGCAGTAGGGCTGATCCTTCCGGATGTCGCGGGGCACGCCGCTGCCGCGGATGTTGGGGCCAGTGAGGTCGTAGGAGATGGCGGTCTCCGGCGAGCACACGCCCACCTCGGCCGTCCGCTTGACGAAGATCTTGTTTCCGATCAGCAGGTTCATCAGCTCGGGGAAGGTGACGGCGTCGAACTCCCGGAGCAGGTCGCGGGTGGCCCTGGCGAACCCCTCGGGAAGGTCGTGGGAGACCCCCCCGATCCAGTTGTAGTTGTAGAGGAGCCGAGCCCCGCAGGTCCACTCGAAGAGGTCCAGCACCTTCTCCCGGTCGCGCAGCAGGTGCAGGAAGGGGGTGAAGGCCCCCAGGTCCATGCCGTAGGTGCCGACCGCCACACAGTGGGAGGCGATCCGCTGCAGCTCGGCGATGATCACCCGCACCACCTGCAGGTAGGGGCTGACCTCGATCCCCATCAGCTTCTCGACCGCCAGCGCATAACCCAGGGAGTTCCCCATGGCCGCCACGTAGTCCATGCGGTCGGTGTAGGGGATGACGCCGGCGTAGTCGACGTTCTCGCAGTGCTTCTCGAAGCAGCGGTGCAGGTAGCCGATGTGAGGGCGAACGCCGCGCACCACCTCGCCGTCGGTGCGCAACTCCAGCCGTAAGACGCCGTGGGTCGCCGGGTGCTGCGGCCCCATGTTGAGGATCATCTCGTCGGTGTCGAGATCCTCGACCTGCCAGCCGTAGCTCGTGGTGTCGGTGGCCAAGGTCATTCCCCGGCATGCCGGTTGGGCGGGGTGAAATCGAAGGGGCCCACGCCGATGGCCTCGCCGGCCAGGGCCCGCTCCATCATCTGCTGGGTCGGCTTCACCCGCATGCCGTTGTAGAACTCCGGGTCCACCCAGTCCTTGCGCAGCGGCCAGCCCTCCCAGTCGTCAGGCAGCAGGATGCGCCGGAGGTCGCTGTGGCCGGTGAAGACGATGCCGAACATGTCGTAGGCCTCGCGCTCGTGCCAGTTGGCGACGCTCCAGGTGCCCTCGACCGTGGGCAGCGCCGGGTCCTCGCGCGGTAGGTGGACCTTGAGCACGAAGGTGTGAAGATGGGTGTACGAGTAGAGGTGGTAGACCACCTCCATCCGGGGCGGCTTCTCCTTCGGGTAGTCGACGCCCGAGAGGCACATCAGGTTGTCGAAGCGGAGATCGGGATCGGCCTTCACGAAAGCCGCCACCTCGGCGATGGTCTCGGACGCGACCACCACCCAGGGCTCCAGGACCTCCAGGCTGACGCCGGCGATCTTCTCCCCGAAACGCGCGGCCAGCTTCTCGTGGATGGCCTTGGCGTCCATCTACCTGTTCTCCAGGGTGGCGCCCGTTAGGCTGCCCACGCTCTCTGGATGCCGGCGCAAGACGCGGTCTTCCTGGATCCTCTCCTGGAGCTTCATGATCCCGTACAGCAGCGCCTCGGGCCGCGGCGGACAGCCCGGCACGTACACGTCCACCGGGATGACCTCGTCCACGCCCTTCAGCACGTGGTACCCGTACTTCCAGTAGGGCCCGCCGTTGTTGGCGCAGGAGCCCATGGAGATCACGTACTTGGGCTCGGCCATCTGCTCGAAGAGCCGCTTCACCCGGGTCGCCATCTTCAGCGTTACCGTGCCGGCCACGATCATCAGATCGCTCTGGCGCGGTGTGCCGCGGGGGATCAGGCCGAAGCGGTCCCAGTCGTAGCGGGTTCCGCCTGCCGCCATCATCTCGATGGCGCAACAGGCCAGGCCGAACGTCATCGGCCACATGCTCGACTTGCGCGCCCAGTTCACCACCTGGTCCACGGTGGTGAACACCACCGCATCGGGGAACTTGTTCTGGATGATGCCGGTGATGGGCGCCACGCTACCTCCTGTCCTCGCTCCGCACCCACTCCAGGTCGCCCTTGCGCCACACATAGGCCAGGGCCACCACCAGGATGCCGATGAAGACCAGGCCCTCCACGAAGGGAAGCGCCCCCTGTGTCTCGGCGAGCTTGCGGAAGACCACCGCCCAGGGCAGCAGGAACACCGCCTCCACATCAAAGATGATGAAGATCAGCGCGAACACGTAGAAGCGGATGTTGAACTGGATCCAGGCCGGACCCTCGGGGTTCTCGCCGCACTCGTAGGTGGTGAGCTTCTCCTCGCTGGCCCGGGCCGGGCGCAGGATCTTCCAGAGGATGAGGTTAACGGTGAGGAAGGTGACGATGAGAAGGAAGAAGACCAGGATGGCCGCGTGGGTGCCGAGGTAGTTATCGAGAGGGCTCGGAGTTGGCATGGCGACCTTGGGCTCGAGCTGACGGGGCCGGGGGCCGATCCTGGCAACGGCCCGGCAAGGACCGCGGCCCGCTGACCGCGCCGGAATCTATCAGAAGGGTCCCGGCAAGTAAAGGTCGAGCGCGGTTTTGAGGGCCCGCCCGCTTCTGCTAGCATGTCCGATCTCGCCTCGCCGGCCGGCGTAGCTCAGCGGTAGAGCAGCTGATTCGTAATCAGCAGGTCCTGGGTTCAAGTCCCAGCGCCGGCTCCAAACCACTCAACGACTTAGGGGCAGAGAGGCGGAGAGCCTCAAGTCCCATGTCGGCACTATGTCAGCAACCGTGAACCGCGTCTCATGAGACAGGAACGCCCGCCATCGTCCCTCGGATCGCCCCAGGGCAGCGGCGGCGGGGCGCCCAGGCGGCTTCCTGAATGATCCCGGAAGGACCGCGCCCACGGGGGCGGATTGGTGTAAGCTCCCCCTCGCCAGGTTTAGGGGCTATGCTGTTTGTTGGGTGGAGGGGGCCGATGGCAACGACGGACACGAGAGCCTTCGGCGGTTTCGGCGGCATCCAACTAGACTTCGACGAGAGGAAGGCCGCCGCTGCCGCGGCCGTTCTCCTGAAGCACGCGGGGGGGCGCATGCCGTACATGCGCCTCATCAAGCTGCTGTACCTAGCCGACCGCGAGAGCCTCGACCGAACTGGGCGCCCCATCATCGGTGGCCGGTACGTCGCCATGAAGTACGGGCCGGTCCTCAGCGAAGTCCTGGACCTCGTCAAGGGGGAGGGGGCCTCCCTCTGGTCCGGGGTCATCCAGAGGGACTGTTTCGATGTCCTCCTGGTGGGAGAGCCGGACCTCGGGCCCCTGTCGCAAGTGGAAATCGACCTCCTCCGGGAGGCGGCGCAGCTCTGCGAAAAGCTCGACCAGTGGAAGCTGGCCGATTTCACGCACACGTTTCCCGAGTGGAAGGATCCGGGCACGGGCGCTTTCGACATTGCACCGGAGGAGATCCTCCGCGCGTTGGGGAAGACCGACGAGGAGATTGAAGAGGCGCGCCAGGCCGCCAACGAGCGGGCGCACTTTGACAGCCTCTTCGGTCGTTGAGGGCGCCCGGCCGTGGCGCTCTACCTCGGCCAGACGTTCATCAACGACGCGGACCGCGGGATTCCTTCCCACCTTTGGATCGTCGTCTCCAACCCGGCGGCGAATGACCGAGTCGTCATCGCCAACGTGTCCTCACAGCGTTGTCCTTCTGGCGAAGTGTGCATCATCCGGAAGGGCGAGCATGCTTTTTGCTCGCGCGATTCGTACGTCCGCTTCCAGGAAGCCCGCGTCGCTGATCGCGCCCAACTTGAACGCCTGCTGGCAGCCGGGAAGCTCAGGCAGTCCCGCGACGCCGACCACGACGCGCCCATCCTTGACCGCATCCAGCGAGCCGTGGCGGCATCGAAGGCAGTTCCGCTTGAAGCCGTTCGGCTACTTCGCAGCCAGGGCCTCGGATAGGACTACACGCAACCCCCGCAAACTGGGGCGGGTCCGGGCCGGCGATCGTCGCTCCTGCGGCATCGTAAGCCCTCGGCCTAACGTAAGAGCCCGCTAACCTGCTGGCGCAGCAACCTTCGCCCCAGGAGCGAGAGCCGGCCGGCGGGCGCGGCCGGAGAGCAGCTACGCGGCCGGCGAGGGCTCGGCCTCGATATGCGCCCACCCCCGATGGAATGCCGCGACTGCCTCACATGAGGCGCGGTCCGCATCGGGGGGCGCCGACACGTCCGCCGCGGTCGGCAGGTCCCCCAGCTCCTCGCGCAGCGCATCGAGCCGGGCCCCCAGCTCGGGCGGCGTCAAGGCCTCGACGGCCAGAGCCAGCAGGGCGGCCTCGCGCTCATCCTCCGGCGGTTGCGCGGCATCGCCCGTGTCGTGAGCGGGCTCCCACCGCGGGGCTGCGATTGCCAATGCCACCAGGGCCGCCTTCGTCCCGCCTGCGCCGAGCCAGTCGCTCACGTCACCCTTTGCTGGCAGGCCCGGCAGATCCACCACCTTGACCGAAACCCCCGCCGCATGGAGCGAGCGGGCCACGTCCTGAACGTGCTTCCGCCCCGGCTCGTCGTTGTCGGGGAGGACCACCACGCCGTTGCAACCCTTGAACGCCTCCGCGAACTCGGGGCGCCACTTGCCGGTGCCCCCGGCGTTTGTCTTGACCGTCAGCCCGAGGGCCACCCGACGGCAGAAGGGGCTGGAAGTGGGGCATGGAGGGCGTGCGCCGCGTCGTGTTCCGGCTACCGAGGGTCCTTGCGACGGCCAAAGCTGGAGGCGTCGTCTACGTCGTCGAAGGCGAGAAGGACGTCGCGGCCCTTCCTTGGGCTCACACCTCACGACCTGGTAGAGCGTGTTCCCGGTCTCGTCCACGTAGTCGCAGCCGGCGACGATCCTGGGCTTGCCTGGCGCTACCCCCTCTCGCGGCGGAAACAGGTCGGGCGGCCGAAGGCCGAGCTTGCCGAGGACCTCGTCTAACGTGCACCCCGCGTGACATTTCACCAGGACGCGGCCGTCCTGGCCGTGGCTGACGAGAGCGAAGAGCGCCGGTCGTCAGGGGCGGGACACCGGGCCGTCGCACCGGACCCGTTCGGCTGCACGCCTTCGACCCTTGCCAGGAACGCCTGGATCGTCACGAGCCTACCTCCACGAGGCTGATCGCCAGGTCGAGGAGTGCGCTGATCTCGGCGTCGAAGCGGCGCCCAAGGGCGCGCTCCAAGAGCAGCCGCGCCTCATCTGGGCGTCCCGAGAGGAGGGTCGAGCGGGCGAGGGCGAGCAGCACGCGCTGCTGCTCGTGGGCGTCATCAGCAGAGAGGGGCAGCTGTTGGTCCCTCTGCGCTTCCAGCTCCTCCATGCGCCGGATGGCACGCTCGACACGGCGCATGCCCACGGCCGATCTTGCGAGCGCACGCCACCTGTCGGGGTTCTTCGGTGAGGGCTGGCGGGCCATGGCCGCTCCCCACGCCCGAGTCTGGGCAGTGGTCTGCGGGGTCTCGGTCTGCGGTGTGCGGGTCTTGAGAGTGCGACCAAACCGCTCGACCTCGGCCCGGAGGAACAGCCGCAGTCCGTTAGGTGTCTTGGCGGCGATCTGGATCCTGCCACGGTCCGCTGCCTGAATGACCGTGACTGGAGACCGCCCAACGACCTGCGCAACGTCGCCTGCGGTAAGAAATTCTTGCATGTGGACCTCCCCACGTGAGACGCTCTTGTATGTGGGCCTCACTTCATGTTGGCAGTCTGACGGACTGGTCGGGATCAAAAGGAGACAATCCTCGGCGCAAGTTCTGAGCTGGGTCGATCTCCGCCCCGGCGAGATCGATGCTCGAAAGCTCCCGCTCAGGCAGCGGAAGGCGTTCGGCTGGCCCCTGTGGGACTCGCGGGCTACCAGGGGGACCCCGCGGACGAAGCTCGCGGACCTTCTGGATGGTCGCCAGCAGACAGGGTCCAAGCCGATCCTCCGGCTGAGGGCCGTGCGGAAGTGGCTTGCGAACTTGCCGGGGCCCACCGCTTATCCCACGTGGTCGTGGGTCAAGATCCGCGGCGGAATGGCCGCCTACGGCGACGCGGGGGGACGTTGGCCCGGCCGCCCGCCTGGCGCGCTGAGCGCCATCACCACCGCCGGCCTCTGGTCCGGGCCCGGGGAGCAGTCTCTCGAAAGGCGACGCCCCGCGGCCCCGTGCAGCGCCACGAGGCACAAGCCCGGACGGACGTGTGAGCGATGCAAGCCGGGGGCCAAGACGCACTTCCAGAAGGTCGCAGCCTTCGCTGGGAGAGTCGTCAAGTCCGGCCGCACGAAGGCGGAGCTCGAGGGCGACAGCTTCGACGCCCGGGCAGTGCGGCGGGTACTCAAGGCGATCCAGGCCCCGCCTGCCAGGCGCGGGCGTCCGCCCAAGAGACGCCACGGCAGGGCGGCCACGCATCGAGCTGAGGCTGTTCGACGGGGACGATAGGTCCGGGTCTGTGTCGCGGAGGTCTATCGGAGGTTGATCATCCCTGCCGTGTCCGACGAAGTGGCCAACGCGAACCCGTGGGGGCCAGAGACCGGAGCGCTGCGTTTGCGCCCGACCACGTCCCGCGTCATGGCAGCAGAGGGCCCGGGAGAAGTTGTTGCCGGAGGAATCCGCCTGGACAGCGGAAAGACGATCCCCGTTGATCCCCAGACCATGAGACGGCTGAATCCCGGCGACCCCGGCTTCGAGCCGGCCGGGGCCAACGCCCCGTTTCCGATTCGTTTCCGGGCGGCTCTTGCCGAATGGAAGACGCTCTTCTCCCTGTTCACGGGAGGCGGCCAGACGCGGGTCATGACGCCAGACGGCCCCGGGACCATAGATGGCCGAGGCGGAGTGCTCCTCGACAACGGCAAGCGCGTGCCGTCCGACCCGTCCACCATGGAAATCCTGGCCGAGGGGGACCCTGGCTTCGAGCCAGGATCGCCAAAGGCGTTGCCGGCGGAGGCCGGCCCCGGCCCCGTCAAGCGAGCCGTGGGGCTGCTGCGAGAGGCTGGCAGGCTGGCCGCGGACCGCCGAGCAGGTCTCGGTGCGGCCCTCGTGCTGATTGGCGTGGCCCTGTGCGTCTACGCCTGGCCCGCGTACAGTGAGCGGCTCTACGACGAACTGGCCAAGATCCTCATGGCAGCGGGTGCGGTCTCAGTGGTAGGTGGCGCACTGCTCTTGCGCAACCGCGGGAGGCGGCCAGACTGACCCGCTCGGGTGCGCGTGGGCGGTCCCGGCAATCCCGAGTTTCGATGCATCTTGCGCGTCTGAACCCTTGGGGGGGAGGGGGCGCGGTTGGGGCGACTGGATCTCCCCCGACCGAGGGGCCTTCAGCGACGTGCCAGGGCCGCGGCGCGCGCGAGCCGCTGGTCCTGAACGATGACGCTCCGAGACGGCGCGCAGGTCGGGGCCGGTCATGGCCCTGGTGACCAGCCGGTGACCAGGGGCCGCAAGAGCCCTGGTGGCTTCGCGGGAGCGCTGCTGATCGGTGATACGCGGGTCGGACTCGTGCAGCACGGCCGGGAATCCCTCCATGTCTTCCGCCTTCCACGAGAGCGGCTCCGTGCGGGCGGAGGCGGGACCAGGGACCATCAGCTTCCGGATTCCCTGCGACAGGCGCTTTGCGGGCGCCGAGGCATGCGAACTTGCGTTCTGTCAAGAGCCGGACGCGCACCGGCATGGAACCCATCGGCACTACTGCGCGTGTGGGCAACTCCTTCCATAGCGGTCCGGCCCGTGTGTCGAGACGCCACATGGCCTTGGCGAATCGGGTCCGAGGGTCTCCTGGGGCAGCAGTGCGGGCCGGATCAGCGAATCGGGCGGGCGCCGATTGCCCACCTATCGCTTCGTGAGCGCAATCACGTAGCTGCGATCCACGGTCACGAGTCCAGAGAGACCGGCCATCACGCAGGACACGCGTTCGGTACTCTGGGCGCTCAGTGATGTGCTACTCACGACCCCCGAATATGCGGTTCGACTGACGAGCGTGCAGCCCTGCTGTGGGTTGACTTGGGCGCTGAAGCTCAAGTCGGAAATCGACCCATTCGTTGTGGTGCTTCCGTTGATCGTGCCGGATTGCGAGCATGGAACGGTGGTCCCGCCGGTCGTCTGGAATGTGCCCGAGAAGTCCCCCCTCGTCTGAGACGTGATCGTCCAACTCTCGGCGCAGGTGTTCGAGATGTTTATCCCAAGCGCGCTCGCATTGACGCTCTCTGTGCCAATCCAACCGCCAATCATGTTCGGGAAAGTGCGGGTCGGAGATGTCGCCGATCCGCCGCCGCAAGCCGTTGCGACGATGCCCACAACGACCCTGAAAGCGAGTCGCTTCATCGCTCCCCCTTTAGATCTCCGCGCAGGAACCGACGATCAGATCATAGGAACTCGGACTCCCCGTCGCAAGCACGATTCCGCCGGGCCGCCGGGCTTGGTCATGGCCGGGCGCCCGCACCCCGGCTGGACCACCCTGGGCCCTGGGTACGTCCGGCACCCCCCCCTTCGAGGTCGTTTGCCAGGGACCTGACCGCTGGCTGCCGCTGGCATTGAGATGCGCGGCCCGATCTTGGATTCGACTCAACCCCTCAGGCTCTCGGCCGCCATCCATGGCACCCATAGCAGGGCCGTGCGCCGCTCCCGTCGCAGAGGTGGAAGTGCGAGCACGCCTGGCAGCTCCTCCCGCGGGCGCGCTGGGTCTCGAGGGGGCCACACGCGCAACGCACGAGCGGGCACCAATTGCGGAACGCGACCGTGCGGGCGTGGCGCTCCCACCACGTCTGTTTGCAGCGCGGGCAGAGGCGTGGTGGGTAGTTCTTCTTGCGCGGCAACCAGACGTAGCCGCAGCGGAGGCACTGGCGCTGGCCGGGAGTAGTGTGCTTGCGGAGGCGGCGCAGGACCTTCTCCAACGCGTTGCGCGGATGGCGAGCCGAGACCACCTCGGGCGCGGGGATGTCGAGCCAGACCACCGCCTCGTCGGACCTCTCGGCGGCGTAGGCCACGAGAGCGCCGCTCCAGCTCCTCCCCTTTGCCGTAGATCGAGATCACTGCGTCATCGAAGGACGGGACGAGGTCAAGAAGGTCGCGCGCCAACTCTTGGAGCGAGTCCGCGCGGCGCTCGTCCTCGACT
>DATECU010000089.1:0-20561 GCA_035286745.1 Vicinamibacteria bacterium | reverse complement strand
GGACACGCTGGATCCGGGAGCCGTCGCCAGTCCCGGCACGTCGTTAGGCGATGGTCTGGTTCAGGGGTTGCGCCTGTTCGCCGATCAGGACCGCCGCCACAAGGCCATGATCCTGGTCTCCGACGGCGAGGACCTGGAGGGCGAGGTGGAGGCGGCGGTGGCCAAGGCGAAGGAGCTGGGCGTGGTGGTGCACACGGTTGGGGTGGGCACCGAGCAAGGCGAACCGGTGCCCGATTTCGACCGGGAGGGCAAGCAGGTAGGATTCAAGAAGGATGAGAACGGGGCCCCGGTGATCTCGCGCCTCCACCCCGAGACCCTGGAGGCGATCGCGCGAGGAACCGGCGGGCGCTTCTTCCGTCTAGCGCCGGCCGACACCAGCCTGGGCCCGCTGGCGGCGGCCATCGAGGGCATGGAGCAGAAGGCGCTGGCGCGCGAGTTCTCCTATCGCAAGAAGGAGCGGTACCAGATCCCTCTCGGCATGAGCCTGCTGGCTTTCGCTCTGGCCTTCCTGCTCCCGCTCCCACCGCGGCGCCTGTTCCCGCTGGCCCGGGCTGCCGGCCTCCTGCTCCTGCTGGCTGGGGGTGGGCCGGCGCTGGCGGCCGAGGGCAAGGTGGTCGACGAGGTGCTGCTCCGCCCCAAGCGTTTGACGAGCGAAGGCCAGAAGGCGTACGCCGAAGGGAACCACCCCCAGGCGCTCAAGGCCTTCGAGGGGGCCGCCAAGGCTAGGCCGAGCGACCCCAGGACCCGCTTCAACCTGGCCGACGGGCTGTACAAGAACGGCCAGTACGACCAGGCGATTCCCCTCTATCGCGCTCTCGGGGAAGATGCTCGCGCGCCCCTGGCCGGGCCGGCCCGCTATAACCTGGGCAATAGCCTGTTCCAGAAGCAGGACTTCAAGGGTGCCGTCGGCGCCTACCGTCAGGCGCTGGCGCTCGATCCGGACGACATGGACACCAAGCGCAATCTGGAACTGGCGCTCAGGGAGCTGCAACGCCAGGAGGAGCAGAAGCAGCGGCAGCAACAGCAGGATCAGAACGATCAGAACCAGAATCAAGACCAGCAGAAGCAGGACCAGAAGCAGGGCGGAAAGGGCGAGCAGAAGCAAGACCCGCAACAGGGAAAGCGACCGAAGACCCAGGAGGAGAAGGAGAACGAACGCTTCGAGAAGGAGGCGGGCATGCCCAAAGAGCGGGCCATGCAGCTCCTGGATGCTCTGCAGCAGAACGAGAAGGGCCAGCAGAAGAAGGCCCGGGCGGCCAAGGCCGAGCCTCCACCCAAGGGGAAGGACTGGTGAGGGACGCCTACCGAGTCCTGTTGTTGGCGGCGTGTGCGCTGGCTCCGCTGAGCGGTGGGGCGGCCGATGACGTCAGGTTCCAGGCCCGGGTCGACACCAAGCGGATCGGCAAGGACGACCTGCTCCAGCTCACGCTGACCCTCGAGGGCTCCCAGATCGCCATCAAGGAGGATCCGGCCCCGCCGCGGCTCCAGAACCTGCGGGTGGCCGGCGGCCCCGGCGTCTCCACCCAGTTGTCGATCGTCAACGGCGTCATGACCTCTTCCCGAACCTACACCTATGTCTTGCAGCCGCTGGCGGTCGGTCCGGCGGAGATTGGATCCGCTCGCGTCAAGCTGGAGAGCGGCGAGAAGACCACCGCCCCCATCGCCCTCGAGGTGGTGCCGGGAAGCGTGCGCCCCAAGACGGCGCGCGAGGACGAGCGCGCCCGCGACCCGCTCGATGACGAAGACCCCTTCGCCGTCTTCCGCCCGCGGCGGGCGGCGGGGCCGCCACCCAAGGTGTTCGTGGAGGCGGTGCCCAGTCGGAACCAGCTCCATGTCGGCGAGCCCCTGACCCTCACCTACTACCTCTACACTCAGGCCGCGGTGTCCGATCTTCAGTTCGGCGACGCTCCCCAGTTCCCGGGCTTCTGGGTCGAGAACCTGGAGAAGCCCGACACCGATCCGGCGGGGGAGGCGGTTACCCACCAGGGCGAGGCCATGCGCCGGCTTCCGGTGCTGCGCCGGCTTTTGTTCCCCACCAAGGCCGGCCGCCTAACCCTGCCTTCGGTGGGCTTCAAGATCCGCCTGCCGCGGCGCAGCCTCTTCGACGCCGGGGGAGAGATCGAGCGGACCACCAAACCCGTGACCATCACCGCCCTGACCCTGCCCGAAGCCCCTGGCTTCAGCGGCGCGGTGGGCCGCTTCGAGGTTCAAGCATCGCTGGATCGCAGCGAGGTGGCGTTGGGCGACGCGGCTACCTTGCGGATCAAGGTCCAGGGGAGGGGGAACCTCAAGTGGGTGGAGAAGGGCCCCGAGCCGAGCCTCACCGGCGCCAAGGTCTACCCGCCGCAGGTCAAGAGCGAGATCGAGGCCACCCCCTCGGGCATGAGCGGGTCGAAGACCTGGGAGTTCGTGGTGGTCCCTGAGACCTCGGGCACCATCGAGATCCCGCGGCTGCCCTTTTCCTACTTCGATCCAGAAGCCCGCAAGCTGGTGGCGGCGGAGACGGCGCCCCTCACCCTCACCGTTCGCGGTGCTCCCTCGGCGGTGAGCGTGACGGCCACCGCGGCGCCGGCTTCCCGGCCGAGCAGCTCGCTCACCCTGCGCGCCGACCTCGACCCACCCTCGCCCTTCCTGCCCCGCCTCTCCGCCACCGCCCTGGCCGCGGGCCTAGGCCTGGCGCTCGTCCTCCACGCCACCCTGTGGGGCGCGTCCGTGCTGTCCGACCGCCGGCGGGTGGCCGGACACCACGCTCCTCGCCAGAGCGTGCGTCAGGCGCTCGGGGAACTGGCCAAGGCAGGTCGCTCCGGGCTGACCAAGGAGGCGGCGGCGGCCTTGATCGAGAAGGCCATCCACGAGGTGTTCGGGGCGGTGGACGAGGGCGGCGCGCCGGAGGGTGAGCGGGAGCGGGCGGCGCTCGCGATCCTGCGGGAGGTTCAGTTCATCCGCTATGCACCGCAGCTCGGGGACTACTCGGAGAAGATCCAGCAGGCCGCCGCCCGGGCGGCCGAGGTGATCAGGAGGTGGGCGTGACCCGGTGGTTCCTGGCGGCGGCCGTCCTCTGCTCGGCGTTCCCCGCGGCCCTCTGGGCCTCCGCGCCGGCCCAGCAACGCTTTCGGGAGGCTGCCGATCTGGCACGCAGCGGGGACTACCCCAAGGCGCTCGCCGTCTATCGCGAGCAGGCGGTGAGCGGCCAGGAGAGCGCATCGCTCTACTGGAACTGGGCGCAGGCGGCGGCGGCCCGGGGGGCCCAGGGCGAGGCCTTGTGGGCGCTCCTGCGGGCCCGGGAGCTCTCTCCCGGCGACGGTGCGGTGAGCCGCGAGATCGCCCGGCTTCGGGAAGGACTGAACCTGGACGCCGCCGAGGTCTCCCCGGAGCCGCTGGCCGCTCTCGGCCGCTTCTCTCGGCGCTTCCACCTGGGCACCCTGGGCCTCCTGGCCGCCGCCTTCTCGCTGGCCTTCCACCTGTTGGGGCGGCTCACCCCCACCCGCCGCTGGCCCTTCGCCGTCGCTGCCGCCAGCCTAACGCTATGCCTGTTGCTCACAGCTTTGCCCCTGGCGGCCGCCTGGGCCCGGCCCACCGCGGTGGTATTGCGCCGGGGAGCGCCGCTCCTGGACGCGGCGTCGGCCACTGCCCAACAGCTGGCCGCCCTCCGAGAGGGCGAGGTGGCGCCGGTCCTGGAGACGAGCCAGGGCTTCCTGCGTATCGAGGATTCCTCAGGCGCCCGGGGCTGGACGGCGGTCGAGGACCTGCGCCGCCTGGATCGACCCCCCGGCCCCTGAGGCCCTCGTTTGGGAGTACCCTTTCCCGGATCCCTACCGGAGGAGAACCTATGCGCCTAGAGCGAGCCTTGCTGCTGCCGGCCTTCCTGAGCGCCGCCGCCTGCATCCAGGGCCAGCGGGTGGTGAAGGTCAACCTGGACGGCAGCGGGACCATCGTGGACACCGTGGCCTTGACCGAGCAAGCGCGGGGCATGTTGTCGTCCCTGGAGCAGATGGACAAGACCAGCCCGGCCGAGAAGAACGCCAAGAAGGAGACGAAGCTCAAGGCCGCAGCCGCCACCATGGGTGAAGGCGTGAGCTTTGTCTCCCTGGTCGCAGGCAAGGACGGGTCCGAGAAGATCACCTACGCCTTCCGGGACGTGACCAAACTCAAGATCGACTGGGCGCCTAGCCCCAGCGACAACGATGCCAAGCCCGCGAACAACGACGTCAGCTTCCGCTTCCAGCGAGGCGGCGCCAGCTCCACGCTGACCGTGGTCCAGGCTCACAAGCCGGAGAAGAAGGATGCCGTCGCCAAGGCCAAGCCCACGCCGCAAGAGATGGCCCAGCAAGCAGCCATGATGAGGGAGATGATGGCGGGCCTCAAGTTGAGCGGCGTACTGGAGGTGAACGGCCGGCTGCTGAAGACCAACAGCCCCTACGCGACCGGGTCCCGGGTCACCCTGTTGGAGATCGACTTCGACCAGGTGGCGGTTGATCCGGCGTCCATGGCGAAGTTGGCCGAGATCGACAACCCCGCCAAGGCAGATCCCAAGCTGATGGCGGGGGTCAAGGGACTCAAGGTCAATACGCTGCCGGAGCTGAACATCGAATTCGTGGCCAAGTAGCCGGCTCACTGTCCCTGTGACACTCGCCAGGAGTGTCACACGACGCGTTGGTTGGTCGGGTGAGAACGGCTAGTCTCAGACGTGAACCCCCGGTTCGGCCTGAGTCGCTCGCAGGCCGGCGTGACAGTGAGGTGGAGATGCGCGCCTCGTTTCTAGGCATCGACGTGGGATCGACGACGGTCAAGGCCGTCGTGATCGATCAGGAGAATACGTTAGTTGCGTCTCAGTACCTCCGCGCCAACGGCCAGCCCCGCCCCACCCTGCTCAAGGCGGTGACCGCGCTCGGCTTCGAGCACGACCTCTCGGGCTTGGCGGGCCTGGGCTTCACCGGCTCCGGGGGCGAGGCCGTTGCCGAGCGGGCCGGCGGTCTTCACGTCAACGAGTTGGTGGCGCAGACCCGGGCCTTGGGCGAGATCCACCCCGAGGCCCGCACCGTGATCGAGATCGGGGGCCAGGACAGCAAGTTCCTCTCCGTCCGCTGGGACGAAGCCCAGCGTCAGATGGTGCTGACGGACTTCTCCATGAACACGTTGTGCGCGGCCGGCACCGGCTCCTTCCTGGACCAGCAGGCGGAGCGGCTCGGGATCGCCATCGAGGAGGAGTTCGCGCGGCTGGCTCTCGAGTCGGAGAGCCCGGCCCGCATCGCGGGGCGCTGTACGGTTTTCGCCAAGTCGGACATGATCCACTTGCAGCAGAAGGGCACGCCTCTCTCCGACATCCTGGCCGGGCTCTGCCTGGCGCTGGCCCGCAACTTCACGAGCGTCATCGGCAAGGGCAAGGCCTTCACCCCGCCGGTGGTGTTCCAGGGTGGCGTCGCCACCAACTTGGCGGTGGTGCGCGCCTTCGAGAGCGTTCTCGGTGTGCCCTCGGGAGCGATCCGGGTACCCGAACAGCATCGTTTGATGGCGGCCATGGGCGCCGCACTGCTGGCCAAGGACGAAGCGGCCGCCGGTCGCCTGCCCGCTTGCCGCGGCCTGGGCTCCCTGGCCGACCTCATGAGCAGCTCCGGCGCCGACTCGCCGCAGCGACCCCCGCTGGTCGCCAAGCCCCTGAGGTGCCTGGTCACCGCCGCTGCCTCTAACGGAGGCTCTCGGGTCCCCGTTCACCTGGGCATCGACGTGGGTTCGGTCAGTACCAACTTGGTTCTACTCGACGAGGCCGGGGCCGTGGTCGCCAGACGTTACCTTCCCACCGCCGGGCGGCCGCTGGAGGCGGTACGCCAGGGCCTTCTGGACATCGGCTCCGAGGTAGGGGCACGGGTCGAGGTCCGCTCGGTGGGAACCACCGGCTCCGGCCGGCACCTGACCGCCGATTTCGTCGGCGGCGATACCGTCCGCAACGAGATCACCGCCCAGGCTCGGGCAGCCATCGCCTGCGATCCCCAGGTGGACACGGTGTTCGAGATCGGGGGGCAGGACAGCAAGTACATCCGTCTGGACGGCGGGCTGGTGGTGGACTTCGCCATGAACAACGCCTGCGCCGCCGGCACCGGCTCCTTCCTGGAGGAGCAGGCCGACCGCCTGAAGATCTGCATCAGCAAGGACTTCAGTCGTTTGGCGACGAGCTCTGAGAGTCCGGCCTGCCTGGGCGAACGCTGCACCGTCTTCATGGAATCGGATCTGGTGCACCACCAGCAACGAGGCGCCCTGGTGGAGGACCTGACCGCGGGTCTCGCCTACTCCATCGCCGAGAACTTCATGAACCGGGTGGTGAGCGGCCGAAGCGTGGGCCAGCGGGTCTTCTTCCAGGGAGGCGTGGCCTGGAACCAGAGCGTGGTGGCGGCGTTCGAGACCCTGCTGCGCCGGCCGGTCACCGTGCCACCCCACCATGACGTGACGGGAGCCATCGGGGCCGCCCTCCTGGCGCGGGTAGAGATGGCCGAGCATCCGGGGCGCCGGAGCCGTTTCCGCGGCTTCGACCTTCAGGCCAGGTGGTACGACGCCAGCGTGTTCGAGTGCCGCGCCTGCGCCAACCTGTGCGAGGTCAGCAAGGTGGTGATGCAGGGCGAGCCGCCACTCTTCTACGGCGCCCGCTGCGAGAAGTTCGAGGACGCCGGCCGCGGACCCAAGCGCGCGGGCAGCGACCTGCTCGACCTCTTCGCAGAACGAAACCGCCTGCTCTTTGCTGGGTACGAGCCGCCCGGCCCTCGCACCCCCGGCCGGCTGCGGGTGGGGGTCCCGCGCGCCCTCACCGCGTACGATCTCTTCCCTTTCTGGCGGGCCTTCTTCGCCACCGCCGGTTGCGACCTCGTCGTCTCCGACCCCACCCATCCCGGCATCGTGCGCGACACCCAGAAGCTGGCGGTGGCCGAAACCTGCTTCCCGGTGAAGCTGGTGAGCGGACATCTGGCGGACCTGGTGAAGAAGGACGTCGACTTCCTCTTCCTGCCCAGCGTGCTCTCCCGCGACAGCATGGCTCCCGGCCAGATCCACAACCACTACTGTCCCTTTATCCCTGCCGCCTCCCACCTGGCGGTGGCTCAGCTCGAGGGTCAGGGCCGACCGGTGCCGGTGCTCCGTTTCCCCCTGGACCTAACGCCGGAGCCGGTCCGCGACCGCGACCTGGCGAACCTGTGCAAGCCCCTTGGCCTCAGCAAGAAGCGGCTGCGGGCCGCCATCGCCGCCGCCGCCGAGGCCCAGCAGGTCTTCACCCGAGCCCTGGAGACCCGTGGTCGTGAGGTGCTGACCAGCCTCCCGGCGGGCCAGAAGGCCGCGGTCGTCGTGGGTCGGACCTACAACACCTGCGACCTGGGCGCCTGCCTCGACCTGCCCTTCAAGCTGCGCCGGCTCGGCGTGCTGCCCATCCCCCTGGAGTACCTGCCCGTCGATCAGGTCGACATCTCCGACCAATACCGCGACATGTACTGGCGCAGCGGCCAGCGCATCCTGGCCGCGGCAACCCTGGTGGCGAACGATCCGCGCCTGGAGGCCATCTACCTCACCAACTTCAACTGCGGGCCCGACTCCTTCCTGATCAGCTTCTTCCGGCGGCTGATGAACGGCAAGCCGTTCCTGGAACTGGAGGTGGACGATCACACCGCCGACGCCGGCATGCTCACGCGCTGCGAGGCGTTCTTCGACGGCGTGAGCAAGCCCACCGCCACTGCTGCCCAAGTGATTCCCACCCCTCCCGCCGAGCGGATGGTGGGAGCATGAGCCGGGTTACCTTCATCCCCCTGATGTCGGACCACGCCCACGCGGTAGCTGCCGTCATGCGCGGCAACGGCGTGCCCGCTCAGGTCTTGCCGGCGCCCGACGCCGAGACGCTGACCATCGGCCTCGATCTGTGCCGGGGCCGTGAGTGCCTGCCCTGCTTCTTCTGCGTTGGCGACATCGTTCGCTGCTGCCGCCAGCCCGGTTTCGACCCCGCGACGGCTCGCTTCTTTCTCCCCACCGGGCCCGGGCCCTGCCGCTTCGGCCAGTACAGCGTCCTGGTCCGCGACGTGCTCGAGCGGTTGGGCCTGGGCCAGGCGGAGGTGGTGTCGCCCACCACCGACGACTCCTATGGCCGTCTCGGCGAGCACGCGGGCCGCATCCGCAGGCAGTCGTGGCAAGCCATCGTGGCCGTGGATCTGCTGACCAAGGTCCTGCACGAACACCGGCCCTATGAGCGCGAGCCCGGGCAATCCGACCTCGCCTACCGCGACTCCCTCAGCCAGGTGGTGACCGCCTGCGAGACCGGTGCCGGCCGCCGGTTGGTCGAGGTCATGCGCTGGACGGCGCGCCGCTTCCGCGAGGTCGGGGTCGATCGCTCGAAACCGCGTCCTCTGATCGGGATCTTGGGCGAGATCTACGTGATGCTGAACCCCCAGAGCAATCGTGACCTGCCTCGCCAGGTCGAGGAGGCGGGCGGTGAGGTCCTGCTCGGCACCTTGATGGACTGGCTCTACTTCTCCGATTGGCGGCGCAAGACGCTGGCGGTTCGTTTTCGCCGGCCGAAGGATCTGGTCCGAGGCTGGATCTCCGACCTCTACCAGCGGGCTCGCGAGTACAGCTTGCACCGACCCCTGGCCGGGGTGTTGCGCCACCCTCGGGAATCCCCGCTGGCGCAGGCCATGAAGCTGGTGGAGCCGCACTGGGATCCGATGCTGGGGACCGAGGCGACGCTGACCATGGGACGCGCCCTGGACCTGGCCCGCCACGGCCTGGCCGGGATCGTGAACGTGCTGCCCTTCTCGTGCATGCCCGGCACCGTGGTGGCGGGGATGGCCCCCCGGCTCCGTCAGGCGCTCCATGGCCTGCCCTGGCTCGACCTGCTGTTCGACGGCCAGCGCGAGACCAACATCAAGACCCGGCTCCAGGCCTTCATGCATCAGGCTTGGCAGTGGACAGGCCCCTCCACCGTCCCCGGGTCCGAAGCCCCCCACCGAGAGCCGGCGGCGGCGTTGCGCCCGTTACCGTAGTTGCCGCTGGGGCTGCTGTTGGCTGCCCGCCGCCGACCTCGCTTTGTGGCATGATCACGGCATTCGCCCTCGCTCTGCCAGCAGATGAAGCGCCCAGCCTCCCGGCTCCTTCTCGGCTTGTGCGTCCTCGCCTTGGCCGTGGGCTGTCGCGGTCGCTTCGGGTCCGAGAGCCGGACCCTCACCCTGGCGGTCCGGGCCGACGTGACCGGGGTCTTTCCTAACCCTCCCGTAGCCAACGAAGCCTACAGCATCCACATCAACCGCTCGATCTTCGAGGGGCTGGTGGCCTTCGACCGCCGCCTGGCCCTGGGCCCCGCGCTGGCCGAGTACTGGGAGAACCCCGACGAGACCACCACCATCTTCGTTCTGCGCAAGGGGCTTCGCTTCTCCGATGGACGGCCGGTCACCGGCCAGGACGTGGTGGGGTCATTGCTGGCTCCCCGCGCCCACCGTTGGATTACCCGCGACTACTTGCAGGCCATCGAATCCGCCCGGGTGCTCGACGACCGCCGCCTGGAGATCAAGACCCGTACCCCGTACCACATCCTGCCCTTCAAGTTGCCCTTCGGCTTCGTGCTGCCGGCCGACCTCATCGACCAGGATCCGGTACCGGCGGTGGGCACCGGACCCTATCGGCTGGAACGCTGGACCCCAGGCAAGGAGCTGCGCCTCGCCCACAACCCCTTCTACCGGGGAGACCCGCCCCACTTCTCGCGGGTGCGTTTTGCGATCGAGCCCAGTGCCCCCGCACGCATAGCGATGGTGGAACGAGGCGAGGCCCTGTTGGCCGACAGCCTGGGTCCCCAGGACACCGAACGCCTGGCGCCGGCCCCTGGCCTTCGACTCATCACCCGTCCCAGCATCCGCATCCTCTTCCTCGGCTTCCGGGTCGACGAGCCCCCCTTCTCCGATCCGCGGATCCGGGAGGCGGTGGACCTGGCCCTGGACCGCCCAGAGCTGATCCGGCGGGCGCTCGGGGGACGGCCGGAAGCCGCCAACCAACTGGTGCCCCGCGCCGTGGTGGGCTTCAACCCGCAGATCCCGGAGGCCCGGCTCGACCGCCAGCGGGCCCGAACGCTGCTGGCGCAGGCGGGCTTCCCCCAGGGCTTCGCGATCCGTCTCGACGGGCCCCACAACCGCTACATCAACGACCGAGAGATCCTGGCCGAGGTGGCACGCCAGCTTCAGGAGGTGGGCATCCAGGTGACGGTGAACGCCCTCGACAAGCGCGACTTCTTCGCCCTTCAGGGCACTCGCGACTGCAAGTTCTTTCTGCTCGGCTGGGCCTGCGAGTCAGGGGAAGCCGGCGACGCGTTGGATGCGCTGGTGCACTCACCGTCGGGGGCGATCCTGGGCAGCATGAACAGCTTCGGGATCGCCGACGGGGAGCTGGATCGGCTCATCGACGCGGCCAACGGCACCGCCTCCCGCGCCGAACGAACGGCCTACCTGCAAGCCGCCCTGGCACGGGTGGGCGAGTTGCGCCCGTTGCTCCCGCTGGTCGTGCAGAGCGAGGCGTTCCTGGTCTCCCGGCGCCTCCGGTGGGACCCGCCGGTCAACCTCGCGCTGGACGTGGCTAACATGGCCGAGGAATAGGGCCTGCCGCCTCGGGATCCGATCGCGCCGCCGGTCTTCGCTAGCAGCCCACCCGCTGCCTGAACTCGACCACCCTGGCTGACACCTGGGCGGCTTCGATCAGGAAGGCGTCGTGACCGTGGGGGGAGTCGAGCTGCACCAGCTCCGCGTTGGGCAGGTGGGCAGCCAGCTCTTCCTGTTCCTGCGGCAGATAGAGCAGGTCCGATGGAACCGACATCACCAGGGCCGGCGCGGCCAGCGAACCCAGCACCTGGTGGTACTCCCCGCGACCCCGGGCCAGGTCGTGGCTGTCCATGGCCCGGGTCAGGGTGAGGTAGCTCAGGGCGTCAAAGCGATCCACCAGCTTCCGGCCCTGGTGTCTCAGATAGCTCTCGACGGCGAAGCCGCCCCGGTCTTCTCCGCTGCGCCCGAAGCGGTCGGCGAAGCTCTGCGGACTCCGGTAGCTGCACATGGCGATCATCCGCGCCACCGCCAGCCCGGAAGCGGGCGGCGCGGTAGGCGCATAGTGTCCCCCCTGCCAGGCGGGGTCGGCGACGATGGCCTGGCGCTGGGCCTCGCTCAGGCCGATGCACCAGGCCGAGTGACGCCCCGAGGTGGCGATTGGCACCATGGCAAGGACCCGCTCGGGGTCCAGGAGCCCCCACTCCAAGACCTGCATGCCGCCCAGCGATCCGCCGATGACCAGCTTGATCCGATGCACGCCCAGAGCGTCCATGAGTCGCATCTGGAGGCGCACCATGTCGCGCACCGTGATCTCGGGGAAGTCGGGTCCCCACCGCCCTCGCCCCGGCGCCCACGGAGAGGCAGGGCCGGTGGTGCCGTAGCAACTGCCCAGCACGTTGCTGCACACCACGAAGTCGCGTGCCGGGTCCAGGGCCTGGCCCGGCCCAAAGAGCGGACCCCACCAGGAGTCCGCATCGGCGTTGCCGGTCAGCGCGTGGCACACCACCACCGCGTTGTCCCGGTGCCGAGACAGGTGGCCCCAGGTTCGGTAGGCGACCTGCACGCCATCGAGGACTCCGCCGGAGTCGAGGTGGAGGGGGCGAGCCTCGGCATGGAGCCGAAGAGCCCCCGCGGTCATGGGCTGGGCGCTCACACCAGCACCGGTGCCAGGGCTCTCGCGAAGGCCTGCTCGAAGTCCTCCCGGATGTCGTCGAGGTGCTCGATGCCCACCGAGACCCGGATCAGGTCGGCGCTGACGCCGGTCCCCGCCTGTTCTTCGGCCGAGAGCTGCTGGTGGGTGGTGGAAGCCGGGTGGATCACCAGCGTCTTGGCATCCCCGACGTTGGCCAGATGGCTGGCCAGCTCGACGGAATCGATGAAGCGGCGCCCCGCCTCCACCCCGCCCTTGATCCCGAAGGAAAGCACGCAGCCGAAGCCGTGACGTAGGTAGCGCTTGGCCTGGGCGTGGTACTTGTGGCCAGGCAGGCCGGGGTAGTTGACCCAGGCCACCGCGTCGTGGCCCTCCAGCCAGCGGGCCAGGGCCAGCGCGTTGTCGGCGTGGCGCTGGACGCGCAAGGAGAGGGTCTCGAGCCCCTGCAAGAGCAGGAAGGCGTTGAACGGCGAGAGGCAGGGTCCCAGGTCCCGCAGTCCTTCCACCCGAGCCCGGATTGCGAAGGCGATGTTCCCGAACTGGCCCGCCGGACCGAACACCTCGCCGAAGTTAAGCCCGTGGTAGCCGGGGGCCGGCTCGGTGAAGAGCGGGAACTTGCCGTTGCCCCAGTAGAACTTGCCCGAGTCCACGATCACGCCGCCGATCGAGGTGCCGTGGCCACCGATCCACTTGGTGGCGGAGGCCACCACGATGTCGGCGCCGTGGTCGATGGGCCGGCAGAGGTAGCCGGCTGCACCAAACGTGTTGTCCACGATGAGAGGTATGCCGTGATCGTGGGCCAGCTGGGCCAGGGCCTCGAAGTCGGGGACGTTGAAGCGGGGATTGCCCAGGCTCTCGACGTAGAGGGCCTTGGTCTTGTCGTCGATGGCCGGCAGGAAGTCGGCAGGATCGTCGCTCTCCACGAAGCGCACGCCGAGACCCAGCCGAGGCAGGGCGACTTTGAACTGGTTGTAGGTGCCGCCGTACAGGTTGGAGGTGGAGACGATGTTGTCGCCCGCCTGACAGAGGGTGGCCAGGGTCAGGAACTGCGCCGCCTGGCCGCTGGCGGTGGCTACCGCCGCTAGCCCTCCCTCGAGGGCCGCCACTCGACGCTCGAAGACGTCGGTGGTCGGGTTCATGATGCGGGTGTAGATGTTGCCGAACTCCTGCAGGGCGAACAGGCGGGCCCCGTGGCCGCTGTCGTCGAACGTGTAGGAGGTGGTCTGGTAGATGGGCACCGCGCGGGCGTTGGTGCCGGGAGCCGGTTCCTGGCCGGCGTGCACCTGCAGGGTCTCGAAGCGATAGGCGCGATCTTTGGTCACAGGTCTTCTCTCCTTGGTGACCCGGTTGGGGCACCGCTAGAAGCAAAAAGACCCGCCGGGGCAGCGCCGCCGGCGGGTCCTGGGGTCCGTCGAGCTTGGGATCGGCTGAACTAGGCTCGGCGCACCTCCCCGCAGGGGCACATGAGACGAATGCTCATGCCCATCGAGTCGAGGTGCGAGGCGCCAGCGAACATGCCTGCTCTTTGTACCGCGCCCCGCGGAACCGCGTCAATAGGCCAGCCTGCCTATGACGCAGAACGCCATGCTCCTGGGATCCGTGCGCCTATCGAGGTGCCTGGGCGGGCGGTGGCGACTGCCACACCTGGGGCTGGTCGCTTGCGTCCGGAGAGCTGCCCACGCTCTCCAGGTCCCCGTCCGGTCCCAGAACCTCCCAGCGGTCCACCCGGCCGTCGAGGTCGGTGTCGATCTCTCCCCGGCGCGGTCTACCGTCGGGGCCACACAGCACCACGGCATCGGCCACCCGATCGCCGTTGCGATCTTCGAGCACCCGCAGCAGCCGACCTTCGGCGCCGTAGAGCGCCTGATAGCGGCCCTTCTCGACCAGGCGAAAACGGGGCGCCTCGGAGGGAGGGCGGCACGCCAAGAGGACCAGCAGCGCAAAGCCGGCGAGGACAAGACGCACGAGAGTAGTGTATACCTTGCCGGTGATCGGCAGCGCGGCCTACTCTTCTCGGAGCGTGCTCCTGAGGGCGCGCCTGCTGCGTCTCCTGGACGCCGGCCTGGAGGGCATCCTGCTGGCGACGGTCGCCGGCTCGGCCCTGGCCTTCGGCGCCGTACACCCCTGGGCCTACCAGGCGATCTTCTGGACCTGCCTGGCCCTGGGTCTGCTCCTGGGCCTGCGCGGCGCCCTGCTTCACAGCCTGCGCCAGCGCTTGGGACGCGGCGCCTTCTGCTTGCATCCCACGCGTCGATTCGTCGAGCCAAAGGAGGAAGGCGCCGTAGGTTGGCCCTTCGACCTCGGGCGGCCCGCGATCCCCCGCCCGCCGCTGCTCTTTCCGGGCCTCGCCTTCGCTCTCTGGGTAGGCGTTCAGTTGCTGCCTCTCGGTCCGGGCGGGCAGCCGCTCACCGTCTCCCCCCGCGACACCTGGCGGGGCCTCGGCTTCCTTGGCTCGGCGCTGACGCTCCACATGACTGCGGCCGTGGTGTTCGGCAAGCGCCAGGCCCGGGATCGCTTCCGTAAGGCGCTGGCCGGCCTGGCGGTGGTGCTGGCGTTGGTCGGGCTGGCCCAGATGGCCTCCGGCGAGACCCGCATCTACGGTTTCTTCGAGCCCTGGGAGAAGGGGGCCGGCTTCTTTGGGCCGTTCGTGAACCGCAACCACTTCGCCGGCTACATGCTCCTGGTCGCCCCCCTGTGCCTGTCGGCACTGGCAAGCGCCTACGGGCGTTACTCGCACCGGGTGGGGACACGTCCCAATGTCCGCCGCCGGCTGGTGGCGTTCGAGACCCCCGAGGGGACCCGCCTGCTGTACGCTTGCGTCCCTGCCCTGTTCGCCATCGGGGCGCTGGTCGCCACCACGTCCCGCGGCGGCATCGTGGCTTTCGTCATGGGCTTGCTGCTGGCGGCGGTGGGTCTCAAGCGGCGCCGTGGCGTCCCCGCCTGGGTGCTGGGCCTCACTTTCGCGGGCATGACCGTGCTCTGGTTTGGCCTGGAGCGTTTGGAAGTGCGCTTTGCCTCCGCGTCCGGCGATGCGCCAGGGCGCACCGCGGTTTGGCAGGACTCACTGGCGAGGATGCACGGCCTCTGGCTCACCGGATCCGGCTTCAACACCTTCGCCCAGGAGATGAGCCGGGTGCCGGCGTGGACCCTGCCTCGCGGGGCGACGCCATGGCCGGATGACCTGCGCCCGCTGCTGGAGAGCGGAGCCCGCATCGGCAGCCGTGCGCCCGCAGGACTGGCTGGCCTGGGATGGTATCGTGAGGCACACAACGATTACGTCCAGGTGCTGGTGGAGAGCGGTCTGCCGGGTCTGCTGATCGCGATAGCGGGCGCCGTCGCGGTCCTGGCCGCCGCTCGCAAGGACCCCTGGCTGCTGGCGGCCCTGGCGGGAGTGCTGCTGCACGAGTTGGTGGACTTCGACCTGCAGATCCCGGCGGTGGCCACGCTGTTCGTGGTGCTGGCGGCTTGGACGGGCCATCGGTGAGGACGGCCGGCGCGGTTACCGGTCTCCGATGGCCGTAGTTCTGCCCCCATCGCGGCAAGGCGCTGACGGGTCAGAAGAGAGCGGAGACCGGTGGGCCGAACGAGCGGGCAGTTCCCGTGCGCCGCCGCCATCCAGGGTCAACGAGCCCTCCGCGGGACCACGGAGTTGCGGAGTTGAGCCCCCTGGCGCAGCGATAGGTCTTGGCCCTATACTTCCTCGCAATCACCGAGTGGGGCTGTAGGACAGACGCCTACAGCCCACAGCGAGAACCCACCCCACGTACTGCCGTTGGGTCATCTATGGCCAAGCGCCGCAAACGGTCCGGAACCTCTCGCGCCGCCGTGTGTGGTGAGTGTGGCTATCGGGAGGCCCTGGAGAGCGTCCCGATCGGCCTGGTTGTGGTCGGCCGCGACGGGGCCGTCCGGTTCTCCAACCGCGCCGCCTCCCACCTGCTCGGCATCGCGCTACCGCTCGGCTGTCCTGTTCAGGATCGACCGGAGTGGTCGGAAGGCCTGCTGGGACTGTCCCAGGGGGCGAACCTCACCCGGGTGTTTCAAATGCGGGAGCCGGGAGGGGCGAGCAAGCGCGAGATCGAGGCGCGTACCGCTCCCATGCGTTGGGCGGGCGAAGCGGCGGTGCTGGTGAGTCTGCGCGAGACGCCCCACCCGCCGAGCCCGGGGAGGCGCTGGTCGCCGCTGGTTTCGGTGTACCGCGCTCTCCGGGCATCGGCTCCGGTCTGCAGCGAGTGCGGGAGCCCGCGGATCGAGCGGAACGGGGCCCCTGGCACGCTGGCCCGGCTGGCGGGGATGGCCGGCCATCGCTGCCAGGACTGCCAAACGGTCTTCCTCTTGCCGCGGCGCCTGGCCCTTCCCGCCGCGCCTCCCGCACAGCCGGCGAAGTCGGTAGAGGCAACCGGAGAGGAAGCGCTGGGCGGGTCCGGCGACCCGGTCACACCCGACGCCCTTCGCGCATTAGACCAGCTTCTGGAGGCGCTGCCCAAAGCCGAAACCGCACCCAAGCAGGACGACGCCTGACGGGCTAGAATCAGCCTAGGCTCTCCGTGAGGTGACCCTTGGCTGAACTCGCAAACAACTCGCGGATCTTCGTCGCCGGTCATGGAGGCCTGGTGGGCTCGGCCGTCATGCGCAGGCTGGGGGGAGAGGGTTTCGGCCAGGTCCTGACCGCCACCCGAGACCAGCTCGATCTGCGCGACCAGGCCGCTGTCAACTACTGGTTCCGCGCCAACCGACCGGAGTTTGTCTTCCTGGTTGCGGGCACCGTCGGCGGCATCCTGGCTAACTCCACCCGGCCCGCCGAGTTCATCTACGACAACATGCTGATCCACGCCACCGTGGTTCACGCCGCTCACCTGTTTGGAGCCAAGAAGCTCCTGTACCTGGGCAGCTCCTGTATCTATCCGCGCGAGTGCATGCAACCGATCAAGGAGGAGCATCTGCTGTCGGGCGCTCTCGAGCCCACCAACGAGCCCTACGCCATCGCCAAGATCGCCGGCATCAAGCTCTGCGAGTCCTACCGGCGGCAGTACGGCAGCAACTTCATCTCCGCCATGCCCACCAACCTGTACGGCCCCAACGACAACTTCGACCTCACCAGCTCGCACGTGCTGCCGGCGCTCATTCGCAAGTTCCACGACGCCAAGACGGAGGGGAGGCGGGAGGTCAGCATCTGGGGTACCGGGGCGCCGCGCCGCGAGTTCCTGCACGTGGACGATCTGGCCGACGCGTGTCTGTTCCTGATGCGGAACTACGACGCCGCCCAGCACATCAACGTGGGCACCGGCGAGGACCTGACCATCCGCGAGCTGGCCGAGACGGTGGCGTCTATCGTGCACCCCGAGGCCACGCTGGCCTTCGACACCAGCAAGCCCGACGGCACGCCACGCAAGCTGCTCGATGTCGCCCGGCTGCACGGCCTGGGCTGGCGCCACCGAATCAACTTGAGCGAGGGCATCGCTTCGTCCTACCAGTGGTTCCTCGACCACTACCAGGACCTCCGCGCCACCGGCCGAGTGGCGGCTCTGGCTTAGCCTAACGAGCGACGGGCCACCGGCCCGCCTAACCGGCAGGCGAGGCGTTCAGTCCGCCCATCACCGTCTCCGCCGCGCGGAAGCAGAGGCCCAGGATCAGGCTCGCCAGCGCCACTGCCACCACCGCCGCGACCAGGCGGCGCGGCGTCAGGCGATGTCCGCGTCGTCGCCCCCGTCCGGTGTACGCCAAGGGCGGTGCCGCAGCTCCCCCGATCAGAAGAACCAGCGCGGTCGCGCCCAGGACCCCCAAGCGAGGACCGGCGACCACCCACACCACGTCCACCACGATGGCCACTCCCCAGACCGCCGAGCGGTGCAGCAGGGCGTCCCAACCGCGGCGCAACACGCTGGGCAGGAACGGTGCCGATGGTCCGTCGAGAACCGGCTCCTCCCCATCCCAAGTCTCGGCCGCCAGGCGAACCGCCATCGGAAGGTCCGAATCGGGCTTCGGGGGGGAAGGGCCATCCTCGCTCATGGCCAAGCGCTCAACAGGGCTGTTCGACGCCTACCGAACCCAATCACGACATCGATGCCTCAGTAGGCGCCGATCAGCTGGCGCCAGCCGTCGAGGCGGCGGGCGGGCTTGCCGATCTCGGCGTGGCGGCGGCTCAGGGCGCTGGCGGCCGCAGCCCGCCGGCCGGAGCAGCTCCCGCTCCCCACGAAGCTCAGAGCCTCGGCCAGGGAGGCTTCGGCGGGATCGCCGAGCTGGTGGTCGAGATCGTCGACCGCCGGGCAATCGACCGGGATGCCGTCGAAGTAGTCGCCCTGGTCGCGAGCGTTCACCACCTTGAAGGACACCGGGTAGAGCACCTTGTCGCAGAAGTTGTAGCCGTACTGACCCACCGGCTTGCCATAGGTGGTGTCGCCCACCACGGTCACCGGAATGAAGGGCTCGAGCCCGTTGATGACCGCCTCGCTGGCGGACGCCGAGCCGTCGGTGGTGATGACGGTGAGCCGGGACAGGTCCAGGGCCTTGGCCGGGTCCTCGAAGCGGTCGGTGGTGTCCTTCGACTTGTTCTTGTCGTTATGTGAGAACTTGGTGAAGACCTCGCCCTTGGTGCGCACCCCGCCGATCAAGCCGCCCAGGTGGAGGGCCACGCTGGTCATGCCCCCGCCGTTGTAGCGCAGGTCGAGGACCAACTCGGAAACGCCCTGGTCGCCCAGCTCGCCGAAAGCCCGATCCAGGGCATCGACCGAGGGCTTCACGAAGTTCCTGAAGAAGATGTAGCCGACGCGGCGGTTGCCCAGGTCGTAGACCTTGGTCATGGAGACGGTGGGGATGGTCACCAAACGCTTCTTGAGGGTCGCGCTCTTCTGCCGCCCGTCCATGTCGCGCCAAACCAGATCGACCGCCACCCCGACCTCGCTGGGGCCGAAGGCGTTGCCGATCTCACCGGTGCGAATCAGGTCCGCCACCGCCTTGCCGTTGATGGTAAGGACGTAGTCGCCGCGGGACAGGCCGGCCTCGGAGGCGGGGCTGTCGGGAAAGACCTGGGAGATGCGCAGCTCGCTGCTGCTGGTCTGGCTGGTGCCGATGCCCATGCCCACGAACTGGCTGTCGGAGTAGTAGGCCTTGTCCTCTTCCTTCCCGGTGATGAAGCTGAAGTGGGTGTCGTATCGCTGGTAGCGCATGGCTTCCAGGTAGGCCTCGGGGGAGTCGTAGGCCGCGGGGTCGAGGTCGGGTAGCTCGCGGTACCAGAGGTAGATGTCCTTCATGGTGTCGCGAACGAAGGCGTTCTGGCCCTTCTTGTCGCACTCCTGGAACAGGTCGCGCAGCCCCTCGCCGGCGCAGGACCAGACCAGGAGGACACACGCCACCGCCACCGCCTTCGCCCATCTCGACATGTGCGCCTCCTCCCCCGATGATACGGCCGAGGGGCGACAGGTGCCAGGGGGTTGCCTAGCGCCCGGTCAGCAGCGCCTCCAGGCTCATCCAGGCCTGGTGGAGGCGAATCACCGGGAGGTCGATCAGGGTACGGCCGGCGACGGTGATCGTCAGCCGATCGCCACCCACCCCACCCAGGCGTGTCCAGCGAAGGTCGTACTTGCCGAGCAGCTCTCGGAGTCGGGGCTCGTCGCGGGCGGTCACGATCATCCGCGACGGGGTCTCGGAGAAGAGCAAGACGTCGTCGCGCAAGCCCTTCGGCAGCTCGAAGGCACCGCCCAGGCCGACCTCCTCCCCCGCGAAGCAGCACTCGGCCAGCGCCACCGCCAGGCCGCCGTCGGAAAGATCGTGAGCCGAGCCCAGGAGCTGCTCCGCTGCGGCCTCCGCCATGAAGGCGTGGAGGCGCTTCTCGATCGCCAGGTCCAGCCGGGGCGGGCGGCCGGCAACCCGGCCGTGAATGGTCTTCAAGAACTCGCCCCCGCCCAGGTCTTCGCCGGTCGAACCCAAGAGGTAGACGGCGTCTCCCGCCGCGCGGAAGGAGCGGGCAAGAGCCCACGCCGCATCCTCGAGCAGGCCGACCACCGCCAGCACCGGCGTCGGATAGATGGCCCGGCCGTCGGTCTCGTTGTAGAGCGAGACGTTGCCGCCGGTGATGGGCACTTCGAGCGCCCGGCAGGCCTCGCCCATGCCGGCGATCGCCCGCACCAACTGACCCATGATCTCCGGCTTCTCGGGATTGCCGAAGTTCAAGCAGTTGGTGGCACCGATAGGCACCGCCCCTGAAGCCGCCACGTTGCGGCAGGCCTCGGCCACCGCCAGCCGGGCGCCCTCGAAGGGATCGAGCCAGCAGTAGCGGCCGTTGCAGTCGGCGGACATGGCGAGCGCCTTCTTGGTTCCCTTGACCCGCACCACCGCGGCATCGGACCCGGGGCCGACCAGGGTGTTGGTGCGCACGGTGGAATCGTACTGGCGGTAGATCCAGCGTTTGTTGGCGATGGTGGGCGCGGCCAGCACCTGGAGCAGCGCCTGGCCCAGGTCGGCGGGCAGGGCCAGGCGCGAGAGGTCCTCGTCGGCGGCCGGGTTCCCGGCCGCGACCCAGGGGCGGTCGTAGAGGGGCGCCTGGTCGGTGAGCGCCTCATTAGGCACATCGGCCGCCAGCGCCCCGTTGTGGAAGACCCTGAGCCGCCGTTCGGCGGTCACCGTGCCGATGGCCTCGGCGTGGAGATCCCACTTCTCGAAGACGCGGACGATCTCGTCCTCCCGGCCCTTCTCCGCCACCAGCAGCATCCGCTCCTGGGACTCGGAGAGCATGACCTCGTATGGCGTCATCCCGGTCTCCCGCTGGGGCACCTTGACGATGTCGATCTCGATGCCGGTGCCGGCGCGGGCACCCATCTCGGAGGTCGAGCAGGAAAGGCCGGCGGCACCCATGTCCTGGATGCCCACCA
>DATECU010000088.1:0-3579 GCA_035286745.1 Vicinamibacteria bacterium | reverse complement strand
CCGCCGTTAGGGGTGTGAGCCTTGGCTCCTCCTAGAACCGGACGTGGACGAAGCCGGAAACCACGTGGGCGGTGTAGTCGGAGTAGCGGCTGTCCAGGAAGAGAAACCGGCTCACGTTCATGTCGCCGAGCGTGCTGGCCGAGCTGCGCGTCTCCTTGAAGACGCCCTGCATGTAGGGCTGCATGAGGTCCGAGGTGAAGTCGTCCAGCCGGTAGGGCTCGTACGCGTAGCGGCCCTCGAGGCTGATCTTCGGGGTGACCGCCCACAAGAGCGAGGCCCGGGCGGTGAGCGTGCTGTCGGAAAGCTCGGGGAAAGGATAGGCGACCGCGCTGTTGACGTCGGGTGTGCCCAGATTGGCGGTCGTCCAGTCGCCGGTGAACTTCTGGTAGTTGAGGTCGCCCCGCAGCTTCAGGTCCTTCGAGAGCGGCGCCACCGCCTCCAGGCCGATCCAGTAGGTGTCGTCGGCCGAGCCCCGAGTCCAACGGTTGGTGGGGTTGTAGTCGGCGGTCAGGCTGGTCTTGGTCACCTGGAAGCTGTTCCACTCGTACTGATCGAGCCCGGCCCAGGCGCCCAGAACCCACTCGTCCTTGGTCCAGGTGAGGCCGGCATGGAGCGCGCCGTTCTTGCTGTCCTGCAGCCCGTAGCCGTGGGTGAAGCCCTGGACGGCGCCAGGGTACTCGTCCTTCCAATAGCTGCCGCCGAAAGCCAGCAGCAACCGGTCGGAGAGGGGCAGGTCAAGGTCGATACCCGCCTGGGAGCGGTCGCGCTTCCAGACGTCATAGGCGCGCACACCTGAGGTCTCAAGGCCGACGCTGTAGGCTCCTTCGAACTCACGGCTTGCCTTGACGTAATAGGCGCTCACGTTCGCCGGCCCGGCGGTGAAGCGGACCGTCCCCTTGAAGGTGTCGTCGGTGGTCCCCTCCACCTGTCGAGCTTGGTAGTCCCAGCCGGTCCGGACGTACTCCCCGTCGAGGGTGACGCGGCCGACCCGCACTGCGGCGCCCAGGTCCAGCCGCTTTCGGGTGTATCCGCCTACCTCGTTGAAGAGGGCTTTCTGTCCCTCGTGAGTCTGGCCGATGCTCCGGCGGAAGTAGGCGTCACCCGACGACGAGTAGCCGGGGAACTGGATCTCTGGCCGGCCGTCCTCGAGGTCGAAGTAGCGATATCCGGCGCGCAGCGAGACCGGGCCCAGGTGCGAGGACAGCTTGAGGTCGGCCTGCGTCGTCGTCATCTCGCCGTTCAGGCTCGACTGCGGCAGCGCAGCATCCTTGGCGTAGACCAGGGGCTGGCCGGCCTGCGAGAAGACCACCGGGTCGTTTTCCGCGTAGGGGAGGAAGGCGTCGTCCTGCTTCAGGGTGGCGCGGGCGACCACGCCGGAGAGCCGCGTCTTCCCGCCCAGCTTGAACGACCCGTTGGCGAAGACGCGGTTGTAGTCGTTCTCGGGCCAGAGCTGCATCGAGGAGCGGGCGTAGAGTCCGCGAAGCGCGTTGTTGCCGGCGGGGGCTGCTGGCTCCTGGTCGGAAGCGGGGCTGAAGATGGTTGAGGAGGCCCGGCCGGGCGTACCCTCGAAGGGGTTGTCGAAGTAGAGGGCGGTGGTGTCGTTTCGGAAGGAGGAGGCGAACCAGCCAGCGCTGACCGAATAGCCCTTCCTGGCCCAGTTGAGGGTGATTCCAGCTTCGGTGATCTGGTGGTCGAGCGGCTCGACCAGCTCGTTGCCGCGAGCCTCCACGGTCTCCCGCCAGAAGGACCCGGCGCCGGTGCCGGGCACCCCGGAAAGCCCCTGCCGGCGGATGTAGGTGCCGAAGCCGAGGGCCCGGGTGCCCTGGCGGGTCTCGTAGCGTCCGCTCAGGTTGAGGGTGAGCGCGCTGGTGAGCTTGAAGTCGAGCGCGCCGTTCAGGTCCTTACGTTTGGTGCTGAGGTCGAAGGGGGTGGCGCCGGCGAGCGCCGCATCCATGTAGGCCCTGATGTCGGAGGAAGCGAAGGGTGAGGTGGGAGACCCGGCGGCGACCTCGGCTCCCTGCCGGAAGGAGTCGCTCAGGGTGAGGGTCGAGGTGCCGGCTCCCGACCACAGCGTCTTCGATCCGCTCGAGTAGAAGCGGGGTTGCTCCAGGTAGCTGGCCTTGAAGGAGAACTTCCCCGGGCTCCTCCAGTCGAGGCGGTAGCGCTGGTCGTCTTGCAGGGCGTCGATGGCGGTGAACGACACCAGCCAGTTCTTGTCCTTCGGGGTGTAGGCGAAGCGGCCGAACTCCAGCACCAGGCCCTTGGGGACCTCGCCGAACTCCTCGAAGCGGGCCTGACCGCGGTCGAGATCGTTCACGTACTGGCCGCCGCCGATGATGGTGAGGCTGGTGTCCTTCCCGGCCGGCTCCTCGGCGAGGAGCGGGGAGGCCAGGGCGAGAAGGGCGAAGCAGAGGTTCATTCTGGTCATGGCTTCTTCTCCCCTACCGCTGGAACAGAGGGCCCGACGGGTGATTCGACCCGTGGATCTGTGAGTGGCAGTTCAAGCAGGCCTTGTTGCCCACCCAGACGGACGCCGGCACGCCGGGAAGCGTTTGGTGACGGCCCTGCTGGTGGCAGGACTGGCAGAGCTGGGTGACACGGGCCTGGAGCAGCGACGGGTAGTTCGAGCCGTGGGCCCGGTGGCAGGTGAGGCAGTCCTCCCGAACCGGCGAGTGCTCCCAGAGGAAGGGTCCCCTCAGGTTCTGGTGGCAGGAGTAGCAGAGCTCGTTGGTGGACCCGTGGTTGATCAGCTTCTCACCGGCGGTCCCGTGGGGGTTGTGGCAGGACACGCACTGCATCTGGCCTTCCCGCATGGGGTGCGCAGAACGCTGGTGCAGGCTGGCTCGCATGGCGCCGTGGCACTCGAGACACTTCTTTGTGCTCTCGGTGGCGGCCGGCAGCGCTCTCGCCGGCTCGGCGGAGCCCGGGTGCTTCCCGTGCACGTCGTGGCAGCTCGCGCACCTGGTTCCGGCGCGCTGGTGAGCGCTGCCTTGCCAGTGGGCCTGCTGGTTCTTCCCCGCGTGGCAAGAGAGGCAGGAGGCGTTGGCCTCGTCGGCTGCGCCTTTGGTCAGGCTGGCCGGCCTCTTCTCGCCGCCCGAGTCCAGGTGTTCCTGGGCACCGGTGTGGCAGCTGGTGCAGCTTGCCGTCTGGTAGTTCTTGTCCGCCGCGAACGAGCGGCCGTGGCCGGTCTTGCCAAAGCCCTTGGCCACTTCCTCGTGGCAAGTCGCGCACTCTTCCTGCGCCATGGCAGGAGCGGCGGCGAGCGCGACGAGACCCACGGCGGCCGCCGCCAGGACCCATCCCCCTCTGGTCTTCATCGAGAACCTCCTGCCGTCCCGCTCCGGGACGGCGACGTCCAGGAGAGGCTAGCGCTTCTGGAGCCGGGCGAGCCTGAAGACTCCCTGAACGTTTGTTCAGGCAGGCGACGGACGAAGAACCCTAGTATATCGTTTCGGTGATAGGTCTACAGTCATTCGGCGGCTTCCAGGGCGGTGAAGTTGCGCCAGCGGTGAACCACCGGGGCTTGGTTGATCTCCGCGATTCCCTGAAGGATGCGCGTCTTCAGTTCCTCCCAGCTTT